>JASGDG010000137.1:0-5433 GCA_047607325.1 Xenophilus sp. | reverse complement strand
GGGTGAGCCGGCGCAGCGGCGCGGCGATGGCGTCGCCGGCGCTGGCGCGCGGGTCCAGGCTGTCGGCCGGGTCCTGGAAGACCATCTGGATGCGCGCGCGCCAGGGGGCGCCGGCGGCGCGGCGCGCGGGCGTGCCGGCGATGTCCTCGCCCTCGAAGCGGATGCGGCCGGCGTCGGCGTCGATCAGCCGCGCGATCAGGCCGGCGGTGGTGGACTTGCCCGAACCCGATTCGCCGACCAGCCCCAGTGCCTCGCCGCGCTGCAGGGTGAAGCCGACGCCGTCGACCGCCTGCAGCACGCGGCGCGGGCGGCGCCAGGGCAGGGCGGCGCCGCGCGCCGGCAGTGCGTACTGCTTGCGCAGCCCCTCGACCTGCAGCAGCGGCGCGTCGTTCGTCACAGCGGGTCCCAGCAGGCCACCTCGTGCTGCGGCGCCAGCACGACCGGGCGGGGCGGCTGCGCGCAGCGCAGGGGGTGGTGGCGCGCGCAGCGCTCGGCGAAGCGGCAGGCGGGCAGGTCGGACCGGCCCAGGTCGGGCACCTCGCCGGGCACCGCCTGCAGGGCGGCCAGCGGCAGGCCGCGGCGCGGCGTGGCGTCCACCAGGCGGCGCGTGTAGGGGTGCGCGGGCCGGCCCAGCAGCACCGGTGCCGGCGCCTGCTCGACCAGCTGCCCCGCATGCATCACGGCCATGCGCTCGCAGCGCGTGGCGGCCAGCGCCAGGTCGTGCGTGATCAGCAGCGTCGCCATGCCGCGCGCGCGGGCATGCCCGGCGATCAGGTCCATCACGCCGGCCTGCGTGCTCACGTCCAGCCCGGTGGTGGGCTCGTCGGCGATCAGCAGCGCGGGCTCGCCGGACAGGGCCAGCGCGATCATCACCCGCTGGCACATGCCGCCCGAGAGCTGCCAGGGGTAGGCATGCCAGCGCGCCCCGGGTTCGGCGATGCCGACCTGCGCCAGCAGCTCGACGGCGCGCTCGCGCGCCTCGCGCGCCGGGCGGCGGCGGCGCGCCTGCAGCGCGTCCTCGATCTGGAGGCCGACGCGGCGGATCGGGTTGAGCGAGCGCCGCGGGTTCTGGAACACCATCGCCAGGTGTGCGCGGCGCACGGCCGCCAGCGCGTGCGCCGGGGCGCCCACCAGCTCGGTGCCGGCGATGCGCACGCTGCCGCGCGTGACCTCGGCCGCCGGGTCCAGCAGGCCGGCCAGCGCCAGCGCGGTGACCGACTTGCCGGAGCCTGATTCGCCCACCAGCGCCAGCGTCTGCCCGGCCTCCAGCGTGAAGGACACGCCCTCCAGCGCCTGCACCGGCGTGCGGCCGCGCCGGTGGAAGCGCACCGCGAGATCGCGCACTTGAAGCAGCGGCGGTGCCATGCTCATGGGCCGACCCTCCGTCCTTCGGACTGCGGGTGCGAGCGCCTTCGGAGCGGCCGGGCGGCGCTCATGTCCTCTTGCGCGGGTCCAGCAGGTCGCGCAGCGCGTCGCCGGCCAGCGTGAAGGCGTAGACCGCGCCGAACAGCGCCAGGCCCGGGAACAGCGCCACCCACCACTGGCCGGTGAGGATGGACTGCGCCCCCTCGTTGACCAGCACGCCCCATTCGGGCGTGGGCGGGCGCACGCCCAGGCCCAGGAAGGACAGGCCGGCGCCGTTGAGCATGGCCCAGCCCAGGTTCAGCGACACCTGCACCGCCAGCAGCGGCAGCACGTTGGGCAGCAGCACCGTGAACAGCAGCGCCACCGGCCGCGCGCCGCCCAGCCGCGCGGCCAGCACATAGGGCGCCTCGCGCCGCACCGCGACCTCCGCGCGCGCCAGGCGGACGTAGAAGGGCAGGTTGATCAGCGCCGTGGCCCACACCACGCTGCCGACCGAGTTGCCCAGCGCGGCCACCAGCGCCATGGCCACCACGAACAGCGGGAAGGCCATCAGCACGTCCACCACGCGACCGACCCAGCGGTCCAGCCGGCCGCCGGCGAAGCCGCAGGCCGCGCCCACCAGCGAGCCGGCCAGCGCCGACAGCAGCACGGCGCTGAAGGCGATGAGCATGTCCAGCCGGGTGGCGGCCAGCACGCGGCTGAACACGTCGCGGCCCAGCGCGTCGGTGCCGAACCAGTGGGCGGCGCCGGGCGCCGCCAGGGCGCTGGCCACGTCGGTGGCCAGCGGGTCCTGCGGCGCCAGCGACGGCCCGAGCACGGCCAGCAGCAGCAGGGCGGCGGCCGGCGCCAGCGCGAGCGGTGCGGATGCAGCCATCTCAATTGGCCATGGCGCGGCGCGCTATGCGCAGAGCACAAAGCCGGCTCGCAAGCAAAGGCTCCGAAGGCCGCGGAACAGGCCATGCCAGGGCACCCGAGGAACTGGCTTTGCCAGGCCTCTGGGCGCGCCCCCCTCCCGCAGGAGAGGGGGGAGCCGCGAAGCGGCTTGGGGGGTGCTTCATGGCGTTGCTCGCGGGTCGGCCCACTGGCCGAGCAGGTCCACGCCCAGGTTGACGAGGGAGAACACGACGGCCACCAGCAGCACGAAGCCCTGCACCGGCGCGTGGTCGGCGTTCATCAGCGCGTCCAGCGCATAGCTGCCGATGCCGGGCCAGGCGAACAGCTTCTCGATCACCACGTTGGCGCCGAGCATGTACGAGAACACCAGCCCCAGCGTGGTCAGCACCGGCAGCAGCGCGTTGCGCAGGCCGTAGGCCAGCACCACCTGCGCGCGGGGCAGGCCGAGCGCGTTGGCGGTGCGCATGAAGTCGCTGCCCAGCACCGAGAGCATGGCCGAGCGCGTGACGCGCGCCAGCGGCGCGACCGAGAACAGCGCCATCGACAGCCCCGGCAGCAGCAGGTGCGCCAGAGCCGAGCGCCAGGCCGCGCCGTCGCGCGCCAGCGCCGCGTCGATCAGCAGGAAGCCGGTCGCGACGGGCGGCGGCGCGAGCAGCGTGTCGAGCCGGCCCACCGGCTCGGCCGCCCAGCCGAGGCGGAAGTACAGGGCGTAGATCAGCAGCAGCCCCACCACGAAGGTGGGCGCGCAGCTGCCGGCCGTGCAGACCGCGCGGCACAGCTGGTCGGGCCAGCGGCCGGGCCGCAGCGCGGCCGCCAGGCCCAGCGGCAGGCCGATGGCCAGCGCCAGCGCGAAGGCGAACAGGCTCAGCTCCAGCGAGGCGGGCAGCCGCTGCAGCAGGTCGGCCGCCACCGGCTGGCCGGTGGTGAAGGACTGGCCCCAGTCGCCGCGCGCCAGCCGCGCCAGGTAGTCGAGCAGCTGCACGTGCAGCGGCTGGTCGAGCCCGAGCTGCGTGCGCAGCGCCGCGATCTCCTGCGGGCTGGCCTGGCCCGAGGCCAGGAAGGCCGCCGCGTCGCCCGGCAGCACCCGCGTGAGCACGAAGGTGAACACCGCCGCGCCGAACAGGATGGGCAGCGTGGCGAGGAGGCGGCGCAGGATCGGCATCGGTGCCGGCCGTCAGGCCCGCGTGAGCGGCCGGAAGTCGACCTGGCCGTGGATGTAGTAGGTGAACTCGCGCAGGTCGGGCTGCAGCGCGATGTCGAAGGAGGGCAGCCACAGCGGCACGATCGGCACCTCGCGGAAGGCGATGCGGATCGCCTTGCGGATGGCGGCGTCGTACTTCGCCTTGTCGGTCTCCCAGCGCGCCTCGTTCACCAGCGCGTTCAGCTCGGCGTTGTCGAAGGCGCCGAAGTTCCAGCGCCAGTCGCCCTGGAAGAAGATGCGGAAGAAGTAGTCCGGGTCGTTGAACCAGGCCGAGGAGCTGTCGATGTAGAAGGGCAGCTTCTTCTCGGTCTGCAGCGTGCCCCACTGCGCGCCGGGCACTTTCTCGATGGTGAGCCGGATGCCCACGCGCGCCAGCGCTTCCTGCACCAGCAGCGCGGCGGGCTCGCCGATGGTGGCGTCGCCCACGTTGTAGCTGAAGGTGGTGGCGAAGCCCTCCGGGTAGCCGGCCTGCGCCAGCAGCTCGCGCGCCTTCTGCAGCTGCGTCTCGTAGGGGTAGGGCTGCGGGAAGGCCGACGTGGCCGGCGTGGCGGAGGCGGCGCCGAACAGCGGCTGGCCGTGCCCCAGGCTGGCGCCGCGGAACAGGCTGGTGTAGGGCAGAGCCCAGGCCACCGCCTGGCGCACGCGCACGTCGTCGAAGGGCTTGGCGCGGCTGTTGAAGGCGACGAAGCGGAAGGAATTGGTGACCGGGATCGAGTGCACCTGCAGCTTCTTCTGCCCGGCCAGCGCGTCGATGTCCTTGGGCGGCAGCTGCAGGGCGACGTCGGCGTCGCCGCGCTGCAGCGCGGCCGAGCGCGTGGCCGGCGTGGGCACGGTCTGGAAGATGGCGCGCCGCACGTAGGGCAGCGGGCCGCTCTTCCAGTCGTCGAAGCGGGCGTAGACCACCTGCTGGCCGGGCGTCCACGACTCGATGCGGAAGGCGCCGCCGCCGGCGGCGTTGTTGCGCACCCACTGCGCGCCCCACGGGTCGTCGGGCGTGGCGTGCTTCTTCACCAGCGCCGAGTTCAGCACCGAGGCGAAGAACAGCGCCAGGTTGGGCAGGGTGTAGCGGTCGGCGCGCGGCAGCGTGATGCGCAGCGTGTGCGGGTCCACGGCCGTGAACTGCGCCGGGTCGGTCAGCGAGCCGGTGGAGAGCTGGCGCCTGGAGGCGGGCAGGCTCACGGCGCGGTCGAGCGACCACTTCACGTCGGCGGCGGTGACGGGCGCGCCGTCGTGGAAGGTGGCGTCGCGGCGCAGATGGAAGGTCAGCACCTTGCCGTCGGGCGAGACCTCGAAGCGCTCGGCCAGCTCGCCCTTGAAGCGCGTGTAGTCGTAGCGCCAGATGCCCGAGGGCAGCTTCACGCGGTCGAAGTTGATGAGCCGGTCGTAGACGTTGGTGAAGGTGCCCAGCGATTCGCGGCTCACGCCTTCGCCGTGCGGGTCGCGCGAGTTGGGCGCGCCCTCGGCCAGCACGCGGACGGTTTCCTGGCGCGTCTGGGCGTGCGCCGGCGGCAGCGCGGCGAGCAGCCCGGCGGCCGGGCCGGCTTGCAGGAGGTGGCGGCGTTTCAGTGAGGTCATGGCGGGAAGGAGGATGGAGGGATCAGAGGGAGGCATGGCGGCGCGGCTGCGCGCCGTTGAGCCAGTGGTTGCCGACGGCGTGGTACTTCCAGCGCACGGGGTCGTGCACGGTGTGGGTGCGGGCGTTGCGCCAGTGGCGGTCCAGCGCGTGCGCCTGCAGCGTGGACTGGGTGCCGCCCAGCTCGATCAGCGTGCTGCTGGCGTCCAGCGCCAGGGTGGTGGTCAGCACCTTGGCCTCGGCCACGGCGATGGAGGCCTCGGTGACGCGCCGCGCGCTGGCCGCGGAGCCGTCGCTGTCGCGGGCGGCGTCGAGGTGGGCGGCGGCGCGCTGCTGCAGCGCCTCGGCCGCGTGCAGGCGGATCACCAGCTCGCCGGTGCGCGAGAGCGTGAGCGGGTCG
>JASGDG010000136.1:0-11162 GCA_047607325.1 Xenophilus sp. | reverse complement strand
GCAAGCAGAACGAAGCCGGATGCCATCAACAATCCAAGCACGATTTGCCGGAACCGCACTTCGCTGATGCCGATGTAGAGCCTGGCCCCAAGCAACGTCGGCACCAGCATCGCTGGCGCCACGATAGCGAATAACGGCAGCATGTCTCGTATAACCAAGCCCGTGGCGACATAGGTGCCCATCGTTACCAGCAGCATCGAAAGATTGAAGTTCTGAATCACTGCGCGCTGCGCATCCTTGTCGAAGCCGCGCAGCGTGCACCAGAGAGTTGGCAGAGTGCCTGTGAAGCCACCGATGCCGCCCATCACGCCACCGGCCAGCCCCACGGCGCCATCGGCCCACTGGCCGCCGCGCGTGATACGCGGCAGGCTCTTCGCCGCCAGCATCGCCGGGCACCACAGTACCAGCAGCGTCCCCAAGATTGCCTTGAACCAGTCCACATCCAGGCGCGGCAGCAGCAGGACGCCCAGCGGCACACCGACCAGCCCGCCGAGCACGAAGGGCAGCAGCCGCTTCGCGTCGAAGCCGCGCCGTACGGAAAGGGCGGCAATGACCTGCCCGGTCAGAGCGCCGAACACCGCCAGCACGGCGGCCAGCCGTGGCTCGAGCGTCCAGGCCCAAAATGACATGGCCACCAGTCCAAACGCGAATCCCGACAGTCCCTGCACGAAGCCCGCGGCGACGGCGCCGAGCGCCACGATGAAATAGGTCGAATCCACAGTGAGGTCCTTCTCTGCGCTGCATTGTGGAGCGATGGAATAAGAAAATGATTGCAATATGGTATTGGTACATGACGATTTCTTTATGGCTGCGATGAACGCTTCCGGCGAATTCCAAGCCCGGTTCGCCTCGCAGGCCTGCGTGGGGTGGATGCGAGCACGATGCCCACCATCGCCAGCGGCAACACCAACAGCCCGGCGCCGATGGTGGCGAAGACGGCGGCGGGCTGGGTGCGGGCGGATGCGCGTGGTCAAAGGGGCCGCGCATGGCGGCCCGCAGGCTCGTGTGCGGCAGAGTCGTGCGGGCGATTCCGTGCGCTGATAGAGTGTTGCCAACGGCGGCGCGACATGCCCAGCCGCGAACATCAACCCCGGAGCAGGGAAGCTCCCAACGACTCGCAGGCAGTCGTTGGGAGCTTTTTTTTGGAGATTGGCAAGCGTGAGCACATCCCAGGCGCGAACATGGCAGGTCGGAGTCCTGTTCTCCACCACAGGCGTGACGGCTGCCGTCGAGCGGACGCAGCAGGCGGCCACCTTGCTGGCCATCGAGGAAATCAACCAGGCCGGCGGTATCCTCGGACTGCCCATCGAGCCAATCGTCCGGGACCCCGAGTCCCGTCCCAAGCGTTATGGAGAACTGGCCAGGGAGATGTGCGATGACCAGGGCGTGCGCGTGATCTTTGGCTGCCACATGTCGAGCACCCGCAAGGCAGTGCTGCCGGTGGTGGAGGCTCACCGCGCGTTGCTGTTCTATCCCACGCTGTACGAGGGCTTCGAATACTCCCCGCACTGCGTGTACACCGGCGCCGCGCCTAACCAGAACTCGGTCCAGCTCGTGCGGTACCTTTCCAGGCATTTCGGCAAGCGCCTGTTCCTCATCGGCTCCGACTACGTGTATCCCTACGAATCCAACCGGATCGTGGCCGACCTCTTCCGGCAGTCCGGCGGGCAACTGATCGACGAGATGTACGTGCCGTTGCGCGTGGCGGATATCGACATGGCGAAGGTCATGCGGCGCGTCAAGGCTGCACGGCCCGATGTCATCTATTCCACCGTCGTGGGCGACGGCATCGCCCATTTCTACCAGGCCTACCGCGACGCGGGATTCGACCAGCGCACCCATCCCATCGCCAGCCAGTCGACGCAGGAGGCCGAGATCGCACAGATGCCGGTCGACGTGGCCGAAGGCAGCATCACGGCCGCACCGTATTTCTCGACCATCGACACCCCCGCCAACCATGAGTTCGTGCGTGCCTACCGCGCCCGCTTCGGCCGCGAGTTGCCGATCACGGCCTGCGCCGAAGCCGCCTACTTCCAGGTGAAGCTCTATGCGCAGACGCTTGCGCGCACCGGAGACGACAGGCTGGATTCGATGCTGCTCCATCTGCACGAGCATGAATTCGACGCGCCCCAGGGGCGCGTGCGGATCGACAAGGAAAACCACCACACGTACCTCTGGCCGCGCGTGGCCCGCGTCGATGCCCAGGGCATGTTCCAGGTCGTCGACGACCCCGGCATCCGGATCAAGCCCGATCCGTACATGTACGGGAGCCGCTTTGATCTGCTCTCCGAGCGAACGGCCTGAGGAGACCCACGGCATGGCCATATCGCTGCTGCGCGAGTTGCCCGAACTCAAGGTGGTCGTCGTCCATCCGCCCGACAGCGAGGGCGATGCACTCGTGGCTCATCTGCGGCGCGTGGGCTGCATGGTCAGCGTGGCATGGCCGGTGCCGGCCGTGCTCGCTGCCAACACCGACGTGCTGTTCCTGCTGACCGAAGGCGAGAGCCGGCATGCCATCGAAGCCCTGCTCAAGTCGCTGCCCAAGCCGGGGCCCACGATGATCGCGGTGCTGAACTACGAGGACCCGACCACGCTGCAGCTGGTGCTGGAAAGCGGCGCCTGCGCGGTGGTTCAGAAGCCCATCAAGCCCTTCGGCCTGCTGGCCAGCCTCATTGCCGCGCGCAGCATGTGGGCGGAGCGCCAGGCCCTGCTCAAAGAGAACCGCAAGCTGCGGCGCAAGATTGCCAGCGACCAGGCGATGAGCCGGGCCAAGACCATCCTCATGGCCTCGCGCAGCATCAGCGAGGAAGAGGCTTACGAGGCCATTCGCGGGCAGGCCATGTCCAAACGGCTGTCCATGGAGCAGGTGGCCACATCGATCATCAACATGGAAAGCCTGTTGCACGTGGCAAAGTGACCGTATAAGATCATTGCACCTTGCAGGCAGGCCATCCTGCCGCAAGGTGGCCTCACCCCCTTGAGCAATCAGGCCTGGTGAGGTTGATCCAGGCGACGATGTCCGTCCTCCTGGAACCCGGCAAGGGAGCCCACACTGCAGCGACCGCTGCGTTGTGGGTTTTTTTTCGCCCGCCCTCGACAGTGCCGTCGACTGGTTTGCTCGACTCAGGTTCATCAACTTCTGGCGTTCGTCAGAGAACGACGCCGCACGTCTTGAGGATTCAGCCATGTTGACTATTTCTCGCCGCCGCCTGCTCGCCACCTCCGCGGCCTCCACCGCCGCCGCCGCGGTTTCTGTCCCTGCATGGATCCGTCCTGCCTTCGCCGCGGACACCATCAAGGTCGGCGCGCTCTATTCCCAGACGGGCGGCCTGTCCATCGTCGAGAAGATGCTGGCCAATGCCGTACGACTGGCCGTCTCCGAGATCAATTCGGGCGGCGGCGTCATGGGCCGTCCGGTCGAGGTGATCCTGGAGGACGGCGCTTCCGACCCCAAGACCTTCAACGAGAAGGCCTCCAAGCTGGTGACGCGCGACCGCATCGAGACGGTGTTCGGCTGCCACACCTCGGCCAGCCGCAAGGCGGTGCTGCCGGTCTTCGAGCGGCGCAATGCGATGCTGTTCTACCAGACCCACTACGAAGGCTTCGAATGCTCGAAGAGCGTGGTCTACAGCGGCGCGGTGGCCAACCAGCAGCTGGGCAGCTACATCCCCTGGATCGTGCAGAAGTTGGGCAAGAAGAAGTTCTTCATCGTCGGCTCCAACTATGTCTATCCGCGGGAGATGGCCAAGGTCAGCAAGAAGCTGATCGAGCAGGCTGGCGCCTCCTGGGTCGCCGACGAATATCTCGAACTCGGCCATTCCGAATGGGCCAGCATGGTCCGCAAGATCAAGGAGTCGGGCGCCGACGTGGTGCTTTCGAACGTGGTGGGCGACTCCCTCGTGGCCTTCTACCGCGAGTACAAGAACCAGGGCATATCGCAGGCCGCCGTGCCGATCTGCGCCACCGTCACCAGCGAGATCGAGATCGCCGCAATGGGACCCGAATACGCTGCCGGCAGCTACACCTCGGTGCCGTACTTCATGTCCATCGACCTGCCCTCCAACCGGTCTTTCATCGAGCGCTACCGCAAGTTCGTCAATGACCCGGAGGCCGTCACGTACCACTCGCTGGAGGCTGCCTACTTCCAGGTCTTCCTGTGGAAACAGGCAGTGGAGGCCGGCAAGTCCACCAGCGCGGATTCGATCCGCGCCCACATCGGCGGCCAGAGCTTCGATGCGCCCGGCGGCAAGGTCCTCATCGATCCCGACAGCCTGCACGCCTGGGTGACGCCGCGCATCGGACAGTGGCAGGCCGACGGCCAGAGCAAGGTGGTCGATGCCGCACCTGCGCCCGTGCGGCCGCTGCCGTACTTCGCCTATGGCGAAACCAACGATCACCTGATCTGCACGCCCAAGGGCGCGGCCCAGGTCAAGGCCTGACCCAGCTGCCATCCCCGCCCGCCGGCGCGCCGCGCGCGGGCGGGGCAGCAGCGTCCTTCGGAACTCGCGAGATGCTCGACGTCCTCCTGATCGGCCTGAGCGTGGGCTCGATCCTTCTACTGGCCGCCCTGGGCCTGGTCATCATCTACGGCGCCATGGGCGTCGTGAACATGGCGCACGGGGAAATGGTCATGGTCGGCGCGTACTGCGCCGTGCTGGCGCAGATCTGGCTCGGCTGGAGCCTGTATGCGGCGATCCCGCTGGCCTTCGTGGCCGCGGGCCTGCTGGGCTTTCTGATCGAGCGCATCGTCGTGCGGCGCCTGTACGGGCGGCTGGGCGACACGCTGCTGGCGACCTGGGGTGTCGCCATCCTGGTGCAGCAGGCGGTCCGGCTGGAAGGAGGCCTCGCCTTCTTCGGCATCCACATCCAGGGCCTCGGCCCCGGGCTGCAGAACATGCCCGTTCCACTGGAACTCGAGGGCGCGATCGAGCTGGCAGGGGTGTCGATCAATGCCTACCGCGCCTTCATCGTGGCCTGCACCGTGGTCCTGACCACCGCCACCTGGCTGCTGATGTACCGCACGCGCATCGGCATGCAGGTCCGGGCCATCATCCGCAATCCGCGCATGGCGGCCGCATGCGGCATCGACGTGCAGCGCGTCAACGCCTGGACCTTTGCCTTCGGCGCGGGCCTGGCGGGCATCACCGGCGTGCTGGTCGCCGGCTTCAAGACGGTGTCGCCCGATATGGGGACGTCCCTGGTGGTCGACAGCTTCCTGGTTGTCGTGGCCGGCGGCGTCGGCAGCCTGCTGGGCGCAGTGCTCATGTCGCTCGGCCTGGGCGAGATCAACGGCGTCGTGGCCGCCGTGTCCAACGACATCGTCGCCCGGGCCGCCATGTTCGCTCTGGTGATCGTCCTCATCGTCGCGCGGCCCAGCGGGTTGTTCTCGTTCAAGGGCCGCTGAGCCATGCACTCGACACTCGACAGGCGTGCGACGTTCGCCGTCTATGCCGTATTTGTGCTGTGCCTGCTCGCAGCGCCGCTGCTGCTGGACGCCTTCTGGCTCAATCGGCTCGCCAAGTACCTGGTCTACGGCATGCTCGGCATCGCCATCGCCATGTGCTGGGGCTATGCCGGTATCCTCAATCTCGGGCAGGGGCTGTTCTTCGGCCTGGGCGCCTACATGCTGGCCATGTCGCTCAAGATGGCCAGCCCCGCCAGCCTCCAGCACGGGGGCAATGGGCCGGTGCCGGACTTCATGCTGTCCAACGCCGAGCCCGGCGCCGTCATCGACCTGTGCTGCATCAATCCGATGGCCTTCCTGTGGTCGCCGTTCCGGCATCAGTCCTTCGGCCTGCTGACGGGGCTGGTGCTGCCGGTCGCGGTGGCCTTCCTGCTGGGGCTGGTTATGTTCCGCAAGCGCATCGCGGGGGTGTTCGTGTCGATCATCACGCTGGCGCTCGTGCTGCTGGCGAGGCTCCTGGTGGTCGATGCCCAGCCGTTGACGAACGGCTTCAATGGCCTGTCCGACCTGGCCTGGCTGAAGTTCGGCGGCTTCGAGTTCGATCCCTACAGCATGGCCACTTACTACCTCGTCGCGTTGGCGCTGGCTGCGGTGCTGATCGGCGCCCGACTGCTGCTGGCCACCCGGGCCGGGCTGATCCTGCGGGCCACTGCCGCCGATCCGCAGCGCGCGCGCTACCTCGGCTTCGATGTGTCGCACTATCAGGTGTTCTTCTTCAGCCTGTCAGCCGGCATCGCGGCGCTGGCCGGGATGCTGTATGTGGTCGTGGCCGAGTTCGCATCGCCGACCTTCATGGACCTGGCCTTTTCCATCACCATGGTCGTCTGGGCGGCCGTGGGCGGCCGCGGCTCCCTGCTGGGCGCGTGCGTCGGCGCCATCCTGATCAATATGCTGGAGTCGACGGCGAGCGAGACCCAGTCGCTGGTGGAAGCCTGGCGCGTCATCGTGGGGTTGGCTTTCGTGCTGGTGGTGCTGTACCTGCCGATGGGCCTCGGCGGCTGGGCCCACGAACTGCTGGCGCGCTGGAATGCGCCTTCCAGGCGCAAGGCGGGAGGGGCGGCATGACGGCGGTGCCCGCACTCCAACTCAGGTCGCTGGGCGTGAGCTTCGGCGGCTTCAAGGCGGTCGACGGCGTGTCGCTGCAGGTGGCCGAAGGCGAACTGCGGGTGCTGCTGGGCGCGAATGGCGCCGGCAAGACCACGCTGATGGACCTCATCTCCGGCAAGACGCGCAGCTCGCAGGGCCAGGTCCTGCTGTACGGCATCGACATCACCAACCGCCCCGAGTACCGCGTGGCGCGCGCGGGCATCGGGCGCAAGTTCCAGATCCCGAGCGTGTTCCGCGAACTTACCGTGCGCGAGAACCTCGGCGTGGCCGCCACGCGCGAGCCCTCGATCCTGCGCAACCTGCGCTGGGGTTTCGGCCGGGCGGCCGAGGCGGGCATCGACGAGATCCTGGCGCTGACCGGGATGGAAGGTCTGCAGCGCCGCCAGGCCGCGGACCTGAGCCACGGCCAGACGCAATGGCTCGAGCTCGGCCTGCTCATCGCCCAGAAGCCCAAGGTGATCCTGCTCGACGAGCCGACGGCGGGCATGACCCATGCCGAGACGAGCCGGACGGCACAGATCCTCAATGCCCTGCGCGGCCGCCAGACGATCCTGGTGGTCGAGCACGACATGGCCTTCGTGCGCGACATCGCCGAGCGGATCACCGTCCTGCACCTGGGCAAGGTGCTGGCTGAAGGCAGCGTCGAGCAGATCGAACGCGACCCCCGGGTCCGCCAGGCCTATCTGGGCTCCCACGGAATCGCCGCACCATGCTGAAGCTCAACGCCGTCAACAGCTACTACGGCCGCAGCCACGCGCTGCAGGACGTCAGTCTGGACATCCCGGCCGGCCAGGTCACCGCCATCCTCGGGCGCAACGGCATGGGCAAGACCACGCTGCTGCGTGCGCTCATGGGCAGCATGGTGCGCTCCACCGGCTCCATCGAATTCGAAGGCCGTGCCATCGAGGGCCTGGCCACGCACCTGCGGGCGCGCAGCGGCATCGCCTACGTGCCGCAAGGCCGCGAGATCATCGCGGACTTCAGCGTGCGGCAGAACATCCTCATGGGCTGCTTCGCGGGGCGCGGGCCGGTGACCATCCCGCCGCTCGCGCTCGAACTCTTTCCCTACCTCGCGGCCAACCTGGAGCGGCCCGGGGGCGTGCTCTCTGGCGGTCAGCAGCAGCAGCTTGCCATCGCCCGCGCGCTGGCCGCGCATCCGCGCGTGATGCTGCTGGACGAACCGAACGAGGGCATCCAGCCCTCTGTCGTGGAGGAGATCGAGGCCGCCATCATCCGGCTCAACCGGGAGTTCGGCATGACGATGGTGCTGGTCGAGCAGAACATCGATTTCGCGCGGCGCGTGGCCAGCCGCTTCGCGATGTTCGAGAAGGGCTCGGTCGTCGAAAGCGGATCCATCGACCGGCTGAGCGACGAGGTGGTGGACAGGCACATGACCTTCTGACCGCACGCCGGAGCGCCTTCGCCCGCGCCGTCCTCCTCCCCGGGCCGCCTGCGGCCCGGGGCCCCTGCCGCAACCTTTCCAAAAGGAATCCTTCCGTGAGTACCCTCGAATCCACACAGAATCCGCCGGCCGCAGGCGCCGCCTCCGTCGACCTCGGCGCATTGACCGTCGATGCCGTCCATGCGGGCTTTCGCAGCGGCGCCTTCACCGCCGAAAGTCTGGCACGCGCCTGCCTGGCCCAGGTCGAGACCTACAACGCGCATTACAACGCCATCATCTTTCTCAACCCGCGCGCGATCGAGGACGCGCGCGCCATCGACGCACGCCGCGAGGCGGGCGAAGCGCTCGGGCCGCTGGCCGGCGTGCCGGTCGTGGTGAAGGATCCGATGGACATGGTGGGCTTCCCCACCACGGCGGGCTGGTCGCTGCTGCACAGCAAGACGGGCGGTGTGGACCTGTTTCCGGCCACCGACTCGCCGGTGGTCGCGAGGATGCGAGCCGCCGGTGCTGTCATCCTCGGCAAGACCAACGTGCCGGTGCTCAGCCACACCGGCACCCATGCCGACGACAGCTGGGCCGGCCCGACGCAGAACGTGGCCATGGCCGGCCGCGTGCCGGGCGGCAGCAGCGCCGGCACGGCGGCCGCCGTCGCCGCCAACATGGCCGTGCTGGGTCTGGCCGAGGAGACGGGCGGCTCGATCCAGAACCCTGCCTCCGCGCAAGACCTGGTCGGCATCAAACCCACCATCGGCCTGGTGCCCAATGCCGGTGTCATGCCTCTCTCCGGTAACCGCGACGTGGTGGGGCCGATCGCGCGCAACGTGCGCGATGCCGCCCTCTGCCTGGACGTGCTTGCAGGCTACAGCGCCGAAGACCCCAAGACGCTGGCGGGTGTGGGCAAGAAGCCCATTGGCGGCTACACGGCGCTTCTGTCCACCGACGCCCTGCGCGGCGTGCGGCTCGGCCTCTATGGCCCCGGCTGGCGCGACCAGCCGCTGTCGCCCGAGACCAGCGCGCTGTATGCCCGGGCCGCCGACGAACTGCGCGGCCTGGGCGCGGTGCTGGTGGAGGACCCCTTTGCCGGCACCGGCTTCGCGTCGCTGCGCCAGCCGACGGCGCCGCTGCCCAATTTCGACGCACGCGGCATGGAGTCGGTGCCGTACGACCTGCACCGGTACCTGCAGCGGCTGGGCCCCGATGCGGCGCTGAAGACCTTCGATGAGTTTGCCCGCGCCACGGCGGCCCAGGCGGCCTTCGAGCCGGGCGGTGTGCTGCACTTCATGCACAGCCTGCCGCAGTTCGTTGCCTGCCTGCGCGATCCTTCGGCGCCGCCGGACCTGTCGGAGTTCATCGCGGTGAAGGAGCGCTACCTGCAAATCATCGACGAGGTCTTCGCCCGCGAGCGGCTGGACGGGCTGGTGTTTCCGCAGATGCGCGAGGAACTGCCGCACGTGCGCACCGGCACGATCCAGGAGACGACGGTGGGCGAGCTCAACATCGCCGGCCTGCCGGCCGTCACCATGCCGGCGGGCTACTACCGATCGGGCGCGCCCTTCGGGCTGCTGTTTCTAGGACGGCAGTGGAGCGAGCCGCAGCTGCTGGCGCAGGCCTATGCCTACGAGGCGGGCACTCGCCATCGGCGCTCACCTACGCTGACAACCCATCTCTGACCGGCCGCTGCTGATCACGCGCGGCGCCTGCGCCGGATGCCGCGTCGAGCCGGCCGCGCGCAGCCAAGACCTTGTACCTGGCGGACCTGAAGGACGAACGATGGGATTTGAACGTGGCCTCCACCGCCTACTGCCAGCTGCTGATGTTCCAGGACGAGGCACGCTTCGGGGCTGCCGGGCTCGTCCCGACGGTGCTGGGCGCCCAGGCGAGTAGGGTCTGTGGTGAGGGCCAGGCTGCAGCGCCAGTACCTCTTCGCCTCCGGCGCCGTCAGTCCTCACGATGGGGGCAGGCCGCACTGGTGCGCGGCTTGACTCAGCTCGAAGAAACCCGCATCGGACACAGCCAATGACCGGATTCGAATGGGTTGCTTCTATTTATCTTGCACCTGCCTGAACTGCCGGAGTTCCTCCAAATGCTGCGGCTCTACAGCCCTCGCGGCTGGCAGACCCGGCAGATTCAGGACGAGATGCGCAAGGCCGGCAAGCGGCCGCAGGACGTGCCGCCCTACATCGGGCCCCTGTCCCGCCGGCCATCGAGATCGTGCGTTATCTCCTGGGGGTGATGCGTCCGGCGCAGAAGTACCTGCTGACGCACTGCAGCGAACTCAAGAAGCGCGTCAGCGAGAATCCGTTCATTCCGCGCACGCGCTAGATTCGTGGATGGTAGGACGCAGAACAGGAAAGGTCGATCCATGGCACGCAAGATGATTTTGCTGGGGCAGGCGATGGCGGGTGTCGAGTGAAACAGGCCTCAAAGGAGTCTGCGATGCCGGCACCAGTGTCACCTGAAGCGACGCCGCGGATTGGTCACCATCCCTGGGCCTCGGTGGCGCTGTTCTTGTCCGGTGTCTTGCTGTGGGGGCCGGTCGTTCTGGCGATCTTTGTCATTTCATCGACCCGCTTTTCTCCAGTGGGCATGGCAGGGCTGGCGGCCGTTGTTCTGGCAAACAACCTCGTCGATCTCGCCTTGGTTGCCTCGATGGGCGCACTCGTTTTGCTGGGGGTCTATGCCTGCATCCAGCAGCCTTGGAAGGGACGAGTCTCGACCTTTTTCCTATTGCAGTTGATCTCCTTGGTCATCGTGATGGGGGTCGCTGTCAAGGAGGGTGTTTCCGTGATCCAGCCCGTCGAGAGGGCGGTTGGGTATGTGGTGGATAGGTGGAGGGCATGGCGCGATCCTTTGCCGCAATTCAAACGTGCCTTGGGTGAGCCTATCGATGGTGACAGGTCGCGCCACTCCAGCGATGTGGCAGCGGCACGCAAGATGTTCGCGTCGAGTGCATCCCTGCGCGAAAGGCTGTTCTACAACGACCATGTACTGTGCGAAGCTGCGGGCTACACCGATCCCAAGGGGCTTGAGTTCCTGTTGAAAGAAGTCTGGCCAGATCCTCATTGAACCGCCCCGGCTTTCGCGGAGGCCGATTGGCTTGAGTCAGGCCGGAGTGGCCTGCTGCTCAAGATTGCGATAGTAGGCGGCCGCGAACTCAGCCGGCGGCACGTAGCCCAGCGGGGCCATCAG
>JASGDG010000135.1:0-18648 GCA_047607325.1 Xenophilus sp. | reverse complement strand
GTCGCGCCGCAGCGGGGCGCCGCAGGCGTCCTGGCGCGGCCCGGCGGCGCCACGCTGGCGCTCTACGAGTGGCCGGCACCGCAGGCGCCGCGCGGCGTGGCGCAGATCGTGCACGGGCTGGGCGAGCACGCCGGCCGCTATGCGCACGTGGCCCGCTGGCTCCACGACCTGGGCCTGGCGGTCTGCGCGCACGACCACTTCGGCCACGGCCGTTCCAGCGGCCCGCGCGGCGGCCTGCCGCATCCGCTGCGGCTGGTGGAAGACCTCGGCGCCGTCGTCGACCGCACGCGCCGGCGTCATGCGGGGCTTCCCCTGGTGCTGCTCGGCCACAGCCTGGGCGGGCTGGTGGCGTCCAGCTTCGTGGCGCGGTCGGCGGCGCGGGGCGCGGCGCCGGTGGATGCGCTGGCGCTCTCCTCGCCGGCCATCGATCCCGGCCTGTCGCCGTTGCAGAAGCTGCTCGTCGCCGTGTTGTCGCGGCTGGCGCCTTCGCTGCGCGTGGGCAATGGGCTGGATGCCGACAGCATCTCGCACGACCCGGCGGTGGTCGCCGCCTACCGTGCCGATCCGCGGGTGCACGACCGCATCGGCGCGCGGCTGGCGCGCTTTCTGGCCGACGAAGGGCGAGAGGTGGTGCTCGCCGCCGCGCCGCGCTGGCCGCTGCCCACGCTGCTGCTCTATGCCGGCGCGGACCGGCTTGTCAGCCCTGGCGGCAGCAGGGCCTTCGCTGCGGCGGCGCCTGCGCAGCAGGTCCGCTCGCTGTGTTTCGAGCCGCTCTACCACGAACTGCTGAACGAGCGCGATGCCGGGCCGGTCTATGCCGCCCTGCGGCAATGGCTGGACGAGCGGCTCGGCGCCTGAACGCGGCGGCGCCTCGTCAGCCGGCCAGCCCAGCGCCAGTGCGAGCGCGCCCCGGTCAGCGGCTGCGCGGGGGCAGTTTCTCGAGCAGCGGCTGCGACACGCCCTGCACGCCCACGAGGCCGAGCACGGTGACGAGCGAGTTCTGCGCGCCTTTCCAGCCGTCGGTCACGTCGATCCACTCGTTCATCGCGTGGAAGCCCCCGGTCTTGCCGCCGCCGCCGATGATGATCGCGGGGATGCCCAGCGACATGGGCACGTTGGCGTCGGTGCTGGCGCCCGAGAGCAGCGTCTTGTGGCCGAAGGCGGCGTTGGCGCGCGTTGCGGCTTCGACGATCACGGAATCCGGCGGCGTCTTGCCGCCCGGGCGGTCGCCGATCAGCTTGGTCGTCACGCCCAGCGTGCTCACGTTCCAGCGCTTGTTTTCCTCGGCCACCGCCTCGTCGATGGCGGCCAGGATCTTCTTCTCGGTCTCCTGCAGCGGCTCCATCTGGTCGGAGCGGATGTCCACCGCCATCTTCGCCTCCGGCGCGATGGTGTTGACGGAGGTGCCGCCGCTCACGGTGCCGACGGTGAAGGTGGTCTTGGGAAAGCTCGGCGTCTTCACCTCGGCGATCTTGGCGATGGCGCGGCCCATGCCGTGGATGGCGCTGGGCACCTGGCCGAAGGCGGCGTAGCTGTGGCCGCCCGGGCCCTTGAAGGTGACCTCGTAGCGGTGGCTGCCGGTGCCCAGGATCAGCACGCTGCCGTCGGGCGCGGGCTCCAGGCCCACCATGCCGTCGATGTCGCGGTGGTCGGCAAAGATGCGCTTCATGCCGCGCAGGTTGCCCAGTTCCTCCTCGCCCACGTTGCCGACGAAGAGCAGGTCGCCCACGGTCTGCACGTCGTTGTCGTTCAGCACCTTCAGCCACGACAGCAGCACCGACAAGCCGCGCGTGTCGTCGGAGATGCCGGGAGCGGCCAGCCGGCCGCTGCCCAGGTCCTTGATCTTCACGTCCGTGCCTTCCGGGAACACCGTGTCCAGGTGCGCCGAGACCAGCAGCTTCGGCCCCTGGCCGGTGCCCTTGCGCAGGCCGACCACGTTGCCTTCCTCGTCGATCGCCGCGTCGGCCAGGCCCAGCGCCTTCATGCGGGCGAGGAAGGCCTCGGCGCGCTTGCGCTCCTTGAAGGGCGGCGCCTCGATCTCGGTGAGCATCCGCAGGTCCTCGATGGAACGCTCATGGTCGGCCTTCACGTCCTCCAGCAGCTTGCGCACCTGCGGGGCGGCCAGCAACTGGGTGTAGGCCTGGTCCACCTCCGGCCGCACCTGTGCCCGTGTGGGGGCGACGGCGTTGAAACTCTGGGCGGAGGCCGTGGCGGCAGCGCACAGCGCGGCAGCGAGCGCTACGCGGCGTGCCAGGGAAGCGGGGCGAGGGGACGAGAGGAATGACGAAGACATGGGGCGGGCGACGGTGGAAGAGGGAGAGGCGGCGGCCCGCAGGGCCGCCCTCAGGCAACCGGAAATTCTGCGCCGCGCGCAAAGGGCGTGCTGCGCTTTAATCCCAGGCATCGTCAGTTTTTCTAACCACCGCATGCGCCGCCACATTCCCTCCACCCGCTCGCTCGTCGTGTTCGATGCCGTGGCGCGCCATCATGGCGTCAGCCGGGCGGCCGAGGAGCTGTGCCTGACGCACAGCGCCGTCAGCCAGCAGCTGCGGCAGCTGGAATCGCACCTGGGCGTGCGGCTGGTGCAGCGCAGCGCGCGCGGCACCACGCTCACGGACGCGGGCCGGCGCTATCACGCCCAGGTGAGCGCCGACCTGCTGCGCCTGGAGAACCACACGCTGGAGGCCATGGCGCAGCGCGCCGACGGCAGGCGGCTGCTGGTGGGCGCGGTGCCGGTGTTTGCCGAGCGCTGGCTCATGCCGCGCATGGCGGACTTCGTGGCGCGCCAGCCGGCGTGCAGCCTGCATCTGCAGGTTTTTCCGACGCGTCTGTATCTGGAGGAATGGCCCTTCGACCTGGCCGTGCAGTACGACGATGCCGCCTGGACGGATGCGCAGCGCAGGCCGCTGATGCGCGAGCGCTGCGTGGTCGTCTGCGCGCCGGGTTCGCGCTGGCGGCGCGCCGTCGCGCGCGGCGACTTCCGCGCGGTGCCTTTGCTGCAGCTGGGTTCGCGCCTGGGGGCGTGGGCGCAATGGTTCGAGCAGGCGGGCATCGCGCGCCGGCCGGAGAACGCGGCGACGGGCCATCGCTTCGACCTGTTCTCGATGCTCGTGGAGGGCGTGCGCGCGGACCTGGGCGTCGGCCTGGTGCCCGACTACTGCGTGACCCGCGAGCTGCGCAGCGCCGAACTCGTGCAGGTCCATCCGCACGTCGGCGAGGACGCGCGCGGCTACAGCGTGTTCATCGCGCCCCAGCGCGCAGACGATCCGCTGGTGGAGGCATTCGCCGGCTGGCTGGGCGAGGCCGTCGCCGCGCAGGCGCAGCCGCCGCTTCAGCCGGCCAGGGCGATCAGGCCGGCCAGGGCCGCCAGCGGCGCCGTCTCGGCACGCAGCACGCGCGGCCCCAGGGTGGCGGGCTGAAAGCCGCGGGCACGGGCGGCGGCTTCCTCCTGCGTGTTCAGCCCGCCCTCGGGGCCGCCGAGCACGGTGCAGGCGCCTGCCAGGGGCGCCCCGGCTTGCGCCAGCGGGCGTGCATCCGGCGAAAAGCCCAGCAGCAGCCGGCCGGGCGCCTCCTGCGCCGGCAGGCCCGCCAGCCAGTCGGCCAGCGGCACCACCGGATGGATGGGCGGCACGCGGTTGCGGCCGCACTGCTCGCAGGCCGCCACCGCCACCGCCTGCCAGTGCGCCTGCTTCTTCGCCGCGCGCTCGCCGGCCAGGCGCAGCACGCCGTGCGCCGTCACCAGCGGCTGCAGGCTGGCGGCGCCCAGCTCGGCCGCCTTTTCCACCAACCAGTCCATGCGCTCGTTGGCCGGCATGCCCACGGCCAGGTGCACCTGGCGCGGCGCCTCGCGCTCGACGGGGTCGTGCGCGCCGATGCGCACCTGGACCTCGCTGCGGCCCATGCGCTCCACCGTGGCCGCGTACTCGCCGCCGCGGCCGTCGAACAGCACGATGCCGTCGCCTGGCTGCAGGCGCAGCACCTGCACGTGCCGGGCCGCTCCCGGCGCCAGGGCGATGGAGCCGCCCTCCGACAGCGGTTCGGGGCTGTAGATGCGCGGCATGCGTCGGCGGGGGGCTACATCCGCCCGAAGCTGAAGGCCTCGACGGCGGCGGCGCCCTCGACCTGGTCCACCAGCCGCAGCAGCGGCGTCAGCTCGCGGTAGCGCCCGGCGGTGGCGCGGATGTAGGCGATGAAGCGCGGCGTGTCGGCCAGGTACTTGGGCTTGCCGTCGCGTAGCGACAGGCGCGCGAAGAGGCCGGCCACCTTCAGGTGCCGCTGCAGGCCCATCCATTCGACGGCGCGGTAGAAGTCGCCGAAGTCCTCATGCACCGGCAGGCCGGCCTTGCGGGCGGCCTGCCAGTAGCGCACGGTGATGTCGAGCACGAAGTCCTCCTCCCAGCTGAGGAAGGCGTCGCGCATCAGGCAGGCGATGTCGTAGGTGATGGGGCCGTACACGGCGTCCTGGAAGTCCAGCACGCTCATGCGTTCGCCATCGATCATCAGGTTGCGCGGCATGAAGTCGCGGTGCACGAAGACCGGGGTGTCGCGCAGGTTCGTCTCGACGATCAGCGCGAAAGTCTTGTCCAGCGTCTCGCGCAGCCCGCCCTCTACCGCCACGCCGCGGTGGCGCGCCAGGTACCAGTCGGGAAAGAGCTGCAGCTCGCGCGCGAGCAGTGCGGCATCGTAGGGCGGCAGCACGCCGGGCCGCGATGCCTGCTGCCAGCGGATCAGCGCGTCGATCGCCTGCTCGTAGCGGGCCCGGTTGGCCTCGGGCCGCTCGCGGTCGATCACGTCCAGCAGGGTCTGCCGGCCCAGGTCGTCCAGCAGCATGAAGCCGTCGGCCTCATGCCAGTCCAGCACCTGCGGTGTGCTGACGCCGGCCTCCCGCATCAGCCCCGCCACCTTCACGAAGGGCCGGCTGTCCTCCTTGTCGGGCGGTGCGTCCATCACGATGCGGGCCACGCCGGGGGTGACGGTGTCCACCCGCAGATAGCGGCGGAAGCTGGCGTCGGCCGAGGCCAGGCGTGCCGTGGCGGGCTGCAGGCCCTGCGCCGGCGCGATGCCCTCGATCCAGCGGCGGAAAGCCGCGGCGCGGGCCGGGTCCGACCAGGTGAGCGGGGCGGGCGCGGCGGCCGCGGGATGGCTTTCGGCCGAGGTCAGGGGAACTGTCATGGATAATTGAAATTCTACGAATCCGTCGCCTGCCGCCGGCGCCCTGCCGGACCCCGCTGCCCGCCGGTCGCCAGGACCGCCTTGCCACCGCTTCGAGATTGCCCCATCCCAACGACCTGATGCACGACCCGACCCGAGCCGCCCGGCACCGCCGCACGCCGCCGTGGCCCCTGGCCCTGCTGACGCTTGCGGTGCTGCAGGCGCAGGGGGCGTGGGCGCAGTCGGACGCCGATGCACCGCTGGTGCTCAAGCGTTCGCCCATGCTGCAGGACGAAATCCCGCGCACCGAACGCGCCGACAGGCCCAGCATCATCGAGGGCGACAAGATATCGGGGCGTCCCAACCTGGAGGCGGTGGTCGAGGGCCATGCCTCGCTGCGCCGCGGCGACACGGTCATCCATGCCGACCGGCTGGAATACGACCAGCCCGACGACCTGGCCAAGGCCAGCGGCAACGTGCGCATCAACCAGGCCGGCAACGTCTACGAGGGTCCGCAGCTGCAGCTGAAGGTCGAGACCTTCGAAGGCTTCTTCGACAACGTCCACTACAGGCTGCTGAACACCGGCGCGCACGGCGACGCCGACCGCGTCGACTTCCTCGATGCCGACCGCGCGATCGCGCGCCATGCCACCTACACCACCTGCCGCCGCGAGGACTACCCGGGCTGGATGCCGGCCTGGTTCCTCAGCGCCGTCAACCTGCACACCGACAACGAAGAGAACATCGGCACCGCCGAGCATGCGCAGCTGACCTTCATGGGCGTCAGCTCGCCATCCATCCCCAGCGTGAGCTTCCCGCTGAACAACCAGCGCAAGAGCGGGTTTCTGCCGCCGACGATGGGCTTCGACAGCGTCAACGGACTGCTGTTGACGCTGCCCTACTACTGGAACATCGCGCCCAACCGCGACGCCACCTTCACCGTCACGCCGATGAGCCGGCGCGGCGTCAACCTGTCCAGCGAATTCCGCTACAAGGAAAAGGATTACGAAGGCCAGGTGCGGCTGGACTACATGCCCTACGACACCCTGCCCGCCAGCCGCCGCGCGTCGGCCATTGCGGCGGCCAACACGCTCGGCGACTACGCCACCGCCAACGAGCTGGAAACCAGCAGCCTGAGCCGGTCGCGCTGGGGGCTGTGGGCCAAGCACCACCAGAACTTCGACGCCAGCGACCTGGGGCTGGACTCGCTGACCGCCGACATCGCCATCAACCGGGTGAGCGACAACGACTACTGGCGCGACTTTGACGGCACGCCCACGCTCACCAGCCGGCAGCTGGCCAACGATGTCTCGCTCAACTGGAGCAAAGGGGACTGGAGCGGCAAGGTGCGCACCCTGTCCTACCAGACGCTGCGCTACGACGCCTCGCCCATCCTGCCGGCCTACAACCGTCTGCCGCAGATCACGGCCGACTATGCCAAGTACGACTGGAACGGCTTCGACGTCTCGCTGGACACCGACTTCACGCGTTTTCGCGGCAACCCGCTCGAACAGGGGCAGCCCAACGCGGACCGCGTCTACGCCCTGGCGCAGATCAGCCGCCCCTTCGTCACGCCCGGCGCGTACTTCACCCCGAAGGTGCAGCTGC
The DNA here is from genome assembly GCA_047607325.1 of Xenophilus sp. Lineage (GTDB taxonomy): Bacteria > Pseudomonadota > Gammaproteobacteria > Burkholderiales > Burkholderiaceae_C > Xenophilus. The sequence continues at coordinate 11,889 of JASGDG010000135.1, read as the reverse complement.
ACAGCGTCGCCTACCAGTACGACACGCCGCTGGCCGACGGCCGCACCTCCGCCACCTCCACCGTGCCCACCGTCAGCCTGGACAGCGGCCTGACCTTCGAGCGCGACACCAGCCTGTTCGGCCGCGCCGTGCGCCAGACGCTGGAGCCGCGCGCCTACTATGTGTACACGCCCTACCGCAGCGGCCAGAACGCGCTGCCGGTCTACGACACGGCCGCCAACGACTTCAGCTTCGCGAGCCTGTTCACCGAGAACGAGTTCTCCGGCCACGACCGCGTCTCGGCCACCAACGCGCTCACGCTGGGCCTGAGCTCGCGCTTCCTCGACGCCGACACCGGCGCCGAACTGGCGCGCTTCGGCATCGCCCAGCGCTACCGCTTCTCCGACCAGGACGTCACGCTGCCCACGCGCTACGGCAAGGTGGGCAGGGTGGGGGTCACCCTGCCCGGCACCTTGCCCGAAGCCGAGGGCGCGGGCGACCTGCTGCTGGGCGCCCAGGTCAACCTGAATTCGAAGTGGAGCCTGGACACGACCCTGCAGTACAACCTGGACAAGCAGACTTCCGACCGCCGCGTCGTCACGGCCCGCTACAGCCCCAGCCCCTACCGCACGCTCAGCGCCTCCTACCACTACGAGTCCGACAGCGTCTCCAGCACCGGCACGGGCTACGAGTCGGTCGACCTGGGCTGGCAATGGCCGCTCAACGACCTGTGGGGCGACAAGGGCAAGGACCTCGGCACCGGCCGCGGCCAGGGCGGCGGGCGCTGGTACTCGATCGGCCGCCTGAACTACAGCATGCGCGACAGCAGCCTGGTCGACGCCGTGCTCGGCTTCGAGTACGACGGCTGCTGCTACATCGGCCGCGTCGTGCTGCAGAAGATCAGCACCGGCACCACCACCTCGACCAAGCGGATCCTGTTCCAGATCGAGTTCACGGGCTTCTCCAGCCTCGGTTCCGGCTCGATGAGCACCCTGCAGCAGTACGTGCCGGGCTACCAGCCGCTGCGCGGCTCGACCCTGGCACCCAGCCGCTTCACCAATTACGACAACGACTGAGTCCCGCCGCCGCGGGCCTCTGGAAGCTCACACCATGAAGACTTTCCTGCGCTCCACCCTCGCCCTCGCCCTCGCCTGCGCCGCCGCGATGGGCTGCGCCGGCCTTGCCCAGGCGCAGACGGCCAAGGTGCCCGTGCGCCGGGGCATCACGGACATCATGCGCGCCGGTCCGGCGATCGTGCCGGCCAACGCCCCGTCGCCCGCGCCGGGCGGCCAGCGCGCCGCCGAGTACATCGTGGCGCTGGTCAACTCCGAGCCCATCACCAACACCGAGGTGCAAAAGCGCCTGGACCGCGTGCTGGCGGACGCCGGCCCCGAGGCGCAGAGCATGCCGCGCGGGCCGCTGGCGCGCCAGGTGCTCGAGCAGCTGATCTCCGAGCGCGCCCAGCTGCAACTGGCCAAGGAACAGGGCATCAAGGTCGACGACACCGCGGTCGACCAGGGCGTGGAAACGGTGGCGCGGCAGAATCAGGTCAGCGTGGCCGAACTGCAGCGCCGAGTGGCGCAGGCCGGCATCCCGCGCGACGAGTTCCGCAACAACATCCGCAACCAGCTCACGCTCACCCGGCTGCGCGAGCGCGAGCTGGAGCCGCGCATCAAGGTCAGCGACGCCGAGATCGAGCAGTACCTGGCCGCCCAGAAGGCCGGCGCCGCCGCGGCGCAGGACATCAACCTCGCGCAGGTGCTGGTCGTCGTGCCCGAGGGCGCCAGCGACGCACAGGTCGCCCAGCTGCAGAAGCGCGCGGAGGACATCGCCCGGCGCGCCCGCGTCGGCCAGGACTTCGCGGCCCTGGTGAACGAGTACTCCGATGCGCCCGACAAGAGCAACGGCGGCGCGCTCGGCCTGCGCAGCGCCGAGCGCTACCCGCCTCTGTTCGTGGAAAGCACGCAGTCCACGCCGCCCGGCGGCATCGTCGGCCCCGTGCGTTCGCCGGCGGGCTTCCACGTGCTGAAGGTGCTGGCGCGCGAGCGCGCCGCCGCGAACGACTCGGTGGTGCGCCAGACCCGGCTGCGCCACATCCTGATCCGCCCTGATGGCAAGCGCACGCCGGAGCAGGCCGGGGCGCTGCTGGAGGACTTCAGGCGCCGCATCCAGGCCGGCACAGCCGACTTCGCCACGCTGGCGCGCGACAACTCGCAGGACCCCGGCAGCGCGCGCAACGGCGGTGAGCTGGGCTGGTCGGTGCCCGGCCAGTTCGTGCCCGAATTCGAGGAGGCCATGAACCGCCTGCAGCCCGGCCAGATCAGCGAGCCGGTGGTCACCCGCTTCGGCGTGCACCTCCTCCAGGTCGAGGATCGGCGCGATGCCAGGCTCAAGCCGGAGGAACTGCGTGAGGCGGCCCGCAACGCGCTGCGCGACAGGAAGATGGACGACGCCTACGAGGCGTGGGCGCAGGAAGTGCGCAACCAGGCCTACGTGGAGCTGCGGGAGCCCCCACAGTCCTGACCGGCGCGCGGCATGAAACCGCACACGCCGCGCAAGCGTTTCGGCCAGCATTTCCTGGCCGATCCGGCCATCATCGACGCCATCGTGCGCGCCATCGCGCCGCGCCCGGGCGAGGCGGTGGTCGAGATCGGGCCGGGGCTGGCGGCGCTGACGCAGCCGCTGGTCGAACGCCTCGGCCGCCTGAGCGTCATCGAGCTCGACCGCGACCTCGCCGCGCGGCTGCGCGCGCACCCGCAGCTCGCCGTGGTCGAGAACGACGTGCTGCGCGTGGACTTCGGCGCGCTGGCCGACGCCGCCCCCGCCGGGCAGCGGCTGCGCGTGGTGGGCAACCTGCCCTACAACATCTCCACGCCCATCCTGTTTCACCTGCTGCCCTTCGCGGGCCGCATCGCCGACCAGCACTTCATGCTGCAGAAGGAAGTGATCGACCGCATGGTGGCGGCGCCCTCGACCGGCGACTACGGGCGCCTGTCGGTGATGCTGCAGTGGCGCTACGAGATGGAAAACATCCTGGCCGTGCCGCCGGAGAGCTTCGACCCGCCGCCCCGGGTGGACAGCGCCGTCGTGCGCATGGTGCCCCGGGCGCAGCCCGCGCCGGTGGACGTGGCCGTGCTCGAGCCCCTGGTGCAGGCCGCCTTCAGCCAGCGCCGCAAGCTGCTGCGCCACGGCCTCGGCCGCTGGCTCGAGGCGCGCGGCTACGGCGGCGGTTTCGACCTGCAGCGACGTGCCGAGGAAGTGCCCGTGGACGAATACGTGGCGCTGGCGCAGGCCGTGGGCTGACGCGGATCCTGGCGCGGCAGGTGCCGCGCCCCCGGCGAAGCCAAGCGCAACGGGCCGAAAGCAAAAAGGCCGGGGAGAGACCCGGCCTTTTTACCTGGCGGAGCAACTCCGCTTGCGTCTTGGAGTGCTCAGGCCGCCGACAGCCAGTAGCTGCTGTTGAAGGGGCTGCTCATGCGCAGCGCCAGCGGCGACACGTCCACCAGCTTGTCGGTGGGCATCTTCTCGGCGGCGGGTTCCGCCTCGATACCGATGCCGTTCACGGCGGCGCCCTGCGCGCCTGCCACCAGGGCCTCGTTCGCCCGTTCCGCTTGGCCTGCTTGCGCGGAACGGGCTACAGAAAAGAATAGAAGCACCGGAAGGGCACCTTGCGGTCGCCCCAGTAGTCCGCGGCGTCCCGGAAGATGTCGAGCAGCTGCTCGCGGGCCTCCTTGTCGAACTTGGCCGTCGCGGGAATCTGCTCCAGCACCACCACGAAGCCCGGCTGCGGGCCCGATTTGTGCAACGGGTCGGTCATGCAGTCGTACAGCGCGTCGAAGTTCTTCCCGAAGTGGGCCGGGAACATGAACTGCTGGGCGATCAGGTCGAGCACGTCCTGCTTGCTCTGCGCGTTGGCCAGGTTGGCGTACAGGAAATGCTGGCCGCACTCGTGCGCTGCCTCCTGCAGATCGCTCACGCGAAAGGCGCGAATCGACTGCACGATGTTCGGCCGCACGCCGCGAAAGGGCTGCTGGTTCATCTCCGCTTTGGTTTCCATGGTGATCAACAAAAAGTCTCCCGGACGCGTCGGTGCGTCACTCCTGCCGATGAAGCCCGCGCCTCTCATGGCGCGATCTTCCTGAAACTCGCATAGTGGTCCGCGCTGTACCAGCAGGCGTCGGGCCGCGCGGCGGCGCGGCCGCCGCAGACGATGCGACGGGCACCACGCTGGCGCACACCCGGCGTGGGCACCGTGTACTCGCGGTAGTAGCCGCGCCGTTCGCGGGGAAGCTGCCGCTCGCGGTTGCCGAACACCGTGCCGTCCTTGTCGTAGCGGAACGGGCCGCCATCGAGGATGGCCCGGTAGGTCTGCCGGCCTTGCTCGGGAAGCTCCGCCAGCGTGATCGAACCGGCCTGGCCCCTGGCCTCCGTCCAGCCGCCACCACCTGCCGCCTCGCGCGCCATGGCACCCGGGCTGCCGGCCATCCCTGCCCAGAAGGCCGCCACGAGAACGCCGGTGAGCGCAAACCTGGAGATCGGGAGGGAACGCTGGGCGGTTGCCGCCATGGTTGCTGCCATCAAGGCGCGAAAGACTGAAAGGATGCCGGTCTTGTATTTACGGGTTAACCCGTAAATACAAGCGCGCCAGTGTGCCTGAGCCATGCCCAAAAAGCAAGCGCCTGCCCAAGGATTGAGCAGGCGCAAAAGGGTTTCGGTATGAGTGTAAGTTGGCGCACGCTGCCGTGCCATGCACTCAGCGGTCGGCGTTGGCGTCGGCCACCGTCAGGGCGGCCATGTTCACGATGCGCCGAACAGTGGCGCTGGCCGTGAGAATGTGCACAGGTTTGGCCGCGCCCAGCAGCACCGGGCCGATGGCGATGTTGCCGCCGGCCGCCGTCTTGAGCAGGTTGTAGGCGATGTTGGCGGCGTCGATGCCGGGGAAGACCAGCAGGTTGGCATCGCCCGCCAGCGCGCTGTGGGGCATGACGGCCATGCGCTGCCGGCCGTCCAGGGCCACGTCGCCGTGCATCTCGCCGTCCACCTCCAGCCAGGGCGACTGCTCGCGCAGCAGCGCCAGGGTGCGGCGCATCTTCACGGCCGAGGGGTGCTCGCTGGTGCCGAAGTTGGAGTGCGACAGCAGCGCCGCCTTGGGCTTGAGGCCGAAGCGCATCATCTCCTCGGCCGCCATGGCGGTGATCTCGGCCAGTTCCTCGGGCGTGGGGTCGTAGTTGACGTGGGTGTCGACCAGGAAGACCTGGCGCTCGGGCAGCATCAGGCCGTTCATGCAGGCGTACACCGGAACGTCCTGCGGCGTGCTGGCGGCGCCGCCGGGGCGCTTGCCGATGACCTGGTCGATGTAGTGCAGGTGGTTGGCGGTGGTGCCCCAGGTGCCGCAGATCAGGCCGTCCACCTCGCCTTTGTGCAGCATCATCGCGCCGATCAGGGTCAGGCGCCGCCGCATCTCGATCTTGGCCACCTGCGCCGTGATGCCCTTGCGCTCGGTCATGCGGTGGTAGGTCTGCCAGAAGTCGCGGTAGCGCTCGTCGAAGTCGGTGTTGACGACGTCGTAGTCGCGCCCTTCGGTGAGGCGCAGGCCGAACTTCTCGACCCGCTGCGCGATGATGGCCGGCCGGCCGATCAGGGTGGGCCGGGCGACGCCCTCGTCCACCACGATCTGGCAGGCGCGCAGCACGCGCTCCTCCTCGCCCTCGGCGAAGGCCACGCGCTTCTTGGCGGCGCGCTTGGCGGCGTCGAAGATCGGCTTCATCGTCGTGCCGGAGGCATAGACGAAGTTCTGCAGCCGGTCGCGGTAGGCGTCCAGGTCGCGGATGGGGCGCGCCGCCACGCCGCTGGCCTCGGCCGCCTGGGCGACGGCGGGCGCGATCTTCATCATCAGCCGCGGGTCGAAGGGCTTGGGGATCAGGTACTCGGGGCCGAAGCTGAGCTTCTCGCCCACATAGGCGGCGGCCACGCGCTCGCTCTGCTCGGCCTGCGCCAGCTCGGCGATGGCATGCACCGCGGCGATTTCCATCTCGTCGGTGATGGTGGTCGCGCCGCAGTCCAGCGCGCCGCGGAAGATGTAGGGGAAGCACAGGACGTTGTTGACCTGGTTCGGGTAGTCGGTGCGCCCGGTGGCCATGATCACGTCGCCGCGCACGCCGTGCGCCAGCTCCGGCAGGATCTCCGGATTGGGGTTGGCCAGCGCGAAGATCACCGGCCGGGCCGCCATCTTCGCCACCATCTCGGGCTTGAGCACGTTGCCGACCGACAGGCCCAGGAACACGTCGGCGCCCTCGATCACCTCGCCCAGCGTGCGCGCCCCGGTCTTCTGCGCGAACTGGGCCTTGTCCTCGTCCATCAGCTCGGTGCGGCCCTCGTAGACCACGCCGGCCAGGTCGGTGACGTAGACGTTCTCGCGTTTGAGCCCCACCTTCAGCAGCAGCTTCAGGCAGGCCAGCGCCGCCGCGCCCGCGCCGGAGGTCACCAGCTTGACCTGGGCGATGTCCTTGCCCGCGACCTTCAGGCCGTTGACCATGGCCGCCGCCACGGTGATGGCGGTGCCGTGCTGGTCGTCGTGGAAGACCGGGATCTTCAGCCGCTTGCGCAGCTCGCGCTCGACGTAGAAGCAGTCGGGTGCTTTGATGTCCTCCAGGTTGATGGCGCCGAAGGTGGGCTCCAGCGCGGCGATCACCTCGACCAGCTTGGCCGGGTCCTTCTCGTCGATCTCGATGTCGAACACGTCCACGCCGGCGAACTTCTTGAACAGCACGCCCTTGCCCTCCATCACCGGCTTGGAGGCCAGCGGGCCGATGTCGCCCAGGCCCAGCACGGCGGTGCCGTTGGAGATCACGGCCACCAGGTTGCCGCGCGCGGTGTAGCGGAAGGCGTTGGCCGGGTCCTTGACGATCTCCTCGCAGGGCGCGGCCACGCCGGGCGAGTAGGCCAGCGACAGGTCGCGCTGGTTGATCATCTGCTTGGTGGCCGAGATGGCGATCTTGCCGGGCACCGGCAGCTCGTGGTAGTCGAGCGCGGCGCTGCGCAGCTGGGCGCGCTTGTCTTCGGCGCTCAGGTTCTGGGACTCGGACATGGGAAGCGGCTCCTTGGGAATCCCCGTGCTGCGCGCCCGGTGTCGGCGTGCAGGGTTGTCGTGTGTCGAAAGGGGGCGCCGATTGTAGGTCGTGCCCGGGCGGCATAGGCCACATGGACGGGGCCGGCGCGCGGGCTTGCCGCGGGAAACGCGCCGCGGCTATGGCAATATCCCGCCCCGTCCCACCGCCGAGCGAGGAGCGCACACCATGGCCCTGATGGATTTCATCAAGAAGCAGTTCATCGACATCGTCCAGTGGACGGAGACCGGCGACGGCACGCTGGCCTGGCGCTTCCCGATGCAGGAGATGGAGATCCAGAACGGCGCCTCGCTCACCGTGCGCGAGTCGCAGATGGCGGTGTTCGTCAACGAGGGCCAGGTGGCCGACGTCTTCGGCCCCGGCATGTACAAGCTGACGACGCAGACGCTGCCCGTCCTCACGTACCTGAAGAACTGGGACAAGCTCTTCGAGTCGCCCTTCAAGAGCGACGTCTACTTCTTCAGCACCCGCCAGCAGGTCGACCAGAAGTGGGGCACGCCGCAGCCCGTCACCATCCGCGACAAGGACTTCGGCGCCGTGCGGCTGCGCGCCTTCGGCAACTACGCCTTCCGCGTCGCCGACCCGAAGCTGTTCCACACCGAGATCTCCGGCACGCGCGACACCTACACCGTGGCCGACCTGGACGGCCAGCTGCGCGGCCTGGTGCTGCAGAACATCAGCAACGCCATCGCCGCCAGCGGCGTGCCCTTCCTCGACCTGGCGGCCAACCAGATCGAGTTCGCCAACGCGCTGGCGGCGCAGCTCAACCCCGAGTTCGGCAAGATCGGCCTGAAGCTGGAGACCCTCACCGTCCAGAACGTCTCGCTGCCCGAGGAACTGCAGAAGATCCTCGACCAGCGCATCGGCATGGGCATGGTCGGCAACGACATGGGCAAGTTCATGCAGTACCAGACCGCGCAGGCGATCCCCAAGTTCGCCGAGGGCGCCGGCCACGGCGGCGGCATCGCGGGCGATGCCATGGGCCTGGGCGCCGGCGTGGCGCTGGGCCAGGTGCTGGCGCAGAACCTGCAGCAGGGCCTGAACCCCAACGCCGCCGCGCAGGCCGCCGTGGCGGCCACCGCGCCGGTGGCGGGCGTGAGCCCGAACGAGGTGATGGCGACGCTGGAGAAGCTGGGCGAGCTCAAGACCAAGGGCATCCTCACGCAGGAGGAGTTCGACGCCAAGAAGGCGGAGCTCCTGAAGAAGCTCGTCTGACCGCCGATGGCTGAGGAGGACAACGGCAGCCAACGCCACTACCGCGCGCCCTGCCCCGGCTGCGGCGCGCCGGTCGAATTCCGCTCGGCGCAGTCGGCCTTCGCCGTCTGCCCGTACTGCCAGAGCACCGTCGCGCGCCAGGGCGAGCAGCTGGCGCGCATCGGCAAGATGGCCGAGCTGTTCGACGACTTCAGCCCGCTGCAGCTGTTCGCCGCGGGCCGCATCCAGGACAAGCCCTTCACCCTCGTCGGCCGCCTGCAGTACGCCTACGAGGGCGGCCGCTGGACGGAGTGGATCGCCCAGCTCGACGGCGGCGGCGACGACCGCATCGGCGTGTTGAGCGAGGACAACGGCGCCTTCGTCTTCTCGCTGCCCTACAGCCCCCAGCAGCCGCTGCCCGAGGCCGGCAGCCTGCGGGTGGGCGTCACCACCGCGATCGACGGGCGCGCCTTCACCACGGCGTCGAACCAGGAGGTCCGGCTCGTCTCGGCCCAGGGCGAGCTGCCGCGCCTGCCGCCGCTGGGCCAGCCCTTCCGCGTGGTGGAACTGCGCAACGAGAAGGCGCTGGTGCTGAGCCTCGAGTACGACAGCCAGCCCCCGAACGCCTGGCTGGGCCGCGAGGTGCTGCTGGACGACCTGAAGATGTCCGGCCTGCGCGCCGAGTCCGGCAAGGAGGACTCGGGCCGCAGCTTCGGCTGCCCCCACTGCGGCTCGCCGGTCACGCTCAACCTGGCCGACAGCAAGAGCGTCACCTGCCCGCAGTGCAGGAGCATCATCGACACCAGCAGCGGCATCGGCGGCGAGCTGAAGTACGCCACGCAGCGCGAGCCGGTGCAGCCGCTGATCCCCCTGGGCGCCACCGGGCAGCTGCAGGGCGTGCAGTGGCAGGTGGTGGGCTTCCAGCACCGCATGGGGCAGGCGCCGGACGACGACGAGCGCTTCGGCTGGGACGAGTACCTGCTCTACAACAGGAAGCGCGGCTTCAGCTTCCTGGTCGACGCGGAGGACGGCTGGAGCATGGTGCGGCCGACCACCGGCGCGCCGGCGGCCGCGCAGGGCGGGCAGACGGCCCGCTACCTGGGCCGCACCTACCGCCAGCAGTACGCCTACGAGGCCGAAACCACCTACGTCCTCGGCGAGTTCTACTGGCAGGTGGCGCGCGGCCAGAAGACCAGCAACCGCGACTACGCCGACGGCAAGGGCGGCATCCTGTCGATGGAGCGCAGCGCCGACGAGCAGACCTGGTCGCACGGCGGCAGGATCGACGCCAGCGCCGTGGCCGCCGCCTTCAAGCTCGACGCGAAGAAGGACCTGTTCAGGCGCACCGACACCGCGCCGGTGAGCGCGGCCTCCGGCCAGGGCTGCGGCACCATCATCGTGATCGTGGTGCTCATCATCTTCCTGATGATCATCCTGTCCACCTGCTCCAGCTCGTCCGGCGGCAGCGGCTACCGCAGCTCGGGCGGCTCGTACGGCGGCTACTCCAGCGGCGGCGGCCACAAGTAGCGGCCCGGCGCGGCAGGCAACCCGGCGAAGCACCTTTCATCCCTGTTCCGGAGGTACTCCATGGCGAAATTTGAATGGCTCCAGCCCCTGGCGATCGGCGGCACGCTGATGTATGCCCTCATCGGCATCATCGTGTTCTGGCTCGCCTTCATCATCATCGACAAGATCACGCCCTACGACCTGTGGGCCGAGATCGTCGAGAAGCAGAACAAGGCGCTGGGCATGGTGGTGGCCGCCATGTGCCTGGGCATTTCCATCATCGTCGCCGCGGCGATCCATTGAGCCCCCCGGCTTTTCCGGCCGCTGCGCGGCCGCCTCGGGGCGGCCCGGCGGCGGCCGCATGATCCCCTCATGACCCCTGCTCCCGCACGCGCGGGCCCCTCCCCCGTCGCCATCGCGCTGCTGGCCAGCGTCTTCGTCGTCGCCGCCTGCGGGCTGGTGTACGAGCTGGCGGCGGCGGCGCTCAGCTCCTACCTGCTGGGCGACTCGGTGCTGCAGTTCAGCACCGTCATCGGCACCTACCTGTTCGCCATGGGCGTGGGCTCGTGGCTGTCGCGCTGGTTCGAGCGGCAGCTGCCGGCGCACTTCCTGCGCATCGAGCTGCTGGTGGCGCTGGCCGGCGGCCTGCTGCCGGCCCTGCTCTTCATCGCCAACGCCTACGTGCCGGGCGCCTTCCGGCTGCTGCTGTACGGCATGGTGATGGCGGTGGGCACGCTGGTGGGCCTGGAGATCCCGCTGGTCATGCGCATCCTGCGGCGCGACATCCAGCTCAAGGAGCTGGTGTCGCAGGTGCTCACCTTCGACTACCTGGGCGCGCTGGCGGTGTCGGTCGCGTTCCCGCTGGTGCTGGTGCCGCAGCTGGGCATGATCCGCACCGGCCTGCTGTTCGGGCTGATGAACGCGGCGGTGGGGGCGTGGGCGCTCTGGCTGTTCCGCCACGAGCTGCGGCGGCTGCCGGCGCATGCGCTGGCCTGCGCGCTGACGCTGGCCGTCCTGGGCGCCGCCTTCGTGCTCTCGGAGCGCATCACCACCCTGGCCGAAGACCGCTTCTACCAGGACCGCATCGTCTTCGCCGCCAGTTCGCCCTACCAGCGCATCGTCGTCACGCGCGGCGGCGCCGGCCACCGGCTCTTCCTCAACGGCAACCTGCAGTTCGCCGAGCGCGACGAGTACCGCTACCACGAGGCGCTGGTGCACCCCGTGATGGCCGCGCAGGGCGCGCCGAAGAAGGTGGCCGTGCTCGGCGGCGGCGACGGCATGGCGGTGCGCGAGGTGCTCAAGTACCCCTCGGTCGAGCAGGTCACGCTGGTCGAGCTGGACCCGAACATGACGCAGCTTTTCACCGCGCACGAGACGCTGGCCGCGCTGAACGGCCATTCGCTCTCCTCGCCCAAGGTGAAGGTCGTCAACACCGACGCCTTCAAGTGGCTGCAGCAAGATGGCGACGTTTTCGACGTGATCGTCGTGGACTTCCCCGACCCCACCAACTTCGCCATCGGCAAGCTCTTCACCAACAGCTTCTACGCCCTGCTCGACAAGCGCCTGTCGGCCAGCGGCTACGCCGTCATCCAGACCACCTCGCCGCTGGTGGCGCGCAAGAGCTTCTGGACGGTGGTGCAGACGGTGGAGTCGGTCGGCCTCACGGCCACGCCCTACCACGCGCACGTGCCCAGCTTCGGCGAATGGGGCTTCGTCATCGCCAGCCGCCGGCCCTGGCGCCTGCCCGAGACGCTGCCGCCGGGCCTGCGCTTCCTCTCGGCGCAGACGCTGCCGCTGCTGTTCGACTTCCCTCGGGACATGGACCGCGTGCCGGCCGAGGTCAACCGCCTGTCGAACCAGGTGCTGGTGACGACCTACGAGCAGGAGTGGGGCAAGGTGATCGTCAACGGGCATTGAGCGATGCACCGCCGCAGCTTCATGACCGCCGCCGTGGCCGGCCCGCTGACACTGGCCGCCTGCGACCGGCCGGCGCCGATCGAAGGCGGCTTCGCCGGCATCGACATGGCGCGCGGCCACGCCTTGCGCGACGGGCGCTGGCGCGCCGCGCCGCCGGCCGAGACGC
>JASGDG010000134.1:0-2607 GCA_047607325.1 Xenophilus sp. | reverse complement strand
TCTCGGCCAGCAGGCCCTTGTCCTTGGGCGAGCGCGCCTCGAACAGCTCGGCCACGCGCGGCAGACAGCCAGTGATGTCGCGCGTCTTCTGGCCTTCTACCGGGATGCGGGCCAGCACTTCGCCGGGGCCCACGTCCTGGCCGTCGCGCACCTGGATCAGGGCGCCGACCTGGAAGCCGATGGTCACCGAGTGGTCGGTGCCGGGGATCTTCACCTCGTTGCCGCCGGCGTCCAGCAGCTTGACCTGCGGGCGCACGACCTTGGCCGCGCCGCGGCGCTTCGGATCGATCACCACCAGCGTCGACAGGCCGGTGACCTCGTCCACCTGCTTGGCGACGGTGACGCCTTCCTCGACGTTCTCGAACTTCACCTGGCCGGCGAACTCCGTGATGATCGGGCGCGTCAGCGGGTCCCAGTTGGCCAGGATGGTGCCGGCCTTGATCTGCTGGTCGGCCTTCACCGTCAGCGTCGCGCCGTAGGGCACCTTGTGGCGCTCGCGCTCGCGGCCGTGCTCGTCGTGGATGATGATCTCGCCCGAACGCGCGATCACCACCAGCTCGCCCTTGGAGTTGGTCACGTAGCGCATCGTGGCGTTGAAGCCGATCACGCCGTTGCTCTTGGCTTCGACGCTGGAGGCCACCGCCGCGCGCGAGGCCGCGCCGCCGATGTGGAAGGTCCGCATCGTCAGCTGCGTGCCGGGCTCGCCGATCGACTGGGCGGCGATCACGCCGACCGCCTCGCCGATGTTCACCAGGCCGCCGCGGCCGAGGTCGCGGCCGTAGCACTTGGCGCACAGGCCGAAGCGCGTGGCGCAGGTCAGCGCGGTGCGCACCTTCACCTCGTCGACGCCGGCCACTTCCAGCACTTCCACGACATCCTCGTCGAGCATGTCTCCGGCCTTGACCAGCACGGCGCGCGTCTCGGGGTGCAGCACGTCGTCGGCCGCGGAGCGGCCGAGGATGCGGTCGCGCAGCGACTCGATCACCTCGCCACCCTCGACGATGGCGCGCATGGCGGTGCCGTCGTGCGTCTCGCAGTCCTGCTCGGTCACGACCAGATCCTGCGTCACGTCGACCAGGCGGCGGGTCAGGTAACCCGAGTTCGCGGTCTTCAGCGCCGTGTCGGCCAGGCCCTTGCGGGCGCCGTGGGTGGAGATGAAGTACTCCAGCACGTTCAGGCCTTCGCGGAAGTTCGCGGTGATGGGCGTCTCGATGATCGAACCGTCCGGCTTGGCCATCAGGCCGCGCATGCCGGCCACCTGGCGGATCTGCGCCGCGGAGCCGCGGGCGCCGGAGTCGGCCATCATGTAGATGGAGTTGAAGGACTCCTGGTCCACTTCCTTGCCGTTGCGGTCCTCGACCTTCTGCTTCGACAGCTGGGCCATCATCACCTTGGAGACGGCGTCACCCGCGCGGCCCCAGATGTCCACGACCTTGTTGTAGCGCTCGCCGGCCGTCACCAGGCCCGAGACGTACTGCTGCTCGATCTCCTTCACCTCCTTGGAGGCTTCGTCGATGATCCTGTGCTTCTCCGGCGGCACCAGCATGTCGTCGATGGCGATCGAGATGCCGGCCTTGGTCGCCAGGCGGAAGCCGTTCTGCAGCAGTTTGTCGGCGAAGACCACGGTCTCCTTCAGGCCGCACTTGCGGAAGGAGGCGTTGATCAGCCTGCTGATCTCCTTCTTCTTCAGCGCCTTGTTCATGTTGGAGAAGGCCAGCCCCTTGGGCAGGATCTCCGACAGCAGCGCGCGGCCGACGGTGGTGTCCACGAGCGAGGTCGAGGGCTCGAACTCGCCCGTGTCCTTGTTCCTGTTCCACTCGGTGATGCGCACCGCCACCTTGGCGGTCAGCTCGACCACGTTGGCATCCAGGGCGCGCTGCACTTCGCCGATGTCGGAGAAGATCAGGCCTTCGCCGCGGCCGTTGATGCGCTCGCGGGTGGTGTAGTACAGGCCCAGCACCACGTCCTGCGAAGGCACGATCGACGGCTCGCCCGAGGCCGGGAACAGCACGTTGTTGGAGGCCAGCATCAGCGTGCGGGCTTCCATCTGCGCTTCCACCGACAGCGGCACGTGCACGGCCATCTGGTCGCCGTCGAAGTCGGCGTTGAAGGCCGCGCACACCAGCGGGTGCAGCTGGATGGCCTTGCCTTCGATCAGGATCGGCTCGAAGGCCTGGATGCCCAGGCGGTGCAGCGTGGGGGCGCGGTTCAGCAGGACCGGGTGCTCCTTGATCACCTCTTCCAGGATGTCCCACACCACCGGCGTGCCGCTCTCGACTTCCTTCTTCGCCGCCTTGATGGTGGTGGCGATGCCCATGGCCTCCAGGCGCGAGAAGATGAAGGGCTTGAACAGCTCCAGCGCCATCAGCTTCGGCAGGCCGCACTGGTGCAGCTTGAGCGTCGGGCCCACCACGATGACCGAGCGGCCCGAGTAGTCGACGCGCTTGCCCAGCAGGTTCTGGCGGAAGCGGCCGCTCTTGCCCTTGATCATGTCGGCCAGCGACTTCAGGGCGCGCTTGTTGGCGCCCGTCATCGCCTTGCCGCGGCGGCCGTTGTCCAGCAGGCTGTCCACGGCTTCCTGCAGCATGCGCTTTTCGTTGCGCGCGA
>JASGDG010000133.1:0-6243 GCA_047607325.1 Xenophilus sp. | reverse complement strand
TATCTTCCGTGGGCGCTGCAGATTTGAGGAAGCCTGCTCCTAGTACGAGAGGACCGGAGTGGACGCACCTCTGGTGTATCGGTTGTCACGCCAGTGGCATTGCCGAGTAGCTAAGTGCGGAAGAGATAACCGCTGAAAGCATCTAAGCGGGAAACTCGTTTCAAGATGAGATCTGCCGGGGCCTCGAGCCCCCTGAAGAGTCGTTCAAGACCAGGACGTTGATAGGTCGGGTGTGGAAGCGCAGTAATGCGTTAAGCTAACCGATACTAATTGCTCGTGCGGCTTGACCCTATAACTTTGATCACATCGATCAGGGTGTTATGCCAAGTACGCAATCAAATTAAAGCTGATCGGCTCTATGAATTCGCTTGCCTGACCCAAAATCACGCAAGCAACCAGTTATGCCTGATGACCATAGCGAGGTGGTCCCACTCCTTCCCATCCCGAACAGGACAGTGAAACGCCTCAGCGCCGATGATAGTGCGGGTTCCCGTGTGAAAGTAGGTCATCGTCAGGCTGTTACAGCCCAGAACCCCCAATCGGAATAACCGGTTGGGGGTTTTGTTTTGTCTTCCGGCTTCGTTCAGCCAGGAGTGAGGTTTTGCTCTCCGGGCAACAGGAGCCCGGCCTCGATGTCGGGGGCCGTCCGGAGCTGTTCATACAGCGGTGCAAAGTCAGGCGCCGTCATGTCGAAGAGCTGCTCAAAGCTGTCGATGACGAAGTACATGCTCTGGTAGCTGTCGATCTTGTAGCGCGAGCGCATGGTGCGTATCAGCTGCAACGGCAGGCGCTTCGGTTCGGGGCTGCGCACGGCATGCTGCAACTCGCCGACGGAACTGAGGATGCCGGCACCATAGGCCCTGAATCCTTCTGCTTGGCGGATCAGACCGAATTCCACCGTGTACCAGTAAAGGCGCGCGAGCTTTTCGCCGGCGCCGAGGTGATGGGCTTTGATGCCGCCTTCGCCGTAGCGCTGGACGTAGTCGGCGAAAGTGGGGTCGAAGAGCATCGGCACATGGCCGAAGAGATCGTGGAACACATCGGGCTCCACGATGTAGTCGAATTCTTCCGGCTTGCGGATCCAGTCCGTGACGGGAAACTTGCGGCTGGCGAGGAGCTGGAAGAAAGGGAGTTCGGGGATGAGGCCCGGCACTGCCACGACTTCCCAGCGAGTGGCCTGGTACAGGCGCTCGTTGATTTCCTCGAAGCGCGGGATGCGGTCCTTCACGCCGAGCGAGGGCAGCGAGGCGATGAAGGCGTCGCAGGCCAGCCCCGGCAGCTGCGCAGCCTGGCGCTCGTAGAGGCGCCGGTACGTGTCGTGGTCGGCCGCCGTATAGCAGGCGTAGTCCTGCGGGCAGGTGTAGTCGGCGTGCACCTGCCCACCACGCGAATAGTCACCGCGCGGCGGGCGCTCCGACTCGCCGTAGACGGCAGGGGTGGGACTGTTCAGCGTTGCGGCGGTCGCCATGTCATCACTCCAATGAACCCTGCCACGTACGTTTCGGGCGATGCGCGTGGGGTTCGGTTGTCTGCTACTTGAGCCAGCGGTCCATCACGCGCTGGAACTCGCCGCCGGCCTGCTGCAGATGCAGCCACTGGTCGACGTAGGCTTTGAAGGCGACGTCGTCGCGGGGCAGCATCCAGGCCATTTCCCCGTATTGCAGCGGCTTGTCGGGATTGACGGCGCACAGGCCGGGCTTGAGGCGGCTTTGCACGATGGCCTCGGCCGACTCGGTGACGAAGACGTCGGCCCGGTTGGCCAGCACCTCGTCGAAGATGGTCACGTTCTCGCCGTGCATGGTCAGCTTTGCCTGCTTGAAGCTGGAGCGCGCAAAGCGCTCGTTGCTGCCGCCCGGGTTGAAGATCACGCGGGTCGCGGGCTGGTCGATGTCGGCGACCGTCTGGTACTTGCGCACGTCGGCGCAGCGCACGACGGGCGTCTTGCCGTTGACCATGTAGGGGGCGCTGAAGAAGGCGCGCTTCTGCCGCTCCGTGGTGACCGAGATGCCGCCGACGGCGATGTCGCACTTGCCGGCGGCTAGGTCAGGCAGCAGGTTGGCCCAGGTGGTTTTCACCCACTCGGGTTTCGCCCCCAGGCTGCTGCCGAAGCCGGCCATCAGGTCGACGTCGATGCCTTCGACGCTGCCGTCGGGCTTCTGGAAGCTGAAGGGCTTGTAGTCGCCGGGCGTGCAGATGCGCAGCGCGGCCGACTTCTGCACGGCGTCGAGGTGCGATGGTGAGGTGGGCCCGGTCACGCAACCCGACAGAAGGACCGCGGCCGCCAGGGGGGCGAGGCCGATCGAGGAAAGGTTGCGCATGCCGGGTTGCTTCATGGGTGGGGTGATGGCGCCTATTTTGCGGCGCTCAGCACACCCCGGCGCATCTGGTCGAGCTCGATGCTCTCGAAGAGGGCCTTGAAGTTGCCGTTGCCGAAGCCGTCGTCGCCCTTGCGCTGGATGAACTCGAAGAAGATCGGCCCGAGCTGGTTCTCGCTGAAGATCTGCAGCAGCAGAGCGTCCTTCTTGCCGTCGATCAGGATCTTGCGCTTGTGCAGCTCCTCCACGCTTTCGCCGTGTCCGGGGATGCGCTTGTCGACCAGCTCGTAGTAGGTGTCGATGGTGTCCAGCAGCTTGACGCCGTTCCCGCGCAGCTTGTCGACCGTCTTGTAGAGGTCGTCCGAGCCCATCGCGATGTGCTGGATGCCCTCGCCGTGGTACAGATCCAGGTACTCCTGGATCTGGCCGGGCTGCTCCTTGCCTTCCTCGTTGATCGGGATGCGGATCTTGCCGCAGGGGCTGGTCATGGCCTTGCTCTTCACGCCGGTGACCTGGCCCTCGATGTCGAAGTACTTGATCTCGCGGAAGTTGAACAGGCGCTCGTAGAAGTCGGCCCACTCGTTCATGCGGCCGCGGTGCACGTTGTGCGTCAGGTGGTCGATGTAGGTCAGGCCGTTGCCTTCGGGCGCCAGCGCGTCCTCGGCCGTCAGGCCCGGCAGGGCCTCGAAGTCCACGTCGTAGAAGCCGATGTTGCCGATGTCCCCCGGCTTGGCGCCGTTCTTGCCGCGCCAGCGGTCCACCAGGTAGATCAGGCTGTCGCCGATGCCCTTGATGGCGGGGATGTTCAGCTCGCCCGGCCCGGCCTTGTCGGCGAAGCCCCAGGCGCCGAGAGAGGTGGCGCGTTCGTAGGCCGCCTTGGCGTCCTGGACGCGGAAGGCGATCGCGCACACGCTGGGCCCGTGCTGGCGCGCGAAGCGCTGCGCGAAGGAATCGGACTCCGCATTGATGATGAAGTTGATCGTCCCCTGGCGATACAGCGTCACGTCCTTGTGGCGGTGCCTGGCGACGGCGCGGAAGCCCATGCGCTCGAAGACCTGGCCCATGGCGGCCGGGTCGGGGGCGGCATATTCGATGAACTCGAAGCCGTCGGTGCCCATCGGGTTGTCCCAGGGCTGGAACACGGGAGGGGTGGGGTCGCTCATGGGGCTGTCTCCTGCGTCAGGCGATGAAAAAGAGGGGGATGACGAACTGTAGAGGCGTCGCGCGGCAGTTTTCCTGCGTCCTCAAGCTCGATCTGCGCTTGATGCGCCGGAAAAATGCAAAAATCAAAACATGGATGCACTCGACAGGCAGGATCGCCTGATTCTGCGCATGCTTCAGGCGGATGGCCGCGCCACCTACGAGCAGCTGGCCGAGCAGGTCAGCCTGTCGCCCAGCGCCGTGCTGCGGCGGGTCAAGCGCCTGGAGGAAAGCCGCGTCATCGACCGCTACGTGGCGCTGGTCAAGCCCGAGGCGGTCGGCCTGGGCCTGACGGCCTACCTGAACGTGCGGCTCGAAAAGCACACCGAAAGCCACAAGCGCAACCCCATGGACCTGTTCCGCGCCAGCGTACAGACCTGGCCCGAAGTCGTCGAATGCGCCGCCCTCACTGGCGAAATGGACTATCTGCTGCGCGTCGTGGTGGCCGACATGGGCCATTACAGCCGCTTCATCATGGACACCCTCCTCAAGCACCCCAGCGTGCAGGACTGCAAGACCAGCTTCGTGCTCGACCGGGTCAAGGCCACCACGGCGGTGCCGATCTGAGCGCCCTGGGGCAGGCTGTGCTCCGCCTGCTTTCGCAGGGATCAGGGCGACCCGGCGGAGCCTGAGCCTCAGCAGAGGGTTGTCTGGACGCCACGGCGGAGGGCGTTTGGGGCGGCAACCCGGTAAAAGGGCTCAGCGCCGGAGACATTCTGATGACCTTGGGGTTGGTTGAATAGGGGGAAACCCTTATATTCGTGCCATGCAATCTGCACGGACCCTCCTGAACGCGATGCGTGGCGTCGGCGGCCTGCTGCGACCCTCGATGGTCG
Organism: Xenophilus sp.; assembly: GCA_047607325.1. Lineage (GTDB taxonomy): Bacteria > Pseudomonadota > Gammaproteobacteria > Burkholderiales > Burkholderiaceae_C > Xenophilus. Next base: position 1,892 of record JASGDG010000133.1, on the reverse strand, counting down.
AGGCTGGCGCGGCGGCGCCTGCAGCCGTGCGACCCCGCTCCCCCGTCCTCGTCCCGATCCGCTCGATCGGGCCGCGCGAGCGGAACCGCATCCTCCAGCATCTGCTGAGCCTGTCGGAACGTGACCGCTACCTTCGCTTCGGCTATGTCGCTTCGGACGAGCAGATCGCGCGCTACGTGAACGGGCTGGACTTCGAGCGCGACGAACTCTTCGGCATCTACAACCGCCGTTTGGACCTGATCGCCATGGCGCACCTGGCCTTCTCGCCCGACGGGGCGCATCACGACTGCGCCGAATTCGGGGTGTCGGTTTCCGAGCATGCCCGCGGCCGCGGCTTCGGCGCTCGGCTGTTCGAGCGCGCGGTGGTGTCGGCGTGCAACGAGGGCGTGCACATGCTGTTCATCCATGCGCTCAGCGAGAACACCGCGATGCTGAAGATCGCACGCCAGGCCGGTGCCTCGGTGGAGCGAAGCGGCTCCGAATCCGAGGCCTTCCTCAAGCTGCCGGAGGCCACCTTCGACAGCCGCATGAACGAGATCGCGCTGGACCACTTCGCGGAGATGGACTACCAGTTCAAGGCGCGCGCCAAGCAGTTCTGGTCCTTCCTGGCGGCCCTTCAGGAGGTGCGCAGCGGCGTGCGCACGGCGCGCGACCAGTCCGCAATCTGAGGCGGCGCCGGCCACGGTGGCGGCGGCGCCCGGCCATCCGGTATCCTTGCCCTTCCGCAACTACCGCCCCCCGCAGTGGCCGACCCCCACCCTGAGCGCGCGCCCGGCTCCGTCCGGGAGGACAAGCGCAGCTTCCTGCAGAAACTCGTCGAGTTCATCCACCCCGGCCTCGATTCCCGCGACGAACTGATCGAGGCCCTGGCCGATGCCGAGGACAACGAGGTCATCGGCGCCGAATCCCGCGTCATGCTCGAAGGCGTGCTGCGCATGGCGGACATGACCGCCGGCGATGCGATGGTGGCCGCGCCCCGCATGGACCTGATCGACATCGACTGGCCCTACGAGCAGATGCTGCACCTGATCATCGACACCGCGCACTCGCGCTTCCCGGTGTACGAGGGCGACAAGGAAAACATCATCGGCATCCTGCTGGCCAAGGATCTGCTCAAGCTGCAGCGCTCGCCGGAGCTGAACATCCGCGCGCTGCTGCGCCCGGCCACCTTCGTGCCCGAGAGCAAGGGCCTGAACGATCTGCTGCGCGAGTTCCGCGGCAACCGCAACCATCTGGCCGTCGTCATCGACGAGTTCGGCCGCGTGGCGGGCCTGATCACCATCGAGGACGTGCTGGAGCAGATCGTCGGCGAGATCGAGGACGAGTTCGACGAGGACGAGGACGATGGCGACATCTTCGGCCTGGCCGACCACACCTACCGCGTGAGCGGCGACACGCCCATCGAGCGCGTGGCCGAGGCCTTCGGCATCCAGTTCACCGACGAGCAGAAGAGCGAGGACTTCGACACCATCGGCGGCCTGATCGCGCACGAGATGGGCCACGTGCCCAAGCGCGGCGAGCGGCACGTCGTCGGCGGCTTCGACTTCGTCGTCATGCACACCCGCGGCGGCGCGGTGCGCTGGTTCAAGGTGTCGCCCGCGCGCGGCGAAGACGCGGCGGATTGAGGCCGGCTCTGCTGCGCACGCTGGGCTTCCTCGGCGCGGGGCTGCTGCAGGCGGCCTCCATCGCCTGGCCGGGCAGCGGCCGGCCGCTGTGGTGGCTGCAGCTGCTGGCGCTGGCGCTCCTGTTCGCGCTGCTGGACGCCGAGCGGGCCGCGGGTTCCCGCTGGCCGCGCGCCGGCCTGCGCGGCTGGCTGTTCGGCACCGCCTGGCTGGCCGGCACCTTCTGGTGGCTCTTCGTCTCGATGCACACCTACGGCGGGCTGGCGGCGC
>JASGDG010000132.1:0-11615 GCA_047607325.1 Xenophilus sp. | reverse complement strand
GAGGCCTTCATCCGGGCTGCCGACGCAGGCGGCGGCGCGCCGCCGCAGGCGGGTGCGGCGTGATGCGGGTCGCCGTGCTGCGCATCGGCGACAGGCTGCGGAGGGACTTCAGGCGCCGCCCTGCGAGAGCATCACCGCCGCCTCGGCGGTCAGTTGCAGGATGGTGAAGCGCCCCCGCAGGGACAGGCGGACCGAGAGTCGCCGCCGCGCTTGCCGAGCTGCGGCCGTAGGCGTACAGGGTGTCGCCCGCCTGGGTCAGGTCCAGGCGCCGCGTGGTGCGGGCCAGCAGGCTGGCTCCGGCGATCTGTGCCAGCCGCCGCATGTGTCCGCTGATGGCGGATGGCGTCAGCGCCAGGCGTTCGGCGGCCACGGCGAAGCTGCCGCTGTCCACGATTTCGAGGAACGTGCGCAGCACACGGTGTCCAGCGGCGGGCCGTCCGCAGCGGGCGAAGTATTCATTCGATCATTGAGCGCAAAACATCATCAATAGATCATGATTATTCGCCAATGGTGTTGATTCTCCCAACTATGCTGACCCTTCTTCCATCACGCGGGACAACACCTTGAACCCCTATCACCATGCCTCGACCGCGCAGCTCGACGTCGGCTACCTCGAATGGAATCCGCAGGGCGATCGAACGGCCATCCTGCTGCACGGCTGGCCGGACAGCCCCGAATGCTGGAAGGCCGTGGCGCCCGTCCTCGCCGATGCCGGCCACCGGGTGCTGGCGCCGGCGCTGCGCGGCTTCGCACCAACCCGGTTCCGCGAGGCCGCCACGCCGCGCAGCGGGCAGTTGTCCGCACTGGGGCGCGACCTGCTGGACTTCATCGACGTGCTGGGACTGGAGCGCCCGGCCCTGATCGGCCACGACTGGGGCGCACGTGCGGCGGCCAATGCCTGTGGCCTGCGAAACGGCGTGGCCTCGCACCTCGTGTTGCTGTCAGTGGGCTACGGCACCAATGCCCCGGATCAGCCGATGTCCCTGCAGCAGGCACGCAACTACTGGTACCACTGGCTGATGGCCACGCCACGCGGCGCGCGCGTGGTGCGGGAGGAACGCGAGGCGTTTACCCGCATGATGTGGGATACCTGGGCGCCGGAAGGCTGGTACGCCCCGGCCGACTTCGAGGAAGCGACACGAGCATTCCAGGGCGATGACTGGGCCGATGTCGTACTCCACTCCTACCGCCACCGCTGGGGCTTCGCCGAGGGCGACCCTGCGTATGCCGAGGACGACGCGCTGCTGTATCCGGCGCCAGTGCTCTCGGTACCGACCCTGGTGCTGCACGGCGGGGCCGATACCTGCAACCACCCCGACAGTTCCAAGGGGCGGGAAGCGTTCTTCACGGGCCGCTACGAGCGGCAGGTGCTCGATGGCATCGGCCACTTCCCGCAGCGGGAGGCGCCGCAGGCGGTGGCCGATGCCATCCTGCGGTTCTGCCTGAAGTAAGCGGCAAGCCCCTCGAACGCGCAGCCCAGCGCTGCGCATTCTTCGTTCTGACAATGCCGTGTCCCAGAGGGAACCGATGCCCAGCGAGCCGTCGGCCGGCCGGGCAGGCGAAGGTGGGGTGTCGGCCGCTGCATCGTCGATCCGCGCCGGCGGTCCCCGACGGGGGTGGGGTCCCCGGATTCAGGCAAATGTCTCGCGTGTCGGCCAGCCGGCCAGGTTGCGCTCGGCGATGCCGGCCAGCGCGGTGATCCAGGCGGGGTCGTCGTTGAGCGCCGGGATGTAGTGGAATTCCTTGCCGCCGCTGTCGAGGAAGGTGGCGCGGCCCTCCATGGCGATTTCTTCCAGCGTCTCCAGGCAGTCGGCTGGAAAGCCGGGGCACAGCACGTCGACCCGGCCGACGCCGGCACGGCCCAGCGCGCGCAGCGTGGCGTCGGTGGCCGGCTGCAGCCATTGGGCACGGCCGAAGCGCGACTGGAAGGTGGTCTCCCAGGCATCCTCGCGCCACTGCAGCCGCCCGGTCAGCGCTATCGCGGTGCGGCGGCACTGGGCCTCGTAGGGGTCGCCGCGCCGCACGTTGCGCTCCGGGATGCCGTGGAAGCTCAGCACCAGCCGGTCCGGCCGGCCGTGCTGCCGCCAGTGCGCCTGGACGCTGCCGGCCAGCGCGTCGATGTAGCCGGGGTCGTCGTGGTAGTCGTTGACGAAGCGCATCTCCAGCATCCGGCGCGCGCCGCGGCCCCAGGCGTTGGCGCTGTCGATGACGCTGGCGGTGGTGGTGGCGGAATACTGCGGGTAGGCCTGCAGCACCAGCACGCGGTCGATGCCGCCGGCCTTGAGCGCCTCCAGCTGCGAAGCGATCGAGGGCTGGCCGTAGCGCATGGCCGGCAGCACCGCCACCTTGTGGCCGCGCTCGCCCAGCCAGCCCTGCAGCAGCGCGGCCTGCTTGCGCGTCCACGCCGTCAGGGGCGAGCCCTCGGCGGTCCAGATGCTGGCGTACTTGGCGGCCGACGCGGCCGGCCGCCGCCGCAGGATCAGGCCGTGCAGCAGCGGCTGCCACAGCAGGCCGGGGATCTCCACCACCCGGGGGTCGCCCAGGAACTCGGCCAGGTAGGGCCGCACGGCGGCGGCGGTGGGGGCCTCGGGCGAGCCGAGGTTGCACCAGAGCACCGCCGTGCGCGAGGCGGCGATCGGCGGGCTCGGGGCTGCCAGGGGCTCGGGGCGGAAGCGGGGCATGCGGTATTCTGCGCCATGACCTCCGCCGTGACCGACGCACCGCCGCTCGACGTGAAACGCATCGCGGCGATCACGCTCGACCTCGACGACACGCTGTGGCCGATCTGGCCCACCATCGAGCGCGCCGAGCGCGTGCTGTACCAGTGGCTGGAGCGGCGGGCGCCGCTGACGGCGCAGCTGGTGGCCGACCCGCAGGCCCTGCGCGAGCTGCGGAATGAGACGGCCAGGGAGCGCTCCGACCTGGCGCACGACCTCAGCGCGCTGCGCCGCGAGTCGATCCGCACCGCGCTGCGCCGCGCCGGCGAGGACCCGGCGCTGGCCGAGCCCGCCTTCGACATCTTCTTCGCCGAGCGCCAGCGCGTGCAGCTGTACGACGACGCGCTGCCCGCGCTGCGCTGGCTGAGCGAGCGCTATCCGCTGGTGGCGGTGTCCAACGGCAATGCGGACCTGGAGCGCACCGGCATCGCGCGCTGGTTCCGCACCGGCTTCAGCGCCCGCGGCTTCGGCAGCGGCAAGCCGCATGCGCCGATCTTCCAGGCCGCCGCCGCCGCCGTCGGGGTGCTGCCGCGCGACGTGCTGCACGTGGGCGACGACGCCGAGCTGGACGTGGCCGGCGCCCTCAACGCCGGCATGCAGGCCGCGTGGGTGGTGCGCGATGCGCGGCCCTGGGCCGAGGGGGCCCGGCCGCAGCTGGTGGTGCCCCATCTGCGCGCGTTGTGCATGGCGCTGGAAGGCGGCTGAAGCGTGCCGCCGGCCCATGCCGGGGAGATGGTGGGTGCGGCGCGGGACGGGGTGATGCTGCGCGCGGACGCCTGCATGCAGGCCAGGGCGCTGCGGTTGATGGGCAAGGGTTCCCGCTCCAGGCGCCGCGCAGGCGGGTGTGGGGGTCTGACCCCTCAGCCGAGCCGGTCCGCCGCCGCCAGCGCGCTGCGCACCGCGCCTTCGAGCGTGGCCGGGTAGGGGCCGTCGACGTAGTCGCCGCAGGCCAGCAGCGCCGGCGCGACCTGCGCGCCCGGCCGCTGCAGCGCAGGCGTGCAGGCGAAGGTGGCGCGCTTCTCGACGATGGTCTGCACCGCGGCGGCGCCGGCCCAGCCCAGCTCGTCGCGGGCCTGGGCCAGCACCCGGGCCTCCAGTTCGTCGCGGCTGCCCGCGCAGGCGCTGACGACGAAGGCCGCCAGCCCGGCCGGGCCGCCGAGGCGGCCGCGGTCGAACACGAACTGCGCCGGGCCGCGCCGCAAGGCCAGCATCGGCAGGCCGGGCCATGTGGGCGCGCCGCGCACGTAGACGGTAGCGATGCCCTCGTGTGCCAGCGCCTCGGCCGCCTGCACCCAGGCCGCGGCATCGGCCAGCCCCGCGGACCGGGCCAGGCGGGCGCTTTCCCAGGCCGGGACGGCGAGGACCACCCGGTCGAAGCATTCACCCTCCACGCGCCAGCCGCCGCCGTCGGGCCGCAGGGCCTGCACCCGATGACCGAGGCGCATGGCTGCGCCACGGGACGACAGCCAGCGCACGGCGGCCTCGGGCAGCAGGGCGCCCAGGTCGGCTCGCGGCAGCAGCAGGTCGGCGCCGCCGGGTTCGGAAAACAGCGCATCGTGCAGTACGCGCAGGAAGACCGCGCCGCTGGCACGTTCCACCGGCACGTTGAGCGCCGAGACACACAGCGGCGCGATCAGTTCCTCCATGACGCGGGGGCGCACGCCCGCGCACAGCCCGGCCACCGTCTGTCCCGGCGCGCAGGCGAAGCGGCGGGCGCGCCAGCGCAGCGCGGTGCGCAGCAGCGAGAGCCGGTCCCGCCACGACCAGCCGCGCGCGCCGGCGATGCCGGCCAGCAGGTCCATCGGCGGCTTCGGTCCGGCGGGGATCGCCAGGCCGCCGCCGTCCGGGAAGCGCAGCGCCAGCGGGGCGCGCAGCAGCACCTGCGTCGGGTCCACGCCCACCGTGCGCATCAGGTCCAGCGTGGCGCGGTAGGCGCCGATCAGGATGTGCTGGCCGTTGTCGAGCACCCCTCCGCCGTCGGCCTCGACTCGGCGGGCGCGGCCCCCCGGCGTGCGCGCCGACTCGAAGAGGGTGACCGCGTGGCCGGCCTGGACCGCCCGCACCGCGCAGGCCAGGCCGGCCCAGCCGCCGCCGACGATGGCGACTTTGGCGGGGGCGGGGCTCACATCCGCCCCAGTGCCTGGACCTTCCACGCCAGCCACAGCTTGCGCAGCGGGGTGAGGGCAATGCGTTGCTGGAGCACGGCGAAGTCGTCGGCTTCGATCTCGCGCAGCAGGGTGCGGTAGATGCTGGCCATCATGAGGCCGGGCTTCTGGCTGCGCCGGTCGGCGTCGGGCAGCAGGGCCAGGGCCTCGTCGTAGCAGGCGTGGGCGCGCCGGGCCTGGAACTTCATCAGCGCCACGAAGCGCTCCGAATGCACGCGGCCCAGCAATTCGTGCGCCTTGACGTCGAACTGCTGCAGTTCGTCGACCGGCAGGTAGATGCGTCCGCGCATGGCGTCCTCGCCCACGTCGCGGATGATGTTGGTCAGCTGCAGCGCCAGGCCCAGCTTGTGGGCGTACTGCGTGGTGCGCGGGTCCGCCTGCCCGAAGATGCGCGCCGAGACCTCGCCCACCACGCCCGCCACCCGGTGGCAGTAGCGCGACAGGCCGGCGAAGTCCAGGTAGCGCGTCTGCTGCAGGTCCATCTCGCAGCCTTCGATCACCTCCAGCAACTGCCGCGCCTCGATGCCGAAGGCGGCGGCATGCGGCATCAGCGCCCGCATCACCGGGTGCTGGGGCCGGCCGCCGAAGGCGCTGCCTACCTCGGTGCGCCACCAGGCCAGCTTGGTGGCGGCCACGCCGGGGTCGTGCACCGCGTCGACCACGTCGTCCACCTCGCGGCAGAAGGCGTAGAAGGCGGTGATGGCCGCCCGGCGCTGCGGCGGCAGGAAAAGAAAGGCGTAGTAGAAGCTGCTGCCCGAGGCGGCGGCCTTGTCCTGGACGTACTGCTCGGGGGAGGTCATCGGGGCGGCGCTTGTCTCATCGGCGGCGATTGTCGGGGCGAACTGCCTCTCCCCGTTGGACCGGCCTCACGGCGTGTGGCCGGCCTACCTCCAAGGCGCGCGCCCTGCGGCCTGGCGCGCAGCGCCATGGCGCACTCACATGCGCAGCGCCCGCCAGAGCAGCCGCGGCGCGTCGGTCCTGCCCACGGTGGGGCGGTGCGAGAAGGCGTCGAAACCGCGGGCCTCGAGCTTGTCGAGGATGGCCAGGCCCCCCTGGACGACCAGGCGCAGCTCCCAGCCGATGCGGCCCGGCAGGCGGCGCGCCAGGGGCGCGCCTTCGCGCATCAGGGCGCGCGCCCACTGCGCTTCGTCGGCCACCAGGGCGATGGCCGTCGGAGGCGCCGGGGTGTCGGCCAGCGGCCTGAAGCCATGGAAGTCGGGCCGCCGCAGGCCGTGCCGCGCGCAGTCGGCCAGCGGCAGGTAGAAGCGGCCGCGCGGCAGGTCGGCCGAGAGGTCCTGCCAGAAGTTGATGAGCTGCAGGGCGCTGCAGATCGCGTCGCTGCGCGCCAGCGACGCGGCATCGGCCACGCCGTACAGGTGCAGCAGCAGGCGGCCGACCGGGTTAGCCGAGCGGCGGCAGTAATCGAGCAGCTCGGCGCGGTCGGCGTAGGCGCGGCCGTCGCGCGTCCAGGCCACGTCCTGCACGAAGGCGTCGAGCAGGTCGGCCAGCGGCGGCTCCGGCAGGCGGAACGCGCGCACCGCGCGGGCCAGCGGACCGAACACCGAGGCCCAGCGCGGCGAGAAAGCCGTGCCGGCGCAGGCCATGGCCAGATCCTGCCGGTAGGCGTGCAGATCGCGCAGGCGCTCGTCGGCCGTGGCCGGGCCCTCGTCGGCGATGTCGTCCGCCGTGCGGGCGAAGCGGTAGAGGGCGGCGATGGGCGGGCGCAGCGGCGCCGGGCACAGCCAGGAGGCGACGGGGAAGTTCTCGTAGTGGTCGGGCGCGGCGGACACGGCAGGCATTGTCGCGGCCGGTGGATGGCCGGCGCGAAACGTGCCCCGGAACCCGCTTAAAATAACCGGTTGACCGATTTCGGCGGGCGGTCCAGGCACGGGCCGCCCGTTTTCGTTTTCCATCGACGTTGCGCGGGTGGCGAAATTGGTAGACGCACCAGGTTTAGGTCCTGACGCCAGCAATGGCGTGCCGGTTCGAGTCCGGCCCCGCGCACCAGCGACCTCCCCGAAGGAACAAAAGACACCATGACCGTGACCGTTGAAACGCTCGAGAAGCTCGAACGCAAGATCACCCTGACACTGCCCGTCGACACCATCAAGAACGAGGTCGACTCGCGCCTGAAGCGCCTGGCCCGCACCGTCAAGATGGACGGCTTCCGCCCCGGCAAGGTGCCGATGAACGTCGTCGCCCAGCGCTACGGCTACTCGGTGCAGTACGAGGTGATGAACGACAAGGTTGGCCAGGCCTTCGCCCAGGCCGCCAACGAGGCCAGGCTGCGCGTGGCCGGCCAGCCCACCATCACCGAGAAAGACGGCGCCCCCGAGGGCCAGCTGGCCTTCGACGCCGTGTTCGAGGTGTATCCCGAGGTCAGCATCAAGGACCTTTCGGGCGCCGAGGTGGAGCGCCTGGCGGCCGAGGTCGACGACGAGGCCATCGACCGCACCCTGGACATCCTGCGCAAGCAGCGCCGCAGCTTCGCCCAGCGCGCCCAGGACGCCGCCGCCCAGGATGGCGACCGCGTCACGGTCGACTTCGAGGGCAAGATCGAGGGTGAGCCCTTCGAGGGCGGCAAGGCCGAGGACTTCCAGTTCGTCGTCGGCGAAGGCCAGATGCTCAAGGAGTTCGAGGACGCCGTGCGCGGCCTGAAGGCCGGCGACAGCCGCACCTTCCCACTGGCCTTCCCGGCCGACTACCACGGCAAGGACGTGGCCGGCAAGACGGCCGACTTCCTGGTCACCGTCAAGAAGATCGAAGCCTCGCACCTGCCCGAGGTGAACGAGTCGTTCGCCAAGTCCCTGGGCATCGCCGACGGCACCGTGGACGGCCTGCGCGCCGACATCCGCAGGAACCTGGAGCGCGAGGTCAAGTTCCGCCTGCTGGCGCGCAACAAGAACGCCGTGATGGACGCGCTGCTGGCCAACGCCGAGCTGGATCTGCCCAAGTCGATCGTCCAGGCCGAGATCGACCGCATGGTCGAGGGTGCCCGCGCCGAGCTGAAGCAGCGCGGCATCAAGGACGCCGACAAGGCCCCGATCCCGGCCGACGTGTTCCTCCCGCAGGCCGAGCGCCGCGTGCGCCTGGGCCTGGTGGTGGCCGAGCTGGTGCGCGCCAACGGCCTGGAAGCCAGGCCCGAGCAGATCAAGGCCCACATCGAGGAGCTGGCTTCCAGCTACGAGAAGCCGGCCGACGTGGTGCGCTGGTACTACGGCGACAACCGCCGCCTGGCCGAGGTGGAGGCGGTGGTGATCGAGAACAACGTCACCGACTTCGTGCTCGGCCAGGCCAAGGTGGCCGACAAGGCGGTGAGCTTCGACGAGCTGATGGCGCAGCAGGGCTGATCCCCGCTTTTTCTTCTGCCGGATGGGGCTTGTGCCTGCGGGTGCGGGCCCCATTTCATTTGGACGTACAGTTGGCGGCTCTGCCGGAGAGAAACATGAGTTCACAGGACACCCGGGCCCTCGGCCTGATCCCGATGGTCATCGAGCAGTCGGGGCGCGGCGAACGCTCCTTCGACATCTATTCGCGCCTGCTCAAGGAGCGGGTCGTCTTCCTGGTCGGCGAGGTCAACGACCAGACCGCCAACCTGGTGGTGGCGCAGTTGCTGTTCCTGGAAAGCGAGAACCCCGACAAGGACATCTCGCTGTACATCAATTCGCCCGGCGGCAGCGTCACCGCCGGCATGTCGATCTACGACACCATGCAGTTCATCAAGCCCGACGTGTCGACCATGTGCCTGGGCTTCGCGGCCAGCATGGGCGCCTTCCTGCTGGCGGCAGGGGCCAAGGGCAAGCGCTACAGCCTGCCCAACAGCAAGATCATGATCCACCAGGTGCTTGGTGGCGCGCGCGGCCAGGCGACCGACATCGAGATCCACGCCCGCGACATCCTGCGCACCAAGGACCAGATGAACCGCATCCTGGCCGAACGCACCGGCCAGCCACTGGAGAAGGTCAAGGCCGACACCGAGCGTGACTACTTCCTGACGGCCGACGAGGCCAGGGACTACGGCCTGGTCGACCAGGTGATCTCCAAGCGCGGCTGATTGGGTTTCGTTCCTGGCGTCGCAAAACGGCGTTTCCCATGCGGGAGGCGCCGTTTTTTCTTTAGTTATCATTGGTGAAACCCCCTCCGAGGCACTTGCATGGCCGATAAAAAAGGCTCTTCGACCGAGAAAACGCTGTATTGCTCCTTCTGCGGCAAGAGCCAGCACGAGGTCAAGAAACTCATCGCCGGACCGTCGGTCTTCATCTGCGACGAGTGCATCGACCTGTGCAACGAGATCATCCGCGACGAGATGCCCCCCGCCGACGAGGCGCGCGAAGGCCGGGGCGACCTGCCCACGCCCGCCGAGATCAAGCACAACCTCGACAACTACGTCATCGGCCAGGAGGCCGCCAAGCGCATGCTGGCGGTGGCGGTCTACAACCACTACAAGCGCCTCAAGCACAAGGAAAAGGCCGCTGCGTCCAAGGGCGGCGACGACGTCGAGCTCAGCAAGAGCAACATCCTGCTGATCGGCCCCACCGGCTCGGGCAAGACGCTGCTGGCGCAGACGCTGGCGCGCCAGCTCGACGTTCCCTTCGTGATGGCGGACGCCACCACGCTGACCGAGGCCGGCTACGTGGGCGAGGATGTGGAAAACATCATCCAGAAGCTGCTGCAGAGCTGCAACTACGAGGTCGAGCGGGCCCAGCGCGGCATCGTCTACATCGACGAGATCGACAAGATCAGTCGCAAGTCCGACAACCCCAGCATCACCCGCGACGTGTCGGGCGAGGGCGTGCAGCAGGCGCTGCTCAAGCTGATCGAGGGCACCATGGCCAGCGTGCCGCCGCAGGGCGGGCGCAAGCACCCCAACCAGGACTTCCTGCAGATCGACACCACCAACATCCTGTTCATCTGCGGCGGCGCTTTCGCCGGCTTGGAGAAGGTGATCGAGGCGCGCACCGAGGCCTCCGGCATCGGCTTCGGCGCCGTGGTGCGCAGCAAGCAGCAGAGGAGCCTGACCGAGGTGTTCCGCGAGGTCGAGCCCGAGGACCTGATCAAGTTCGGCCTGATCCCGGAACTGGTGGGCCGGCTGCCGGTGGTGGCCTCGCTGGCTGAACTGAGCGAGGACGCGCTGGTGCAGATCCTCACCGAGCCGCGCAACGCCGTGGTCAAGCAGTTCTCCAAGCTGCTGCAGATGGAGGGCGTCGAGCTGGAGGTGCGCCCCGCCGCGCTGCGCGCCGTGGCGCGCAAGGCGCTGGCGCGCAAGACCGGCGCCCGCGGCCTGCGCTCCATCCTGGAGCAGTCGCTGATCGACACCATGTTCGAGCTGCCCAACGTGGGCAACGTCGAGAAGGTGGTCGTGGACGAGTCGACCATCGAAGAGAACAAGCCGCCGCTGCTCGTGTACCGCGAGGCGGCCAAGAAGGCCTGAGGAACGCGCCCGGGGCGCCGCCCTTGAAATCGGCCGCGCACCGTCCCACCTAGCCTGACAAACCCAGAAGGATTTCCATGTCCGGCCATACCCCCCTGCCTTCCGACCCGATCGACCTGCCGCTGCTGCCGCTGCGCGACGTGGTGGTCTTTCCCCACATGGTCATCCCGCTGTTCGTGGGCCGGCCCAAGAGCATCAAGGCGCTGGAACTGGCCATGGAAGCGGAGCGCCGGATCATGCTGGTGGCGCAGAAGGCCGCTGCCAAGGACGAGCCCTCGGTGGACGACATGTTCGAGGTGGGCTGCGTCTCGACCATCCTGCAGATGCTCAAGTTGCCCGACGGCACGGTGAAGGTGCTGGTCGAAGGCCAGCAGCGCGCCCGCGTGGCGAACATCGGCGATGCCGAGACGCACTTCACCGCCAACGTGGTGCCGCTGGAGGCCGAGGCCGGCGCCGCCAGCACCGAGGTGGAGGCGCTGCGCCGCGCCGTGATGCAGCAGTTCGACCAGTACGTCAAGCTGAACAAGAAGATCCCGCCGGAGATCCTCACCTCGATCTCCAGCATCGACGACCCGGGCCGCCTGGCCGACACCATCGCCGCGCACCTGCCGCTCAAGCTCGACAACAAGCAGGCCGTGCTCGACCTGTCGGACGTCAAGGCGCGGCTGGAGAACCTGTTCGGCCAGCTCGAGCGCGAGGTCGACATCCTGAACGTCGACAAGAAGATCCGCGGCCGCGTGAAGCGCCAGATGGAAAAGAACCAGCGCGACTTCTACCTCAACGAGCAGGTCAAGGCGATCCAGAAGGAGCTCGGCGAGGGCGAGGAGGGCGCCGACATCGAGGAGATCGAGAAGAAGATCAAGCTGGCCAAGATGCCCAAGGACGCGCGCAGGAAGGCCGAGGGCGAACTCAAGAAGCTCAAGCTCATGTCGCCCATGTCGGCCGAGGCCACCGTGGTGCGCAACTACATCGACGTGCTGGTTGGCCTGCCGTGGGCGAAGAAGACCAAGATCAAGCACGACCTGGCCAACGCCGAGGCGGTGCTCAACGAGGACCACTACGGCCTGGAGAAGGTCAAGGACCGCATCCTCGAATACCTCGCGGTGCAGCAGCGCGTGGACAAGGTCAAGGCGCCGATCCTGTGCCTGGTCGGCCCGCCGGGCGTGGGCAAGACCTCGCTGGGCCAGTCGATCGCCAAGGCCACCGGCCGCAAGTACGTGCGCATGGCGCTGGGCGGCATGCGCGACGAGGCCGAGATCCGCGGCCACCGCCGCACCTACATCGGCGCGCTGCCGGGCAAGG
>JASGDG010000131.1:0-4847 GCA_047607325.1 Xenophilus sp. | reverse complement strand
GGGGCGCGCGCTTGCCGGCCTGGCTGCCGGGCAGCGGGCCGACTTCGTCGTGCTCGACGCTGCGCATCCCGCGCTGGCCGGCCTGGCGGCGCCGCAGCAGCTGGCCGGCCACGTGTTCGCCAGCCACCGCAGCAGCGCCGTGCGCGACGTGTTCGCTGGCGGCTACGCCCGTGTGGCGGCGGCGCGCCATGCCGATCACGCTGCGGCGCAGGCCGGCTTCGTCGCCGCGCGCCGGCAACTGCTCCAGGACACTCCGCCATGACCTTCACCTCCGACGAACCTCCGTTCCGCTTCCGCCAGGGCGCGCGAGCGCTGCTGATCTCCATGCCGCACGTCGGCACCCACGTGCCGCCTGCGCTGGCCGCCCGCTTCACGGAAGAAGCGCGCCAGGTGCCCGACACCGACTGGCACCTGGAGCGGCTCTACGACTTCGCCGACGAACTGGGCGCCTCGGTGCTGGTCGCCACGCACTCGCGCTACGTCATCGACCTCAACCGCCCGCCCGACGGCGCCAGCCTCTACCCCGGCCAGAGCGTCACCGGCCTGTGCCCGGTCGACACCTTCGACGACACGCCGGTCTACGCCGACGCGACGGACATGCCCGGCGAAGCCGAGATCGCCGCGCGCCGCGAGGCGATCTGGAAGCCCTACCACGCGAAGCTGGCAGAGGAACTGGCCCGCATCCGCGCGGCGCACGGCATCGCCATGCTGTGGGACGCGCACAGCATCCGCTCCGTGCTGCCGCGCTTCTTCGACGGCCGGCTGCCCGACCTGAACCTGGGCACCGCCGACGGCGCGAGCTGCGACCCGGCGCTGGCGCGGCAACTGCTGTCCATCGGCCAGGCGGCCGGCGGCTACACGGCGGTGCTCAACGGCCGCTTCAAGGGCGGCCACATCACGCGGCACTTCGGCAGCCCGGCACGCGGCGTGCATGCGGTGCAGCTCGAAATGACCCAGTGCAGCTACATGCAGGAACGCCTGCCCTTCGACTACCTGCCCGACGTGGCAGCCGGCGTGCAGCCGCACGTGCGACGCATGCTGGAGGCGGTGCTGACCTACGCCGAGGCCAAAGCGTGAGCGGTGCCGCCGAATGTGTCGCCGCGCTGCGCGCCGCCCTGGGCGATGACGCCGTCGCCAGCGGCGGCGACCTGTCCGAACGCTGCCTCGGCGACTGGAGCGGCCTCGGCCCCGTCGCGCCGCTGGCGCTGGTGCGCCCGCGCAGCACCGATGAAGTGGCCGCCGCGCTGCGCATCGCCCACGCGCACCGTGTGCCGGTGGTGCCGCAAGGCGGCCTCACCGGCCTGGCCGGCGCCGCGGTGCCGGTGGCGCAGGGCATCGCGCTGTCGCTGGAGCGCATGAACGCCATCGAGGCGGTGGACGCGACCACCCGCACGCTCACCGTGCAGGCTGGTGCCACCATCCAGGCGGTGCAGGAGGCGGCCGCCGCGCAGGGCCTGCGCTTCGGCGTGGACTTCGGCGCGCGCGGCACGGCGCAGGTGGGCGGCGCGCTCTCGACCAACGCCGGCGGCAACGGCGTGCTGCAGTTCGGGATGATGCGCGAGCAGGTGCTGGGCCTGGAGGTGGTGCTGGCCGACGGCACCGTGCTGCCCATGCTGCGGCCCATGCTCAAGAACAACACGGGCTACGACCTGAAGCACCTGTTCATCGGCGCCGAGGGCACGCTGGGCGTCATCACCCGCGCGCTGTTCAGGCTGCACCCCGCGCCGCGCGCGCGGGCCACGGCGCTGGCGGCGCTGCCCGGCTTCGATGCCGCGCTGGCAGTGCTGGCGCGGCTCCAATCCCGCTTTGCCGGCGGCGTGGCCGCCTTCGAGCTGATGTGGCGCGACTTCGTCGCCGCCTCGCTGGCCTGGCAGCGGCTGCGCGAACCCTTCGGCGCGCCGCATCCGATGCTGGCGCTGGTGGACCTGGACGGCGCCGACGAGGGCGCTGTGCGGGATGAACTGGAGGCCGCTCTGGCCGAGGCGATGGAGGCCGGCGAGGTGCTCGACGCCGCCATCGCCCAGTCGCAGGCGCAGGCGGCGGCCTTCTGGAAGATCCGCGAAGCCACGGCCGAGCTGCCGGCCAACATGCACCCGCCGATCAACTTCGACGTCAGCCTGCCGATGGCGCGCATCGGCGAATTCGCCGACGCCTGCCGCGCCGCGCTGGCGGCGCGCTGGCCGAGCCACGCCAGCGTGTTCTTCGGCCACATCGGCGACAGCAACCTGCACCTGTCGACCGACGCCGCCACCGTCGGCGGCGACGTGCACGGCGTGGAGCGGCTGGTCTACGCGATGGTGGGCGACTTCGGCGGCAGCGTCTCGGCCGAGCACGGCATCGGCTTGCACAAGAAGCCGTACCTCGGCGCCAGCCGCACGCCGCAGGAACTGGCCGCGATGCGTGCCATCAAGGCGGCGCTCGATCCGCTGGGGCTGATGAATCCGGGCAAGGTGTTCTGAGAGAGGGTAGACGAAATCAACAGGCCTGAACCTTGCGATTCATCTGCCATGTGCGCAGGAGATGGCGATGACGGAACACAGGCATGGCGATGGCGAGTCGAACACGGTCAATCGAGGCGGTAGGCCCTCGGCGCTGACATCGCAGCACATCCTCGTGCTGCGCGAGATCGTTTCCCGAGCGACGCTCGACGAGCTCGCTTCCGAGCTTCACATCTCGGTGGTGTCCATCGACGCGCAGTCCAATCGCGCCTCACCGTGGGGCGGCGAGTGCGGCTACGACGCCGGCAAGAAAGTCAAAGGCAGGAAGCGCCATATTTGGCCGCGAAGCGGCGCGCCGCATGATCGCGCGCGGGCGCGGCGGCAAGATCATCAACATCGGCTCGTTGACCAGCGAGGCCGCGCGCGCCACGGTCGCGCCCTACACGGCGGCCAAGGCGGGCATCAAACTGCTTTCGCGCGCGATGGTGGCCGAATGGGCGCAGTACAACATCCAGGCCAATTCGATCGGCCCGGGCTACATCCTGGCCGACATGAACGAGGCCCTGGTCACCAAACTGCCATTTGCTTCATTCATCCACTGCCGCACCATGGGCATGATGGCATGCCTGAGTTCAGCCATGCACGTCGATCTCCGTCAACTCCGCCACTCCTTCACCGCCCTGGTCGGGCTGGAGCAGTTCGAATGAGCCAGACGGGCCGCAACGGCAACAACGGCCCCGGCGTGCCGTCCGCCCTGTGCGTCATCTTCGACCTCGACGGCACGCTGGTCGACAGCGAGCGGCTGAACAACCAGGCCTTCCTGGACCTGCTGCCCGGCCTTGGCCTGGCCGTCGACGACCTCATCCGCCGCTACGGTGGCCGGCAGTTGGCGGCCATCATGGCGGACCTGGAACGGCAGCTCGGGCATGCGCTGCCGGACGGTTTCGAGGCCGCCTACCGCCAGCGCGTGGCCACGCTGCTCGACACCCGGCTGCAGGCCACGCCCGGGACGGCCGACCTGCTGCGCCAACACCCTTTCGCGCGCTGCGTGGCCTCCAGCGCGCCGCTGGACAAGATCGGCCGGGCGCTGCGCGCCAGCGGGCTGGCGCCGTATTTCGACGCACAGCACCTCTACAGTTCCTACGACATCGGCCGCTGGAAGCCCGACCCCGGCATCTTCCTGCACGCCGCGCGGGCCATGGGGCGCGCGCCGCGCGACTGCCTGGTCATCGAAGACAGCACCGCCGGCCTGGCCGCCGCCGACGCGGCCGGCATGGCGGCCCTGCACTACGTGCCGCCCAACAGCCCCGTTACGCCTTCGCCGCGCCACCCGGTGCTGCGGGAGATGGCCGCACTGCCTCAATGCGCCGCCCGGCTGGCGCGGGCATGATCCGATCCACCGCCAACGATTTGCCCACCATGCCCGCCATCCTGACCCGCCCTGGGCATGGAGGCTGCCACGCCCTTGAGCTCGGCCAGGCTGCGGTGCGCGCCCACCAGCTTCTTGAGGATGGCAGGTGCATCGAACCGAGCCGGGTTCGGATGCTCCAGGGGAGGCAGCACGCGTGTCCCCTTGACTTGAGAGATCTCATTTGCATAGAAACGAGCCGAGAACTCAGGCGTCTTCCGCCATCAGCCCGCTCGCCCGCAGCACGCGCCGGCCGATGGCTTCGCGCAGCACCCGCTCGCCTGCGGCGGCCGGTGCCGCGAGGGTGAACCATGCCCTGGCCCGCGTGATGCCGGTGTAGACCAGCTCGCGCGTGAGCACGGGGCTGGGGGCGTCGGGCAGCACCAGGGCGCAGTGCTCGAACTCGGAGCCCTGCGACTTGTGGACGGTCATGGCGAAGACGGTTTCCACGGCCGCCAGGCGCGCGGGCAGCACCCAGCGCACGCCGCCGTTGCCGTCGGCCGCCGGAAAGGCAACGCGGCGCGCGAGGCCGGCGGCTAGGTCGGGCCGGTCGGCGGCGCCGTCGAAACGGGCGGGCAGTTCCAGCACCAGGCCGACGTCGCCGTTCATCAGGCCGAGGGCGTGCTCGTTGCGGGTGACGAGCACCGGCCGGCCGGGGAACCAGCCTTGCGTGTCGTGCAGCCAGCCGGCCTGGCGCAGGATCTCGGCCACGGTGGCGTTGAGGCCGGCGACGCCCCACGGCCCTTCGCGCAGGGCGGCGAGCAGCTGGAAGCGGCCCATGGCCCGCAGCAGGCGCGCGGCCCAGGCGTCCCATTCGGTGCGCGGTGCGTCGGGCGCGGGGCGTGTGTACTGCATCAGGCGCAGTGCGCAGGCGGGGCCGGCCGGGGCATCGTCGGCCAGGATCAGGGCGCGCAGCGCCGCGTCACCGGCGAGGGCGGCAGGTCCGGCGGCGAGACGGCACATGCGCAGGTCGCCGCGGCCTTCGCGCAGCAGCGCCTGCG
>JASGDG010000130.1:0-13967 GCA_047607325.1 Xenophilus sp. | reverse complement strand
GCCGGCGGCGAGCGCGGCCGCGACCAGCAGCGTGGCCAGGGCCGCGGCCGGGCGGCGGCGCCGGGCAGATCGGAAGGGGGCAGGGCGCATGGGGAGTCTCCGGTGATGATGGACGCGCTGGGGCCGGGCTGCCATGGTAACGAGGCGCGTCGCCAGGCCGCCAGGATCAAGCCGCTGCTCAGTGCGATGGTCAGGCGCCGTCTGCCGCTGAGTCCTGCGCCGGATCGCGCTGGACGATCACCGGCACTTTGGGGTCGCTCAGTGACATGCGCGACAGCGCATCGCGCGCATCTTCGCCAACATCGCGGGTTTGCAGAAATTCGGGAGCCTTCCGCCGTGACCACGCCTTTCGCCGCCCCGCTCACCCTGGCCGGCCCGCTGCGCCAGCCGCGCCAGATGCTGGCCGACCAGCGCTACGACGGCCACAAGTCCATCCACGACGACGCCATGGCCGAGGGCCTGGGCCTGCGCGCCGGCCCGATCGAGGGGCCGACGCACTTCAGCCAGTTCGACCCGCTGCTGTTCGATGTCTTCGGCCCTGCCTGGTTCGACACCGGCTGCATCAGCGCCCACTACCAGAACATGGTGGTGGAAGGCGAGTCGGTGCGCGCCTTCGTCGAGCGGCCCGCCCAGGGCGCCGGCTTCGTGCGCCTGCATGCGCAGAAGGCCGACGGCACGCCGGTGCTGACCGGCACCGCCTCGGTGGGCGACGCGGCCCGGCATCCGCACGAACTGCGGCAGCGCATCGCCAGGCTGCGCCCGCCCACCGGCCTGGTCATCAACCGCGACCTCAAGGTCGGCCAGCGCGGCGCCGCCGCCGAGACGATCCGCATGGGCTTCGACCAGCACATGGGCGACCACTATCCCTTCACCCTCGCCGACAAGCTCAAGGTCATCACCGAGCCCTGCGACTGGTACACGCCCGAGGGCGGCAGGCGCTCGCCCTGGGGCCGCCCGATCATCCCGATGGAGATGATCAGCGTGCTGCTCGGCGCCACCATCGCCGAGGCGCAGCTGAGCGGCCGCAAGCCGGCCGTGGGTCTGTTCGCCGGGCAGGAGATCCGCCTCGTCAAGGGCCCGCTCTTCGTCGACCAGGACTACGAACTGGAGCGCGAGATCATCGCCCTGTCCGAAAGCGCCCGCACCGAGTCGGTGTGGGTGCGCACGAAGGTCTACGAAATGCCCTCGCGCACACTGGTGGCCGAGATGATCCTCAACGGCGCGACGATGAAGGCCTCCTACCCGAACTACGAGGCCGAGGCCAAAGCGCTCGGCCTGGCCTGAACACCCACTGGAGACAGAACCCATGGCAGACACCCTCGACACCGGTACCCCGGACCTGCTCGCCCACCTCGAAGACGGCGTGCTCACCCTCACCCTGAACCGCCCCGCGGCGCGCAACGCCATGTCGCGCGCCATGAACGAGGCGCTGGCGCGCCGGCTCGCCGAGGCCGAACTCGACCCGCGCGTGCGCTGCGTCGTGCTCACCGGCGCCGGCCAGGCTTTCTGTGCCGGCGGCGACGTCAAGGGCATGGCGGCCGCCAATGAAGGCGGCGCCGGCGCACTCACGCTCGACGAGGCCATCCACCACCAGCGCGTCAACCAGCGGGCCACCGCCGGCAAGCTGTACCGCTGCCCCAAGCCCACCATCGCGGCGCTTCCGGGCGCCGCGGCCGGCGCCGGACTGGCGCTGGCGCTGGCCTGCGACCTGCGCGTGATGGCCAGCAGCGCCATCCTGACCACCGCCTTCGCGCGCGTCGGCTTCTCGGGCGACTACGGCGGCAGCTACTTCATGACGCGGCTGGTCGGTGCCGCCAAGGCGCGCGAGCTGTACTTCCTCTCCGAGCGCGTGAGCGCCGACGAGGCCCTGCGCCTGGGCCTGGCCAACTGGGTCTGCGCGCCGGAAGACCTGGCCTCGCGCACCCAGTCCATCGCCCGCCGCCTGGCCGCCGGCCCCACCGTCGCCTACCGCTACATGAAGGAGAACCTCAACCGCGCGGCCAACGGCGAACTCGACGACTGCCTGGACCTGGAAGCCACCCACCATATCCACTGTGGCCAGACCGAAGACCACCACGAGGCCGCCCGCGCCTTCGTCGACAAGCGCGAGCCGGTGTTCAAGGGGCGGTGAAGCGGGGCCCTGCCTTCCTCTCCCTGCCTGTGGGAGCGGGGCGGATCCAAGACCTTGGGAAGCCTGACCCTCAGGCCCGCAGGAACAGCCCGTACGCCGGGTTCTCCGTCTGGTCCACATATGGGTAGCCCAGCGCTTCCAGGAAGGCCGTGAAGGCCGCGTTGTCCGCCTCCGGTACCTGCAGCCCCACCAGGATGCGCCCGTAGTCCGCCCCCTGGTTGCGGTAGTGGAACAGGCTGATGTTCCAGCTCGGCCGCATCAGGCTGAGGAACTTCAGCAGCGCGCCCGGCCGCTCCGGGAACACGAACTGCAGCAGCCGCTCGTCGTGCGCCAGGCCCGAGCGGCCGCCGACCATGTAGCGCACGTGCTCCTTGGCCAGTTCATCGTGCGTCAGGTCCAGTGCGCCGAAGCCGTGCGTGCGGAAGGTATCGGCGATGGCCGCCGACTCCCCGCGCGCGGCGGTGGTCAGGCCGACGAACACATGCGCCTCCTTCGCGTCGCTGATGCGGTAGTTGAACTCCGTCACGTTGCGCGAGGCGCCGGGCAGCTCGCCCACCAGCTCGCAGAAGCGGCGGAAGCTGCCGCGCTCCTCGGGGATGGAGATGGCGAACAGCGCCTCGCGCTCCTCGCCCACCTCGGCCCGCTCGGCCACGAAGCGCAGGCGGTCGAAGTTCATGTTGGCGCCGCACAGGATCGCGGCATAGGTCTCGCCGCGCGCGCCGCGCGCCTCGGCGTACTGCTTGAGGGCGGCCACCGCCATCGCGCCCGAGGGCTCGACAATGCTGCGCGTGTCGATGAAGATGTCCTTGATCGCGGCGCACACCGCGTCCGTGTCGACGACGACGAACTCGTCCACCAGCTCGCGCGCGATGCGGAAGGTCTCCTCGCCCACCAGCTTGACGGCGGTGCCGTCGGCGAACAGGCCCACGTCCGGCAGGTTCACCCGCTCGCCCCCGGCCACCGAGCGCATCATCGCGTCCGAGTCGTTCATCTGCACGCCGACGACGCGCACCTCCGGCCGTACCGCCTTGATGTAGTTGGCCACGCCCGAGATCAGCCCGCCGCCGCCGATGGCGACGAACACCGCGTCGAGCGGCCCCTGGTGCTGGCGCAGGATCTCCATCGCGATCGTGCCCTGGCCGGCGATCACCTCCGGGTCGTCGAAGGGATGCACGAAGGTCAGCCCCTGCGTGCGCTGCAGCGCGATGGCGTGCTGGTAGGCGTCGGAATAGCTGTCGCCGTGCAGGTGCACCTCGCCGCCGAGCGCGCGCACCGCGTCGATCTTGACCTGCGGCGTGGTCACCGGCATCACGATCACGGCGCGCGTACCCAGCCGGCGCGCGCCCAGCGCCACGCCCTGCGCGTGGTTGCCGGCCGAGGCGCAGATCACCCCGCGCCGCAGCTGTTCCGGCGACAGGTGCGCCATCTTGTTGTAGGCCCCGCGCAGCTTGAAGGAGAACACCGGCTGCTGGTCCTCGCGCTTGAGCAGCACCGTGTTGCCGATGCGCCCGCCCAGCGCGCGCGCCGGCTCCAGCGGCGACTCCACGGCCACGTCGTAGACGCGGGCCGTGAGGATTTTCTTGAGATAGTCGGCGGGCGTCAGCGCCGGCCCCGGGCTGGAAGACATGGCGACGATGGGAGGGACCTTGGAGAGAACCGCTCATGATAATCGGCACGCGAATTGCTGCCGGCCTGCGGCATGGACGCCTTTGCCATGGCCACGCTGACAAAGGCGGCCGCGGCGAACGACCCGGTGTTTTCAGGCCGAGCGCGTCCGGGGCGCCCGCGGCACCCGGAACCCCAGGCTGCCCGGACCACTTCGTCAGACGTTCGTGTCGGCGACCTCGCGGTCCAACTGCTCCAGGCCGAGCGCGCGCGCGTCGAACGCCGCGAGATTGCCTGGGGCAGCTGGCAGGTGATGGACAACCGGCTCAGGGCGCACATCCTGCCGTTGCTGGGCGGCCTGCCGGCGCACCGCGTCGATGCGGCGGCCGGGCAGCGCCTGATCGACCGGCTCGGCGCGCAGGGCCTGTCGAGCACCACCCGCTCGCAGTACATGGTGCTGCTGCGCAAGATCCTGATGCACGGCGTCCTCACCGGCGTGCTGCACGAGTTGCCGCGCCTGCCCCGCGTCCAGGTCCGCAGCCAGCCGCGCGGCAGCTTCAGCGTGGGGGAATACCGCCGGCTCGTGGCCGTGGCGCGTGCCCTGTGCGGGCAGCCGCACCCGGTGCTCGAAACCCTCGGCCCCGGCGACCGCTTCTGGATCGCCCGCGACCTGCTGTACATGCCCCGCGAGATGCCCTGGCTGATCCGCTGGATGGTCAACACCTTCGTGCGGCCCAGCGACATCAAGTTCGTGCAGCACCGGCATGTGGACGTCGTGCGCGGTCGCCAGCAGCTCTACCTGCGCCTGCGGCTGCCGGAAACCAAGCGCCACAGCCAGCCCATGGTGAGCCTGCGCCCGGCCGTGCACCTGTACGAGGCGCTGCTCGACCATCGGCGCCAGCAGGGCCCGGCCACCCCGGACGACTACCTCTTCCTGCCGCAGGTGAAGGACCGCAACCAGGCGCTGGCCGTGCTCAACTTCTTCTTCAAGTGGGTGCTGCAGCGCGCCGGCCTGGCGGTGGGGCCGCAGGGACAGAAGCGCACCCTCTACTGCCTGCGCCACACCGCCATCACGCTGCGCCTGCTGTACGGCCAAGGCATCGACATGCTCACGCTGGCGCGCAACGCGCGCACCAGCGTCGACATGATCGAGCGCTTCTATGCCTCGAACCTGAGCGGGGAGATGAACGTGGACCTGCTGCAAAGCCGGCGCGGGAGAAGGGGGCCGTGAAAGGGAAAAGCCACCCGGCTTTCGCGGGGTGGCTTTCTCGATCGCCGGCTTGCGCCGGCAGGAGATCAGAATTTGTGGCTGATACCGAAGTCGTAGCCGAGAGAGCTCTTTGCGGTGTACCCACTGGTCAGACCGTAATACGACCCCGAGAGCACGAGGGGAGAGCCGTCCTTGTTCTTGAGATACGACACGGTGGCGTACAGGGACGTGCGCTTGGACAGGTTGTGGACATAGCCTAGCGCCAATTGGTCCGCCTTCGGCTCGGTATAGCCATACCACGACGCCGTCGGGAGGTCGAACTTCACGTGGCCGTAGGATGCCCTGATGACGCCGGCACCGACGGGCACGGTCACGCCCAGCAGATAGGCGTTTGCCGTCACGTCGGCGCCGGAGACGGCCGTGGTCCCATAGATGGAATAGAACCCATCGTCACTCTTGACGTGGTCATACTGCGCGAACAGCTTGAGGGGGCCGAAGTCGTAGGTGGCCCCAGCATTGAACGTCTTGACAAGGCTATCCAAGCCGAGGGCGAAATCCGAGCCGACGTTCTGCACGCCATAGGCCGCAGACACGTCCAGGGGGCCGTTGGCGTAGCCGAAGCGTCCGCCGACGTAACTGCCACCGCGGGAGTTGTTGTTCAAGGTGCTTTGCGCGGTGGCATCGTCATACTTGGTCTGCTCATGGAAGGCGTACTGCACCTGGCCGTAGAAGCCACCCAGGTTCGCGGGCAGGAAGTAGCCGATCGAGTTGCTGGAGCGTACCGCACCACCGCTCGCTTCGAAGAGGGCTGCAGCGCGGTAGCCCAAGGCCGTGCCGACACCGTTGGTGCCGAAGGGCGAGTAGGCGGCGTAGTTCCAGAAGGTCGGCTTGTAGTCGCGGCCCAGGCGGATTTCACCGAAATTGCCCGACAGGCTGACCGTGGAACGGCGGCCGAAAAGAAGGGTACCGCCGGCGCCGGTGTCGGTGGACCCGTCGCCTTCCAGCCAGAAGCTGGCAGCCAGGCCGCCGCCAAGGTCTTCAACGCCCCGGAAGCCGAAGGCGCTGCTGTTGGCGTTGCTGCCGCTCAGGCCCGTCGAACTGGTGCGAACGGTGCTGGTACCGTTACTGCTCTTGTTCGACACGCCGCTGACCGAAGCATCCACAGTGCCGAACAGCGTGACCGACGACTGCGCCGAGGCAACGCCGGCGACAGCCAGGGCAGCCAGAGCAACGAGGGATTTTTTCATTGCAAGTTTCTCCAAGGTTAAGACATAGGGCGCCGGTGCGGAGGATTCACCGTGCTGGCACTTCTTGTGCTTCCACCGGGCCCCGGGCCAACCTCCTTTTGGGAAGTTGTTGCTATTGCACCAGAGGCGCCGCCCGAGGGCAAAGCAAATTGGCTGAAATCCGGATGCGGTCCGCCGTTTCGTTGTAGCGCTGCAACAGGCCGTCACCCCCTGCGCCCACCCATTTCCGCCGCCTGGAAAGAAGGGGGCACCGGATTGCGCTCAAATGCAGGTATGCCCCCCCCACCGTCCATCGATTCGCTGCTGTGCGCCGCCGATTCCGCACTGCGGACCCTGTTCGCCTCGCCCCATGCCCATCGGCCCATGCCGCAGGGCGGCCCGGGCGGCGGCGCCCTGGACGACGTCCAGCGCCGCGAGGCCGGTGCGCTGATGCGGGTCAACCACGTGGGGGAGATCTGCGCCCAGGCGCTGTACACGGCCCAGGCGGCCTCCACCCGGGATCCCGCATTGCGGGAACAGCTGCTGCACGCGGCCGAGGAGGAGACGGATCACCTGGCCTGGACACGCTCGCGCATCGAGGCGTTGGGCACGCACCCGTCGCGGCTCAATCCTTTCTGGTATGCCGGCGCCTTCGGCCTCGGGCTGCTGGCCGGCCGCCTGGGCGACCCGTGGAGCCTGGGCTTCGTGGCGGAAACGGAACGCCAGGTCGAGGCCCATCTGGACGGCCATCTGAGCCGCCTGCCCACGGCCGACACGGCTTCGCGCGCGGTGGTGACGCAGATGAAGGCCGACGAGGCCCGGCACGCCCGCTGGGCCGAGCAGTCGGGCGCCGCGGCGCTGCCCGGCCCGGCCAAGGCGCTGATGCGGCTGGCGGCGCGGGTCATGACGACGGTGGCGCACCGGGTGTGAGGCGATGCGGACAGGCGCACCCCCTGCCGCATCTAGGTTTCGATCAGATCGAAGCTGGTGGTGATCTCCGCCGTCTTGCCCAGCATGATGCTGGCGGAGCAGTAGGTGTCGTGGCTCAGGGCGATCGCCCGCTCCACGGCGGCGGCGGGAATGCCCTTGCCGGCCACGGTGAAGTGCATGTGGATCCTGGTGAAGACCTTGGGGTCCTTGTCGGCCCGCTCGCTGGTGAGCTTGACGCTGCAGCGCTCCACCCGGTGCCGGCCGCGCCGGAGGATCAGGACCACGTCATAGGCGGTGCAGCCGCCGGTGCCGGCCAGCACGGTCTCCATCGGGCGGGGGGCGAGGTTCTGCCCTCCGTTCTCGGGGCGGGCGGCGTCGGGCGCGCCGTCCATGGCAAGCACATGTCCACTTCCCGTTTCCGCCACGAAGCCCATGGCCGAGCGGGTGCCTGCGGGACCGGTCCAGCTGACGGTGCACTCCATCGTCGTCGTTCTTTCTCTCTGGGGGCGCGAGCGGTCGAAAGTCACGAAGGCGGCCGCCTCATGCCGAGGTTGTGGGATAAATGCATCTGCCTTGTTGCATTGCAGCAAGACCTCGCTATACTTTATTCCAACGCGCACCCCGGTGCGCACCGGTTGTCTCCTCCACCCTCCCAATTGGTGGATTTGGCCCCGAGTCGCAAGACTCGGGGCTTTTTTCTTGCCGCGGCAGGCATGGGCGCCCGCCGGTCCAGTTGCTCTGGCTGCCCTGGCTGTCGCCGGCGTTGCCTCGGCGCAGTCGTCGGTCACGTTGTTCGGTGTTCTGGACGCTTCGATCAGCGGCGTGTCCAGCAAATACGACACGGTCAAGACCAGCAAGACCGGCTTGAACAACTCGGCCAACTCCTCCAGCCGCATCGGCTTCCGCGGCGTCGAGGACCTGGGCGGCGGTCTGGCTGCCAGCTTCTGGCTGGAAGGCTCGGTCGGCAACGACGACGGCTATGCCGGCGGCGGCTCGTCGACCACTGCCAGCAGCCAGTTCTTCAACCGCCGCACCACGGTCAGCCTGTCGGGCAACTTCGGTGAAATCCGCCTGGGCCGCGACTACAAGCCGAGCTTCTGGAACCTCACGAACTTCGATCCGTTCGGTACCAACGGCGCCGGCACGGCCCTGATCCAGCGCGCCATCAGCGGCTACATCCCGGGCACGAGCACCTATCTGGAAACCTCCAACGTCCGCGCGAACAACACCGTCGGCTACTTCCTGCCCTCGAACCTGGGCGGCTTCTACGGCCAAGTGCAGTACGCCTTCCCCGAGGCGGCCAAGTACGACGACGCCACTGTGCAGTCGTCGCTGACCGACGCCACCCGCACCAACCGCTACTTCGGCGGCCGCTTCGGCTATGCCAACGGTCCCCTGGACGTGGCCCTGTCCTATGGCCAGTCGACCAACAGCTCGAGCTTCAGCGGCGGCTATGACAACGTCAGCAAGAACCTCAGCCTGGGCGCGAGCTACGACTTCGGCCCGGTCAAGCTGTTCGGCCAGTACGCCAACGTCAAGAACGAGTACGAGTACGAGTACGCGGCTTCCAGCACGCTTGCCAAGCTCGACGGCTACCTGCTGGGCGTGACGGTGCCCGTCGGCGCCGGTCAGATCAAGGCCAGCTATGGCCACGTGACGATCGACACCCCGGCCCTGTACCCGACCTCCTACTACGGCTACGAGTCGCCGAAGGCCGACCAACTGGCGGTGGGCTACGTTCACAACCTGTCCAAGCGCACGGCCCTGTACGCCACGGTTGCCTACATCAAGAACAAGAACGGCGCGGACTTCAACGCCGGCTCGGGCAACATCACGACCTCGGCTCTGTACACCACCTACGGTTACCTGCCGAAGAGCTCCATCGGCTACGACTTCGGCATCCGCCACAGCTTCTGATCCCCCGCCGGCTCGCGCCGGCTGGATCAAGGCCCAAAAGCCACTCCGCGAAAGCGGGGTGGCTTTTTTCTTGAGCCGCTGTCCGCGGCCTGAGGTGCAGACCCCCGTGCGTGGCCGGGGCCGGGCACAGCCCTTGCTCTGCTAGCATCCTTCGAAACACGCCCCGCTGAATGCTCGCCTTCGTCCTGCGTCGCCTGATTCAGGCCGTGATCGTGATGGTCGCGGTGGCCTTCATCGCATTCCTGCTGTTCCAGTACGTGGGCGACCCGGTGGTGTTCCTGCTGGGGCAGGACGCCAAGCCCGAGCAAATCCGCGAACTGCGCGCGGCGCTGGGCCTGGACCAGCCCTTCTTCGTGCAGTTCTGGCACTTCCTGTTGAATGCGGCGCGGGGTGAATTCGGCCTCAGCCTGCGCCAGGGCGCCAAGGTGTCGAGCCTCCTCGCGGAGCGCTTTCCCGCCACCTTCGAGCTGTCCTTGGCCGCAGCCGCGCTGGCCTTGCTCGCCGGCATTCCGATGGGCGTGTACACCGCGCTGCGGCGCGGCAGCGTCATGAGCCAGGTGTTCATGGCGCTGTCGCTGCTGGGCGTGTCGCTGCCGACCTTCCTCATCGGCATCCTGCTGATCCTGGTCTTCGCGGTGCAGCTGGGTTGGTTTCCCAGCTTCGGCCGCGGCGAGGTGGTGCAGATCGGCTGGTGGCGCACGGGCCTCTTGAGCGCGGACGGCTGGCATCACCTGGTGCTGCCGGCGGTGACGCTGGCGATCTTCCAGCTCACGCTGATCATGCGGCTGGTGCGCGCCGAGATGCTGGAGGTGCTGCGCACCGACTACATCAAGTTCGCGCGGGCGCGGGGCCTGTCGGACCGGGCGATCCACTTCGGCCACGCGCTGAAGAACACGCTGGTGCCGGTGATGACCATCACCGGTCTGCAACTGGGCGGGTTGATCGCCTTCGCCATCATCACCGAGACGGTGTTCCAGTGGCCGGGCATGGGTCTGCTGTTCATCCAGGCCGTGACCTATGCCGACATTCCCGTGATGGCGGCCTACCTGTGCCTGATCGCGCTGATTTTCGTGCTCATCAACCTGGTCGTGGACCTGCTCTATTTCGCCGTCGATCCGCGCCTGCGGGCGGGTGCGGCAGGGGGACATTGAACGTGAACGGCGAGCTTCGCTACCAGGCCGGCGGCCGCGCCTTTGCGCACATCGCCCGCTTCCATCCCGAGCTGACGGCGCTGCGCCGCGATCTGCACGCGCATCCGGAACTCGGCTTCGAGGAGGTGTATACGGCGGCGCGCGTGCAGGAGTCACTGCGCGCCTGCGGCGTGGACGAGATCCACACCGGCATCGGCAGGACGGGGGTGGTGGGCGTCATCCGCGGCCGCTCGACGGCCAGCGGGCGCCTCATCGGCCTGCGCGCCGACATGGACGCGCTGCCGATGAAGGAGGACAACGCCGGCCTGTCCTGGTGCTCCGCCCGGCCGGGCCTGATGCACGGCTGCGGGCATGACGGGCACACGGCGATGCTGGTCGGCGCCGCGCGCTACCTGGCCGAGACGCGCCACTTCGACGGCACTGCGGTGCTGATCTTCCAGCCGGGCGAGGAGGGCTTCGCGGGGGCGCGGGTGATGATCGAGGACGGCCTGTTCGAGCGCTTCCCGGTCGACGCGGTCTACGCCATGCACAACTGGCCGGCGATGCCGGCCGGCACCATCGGCATCAACCGCGGCGCGATGATGGCGGCGGCCGACCGCATCACCATCGACATCAAGGGCCGGGGCGGTCATGGCGCGCACCCCTATCAGACGGTGGACCCGGTGCTGGTCTCGGCCCACATCATCACGGCGGCGCAGAGCATCGTTTCGCGCAACGTGCGGCCCATCGACGCGGCCGTCATCAGCCTGTGCGCGATGGAGGCCGGCGACCTGGACGCCTTCAGCGTGATCCCCGGCTCGGCGCGGCTCGTCGGCACGGTGCGCACCTTCAATGCGCGGGTGCAGGCCCTGGTGGAGCAGCGCCTGCGCGAGCTGTGTGCCTCGGTGGCGGCGGCCTTCGGCGCGACGGCCGAGCTGAAGTACGAGCGCATCTACCCGGCCACCATCAACACCGCACCCGAGGCGATGTTCGCGGCCGACGTCGCCGCCTCCATCGTCGGCGCCCGCAACGTGGACCGGCAGCTGGAGCCCAGCATGGGTGCCGAGGATTTCTCCTTCATGCTCCAGAAGAAGGCGGGCGCGTACCTGCGCATCGGCCAGGACGTGCGCGAGGGCGCCTACCTGCACAACGCGCGCTACGACTTCAACGACGAGATCCTGCCCCTGGGCGCCGCGCTGCACGCGGGCCTCGTCGAGCAGGGCATGCCGCTTGCCTCCTCCCGGGGCGGCGAGCAGACCGAGCCCGCCGCGATCGCGGCGACCTGAGACCGTGTACCGCACGGCAACCACCCGAGGAGTGTGCTCATGAGCTTCAAGAAAACCGTGGCCGCAGCGGCGGTCCTGTCCGCCCTGGCGGCGGCGAGCCTGACGGCGGGCGCGCAGACCATCCGCATCGCCAACCAGGGCGATGCGCTGTCGCTGGACCCGTACTCGCTCAATGAGACGCTGCAACTGAGCGTCGACGCCAACATCTACGAGCCGCTGGTGGGCCGCAACAAAGACCTGAGCCTGGCGCCGCTGCTGGCCACGAGCTGGAAGATGACTTCGCCCACCGTGTGGCGCTTCGAGCTGCGCAAGGGCGTCAAATTCCAGGACGGCACGCCCTTCACGGCCGACGACGTGGTGTTCAGCATCGCGCGCGGGCAGGGCGACGGCTCCGACATGAAGGCCACGCTGTCCGACATCAAGGCCGTGCGGAAGATCGACGACCACACGGTGGACATCGAGACCACCGCGCCCCAGCCCATCCTGGCCGACGCGCTGACCACTTTCGGCATCATGAGCAAGAAGTGGTGCGAGGAAAACAAGGCCGAGAAGCCGGTCGACCGGCGCAAGGGCATCGAGAACGCCGCCTCCTTCAAGGCCAACGGCACGGGGCCCTTCCGCGTGCGCGAGCGCCAGCCCAACGTGCGCACGGTGTTCGAGCGCAACGCCGGCTACTGGGGCAAGATCGAGGGCAACGTGCAGCAGGTGGTCTTCACGCCCATCGCCAACCCGGCCACCCGCGTGGCGGCGCTGCTGTCCGGCGAGGTCGACGTGATGGAGCCGGTGCCGCTGCAGGACATCGCCCGCATCAACGCCAGCAGCACGGCGCAGGTGGTCACGGGCCCCGAGTTGCGCACCATCTTCCTCGGCATGGACCAGCGGCGCGACGAGCTGCAGTATTCGAACGTGAAGGGCAAGAACCCCTTCAAGGACAAGCGCGTGCGCCAGGCCTTCTACCAGGCGATCGACATCGAGGGCATCAAGCGCACGGTGATGCGCGGCGCCTCGCGCCCGACCGGGCTGCTGGCCGGGCCGGGCGTGAACGGCTGGACCGAGGCGCAGGACAAGCGCCTGCCCTACGACCCCGAGGCGGCCAAGAAGCTGCTGGCCGAGGCCGGCTATCCGGGCGGCTTCGAGGTCTCGCTGAACTGCCCGAACGACCGCTACGTGAACGATGCGCAGGTCTGCCAGGCGGTGGCGGCCAACCTGGCGCGCATCGGGGTGAAGATCGACCTGGCGGCCGAGACCAAGGGCACCTACTTTCCCAAGATCCTGCGCCGCGACACCAGCTTCTACCTGCTGGGCTGGACGCCGACCACCTACG
This sequence comes from Xenophilus sp., assembly GCA_047607325.1. Lineage (GTDB taxonomy): Bacteria > Pseudomonadota > Gammaproteobacteria > Burkholderiales > Burkholderiaceae_C > Xenophilus. The sequence goes on along the minus strand of JASGDG010000130.1, from coordinate 1,208 downwards.
ACGCCCACAACGTGCTCAATTCCCTGACGGCCTGCCCCGACGACAAGACCGGCGCCGGCCAGTTCAACCTGGGGGCCTACTGCAATCCGAAGCTCGACGCGCTGACCAAGCAGATCCAGTCCGAGACCGACAAGGTCAAGCGCGACGACCTGATCAAGCAGGCTTTCGCGCTGCATGCCGAGGACGTGGGCACGCTGCCGCTGCACCAGCAGACGCTGGCCTGGGGCGTGAGCAAGAAGGTGTCGCTCACGCAGCTGGCCGACAACTTCATGCCCTTCAAGTGGATGAGCATCAAGCCCTGACGGCGGCGGCCGGTTGACTCCCGCGGCGCGCGCCGGTCGCGCGGCGCCTTTCCCTTCCACGATGAACAAGACCCTTGTCCGGTGGCTCGACAGCGACGTCGGCTACAGCTTCCGCACCTCGCCGGTGGCGATCTCGGCGGCGCTGATCGCCTGCGTGTGCGTGTTCTGCTCGGTGCTCGCCGGCTGGGTGGCGCCGCACAACCCCTTCGACCTGGCCTCGCTGGACCTGATGGACGCGCGGCTGCCGCCGGCGTGGATGGAGGGCGGCAGCACCAAGTACCTGCTGGGCACCGACGACCAGGGCCGCGACATCCTCTCGGCCGTCATCTACGGTGCCCGCATCTCGCTGGTCGTGGGCGTGGTGTCGGTGCTGCTGTCGGTCGCCGCGGGCGTGCTGCTGGGCCTGCTGGCGGGCTTCCGGGGCGGCTGGCTCGACGCCTTCCTGATGCGTCTGTGCGACGTGATGCTGTCCTTCCCGCCGATCCTGGTCGCGCTGCTGATCGCGGGTGTGGGGCGGGCGCTGTTCCCGAGCGCGCACGAGTCGCTGGCCTTCGGCGTGCTGATCATCGCCATCGCGCTCACCGGCTGGGTGCAGTACGCACGCACGGTGCGCGGCTCCACGCTGGTGGAGCGGGGCAAGGAATACGTGCAGGCCGCCCGCGTGATGGGCGTGCCGCCGCTGCGCATCATGCGGCGCCACGTGCTGCCCAACGTGCTGGGGCCGGTGCTGGTGCTGGCGACCATCCAGGTGGCCACCGCCATCGTCACCGAGGCGACGCTGAGCTTCCTGGGCGTGGGCGTGCCGCCCACCTCGCCCTCGCTGGGCACGCTCATCAACAACGGCAACGCGGTGCTGTTCTCGGGCGAGTGGTGGGTGCTGGTGTTCCCGGGCGCGATGCTGGTGCT
>JASGDG010000129.1:0-4170 GCA_047607325.1 Xenophilus sp. | reverse complement strand
GGCCCAGCCGCTCGGCCAGCAGCCCGGCGCGCTGCTGGGCCTGTGCCTGCCGGCTGCCGCCGCCCGCGGCGGCCTGGCGCAAGGCCTGGGCGTCTTCCAGCGGGCCGGCGTCCTCGATCAGGCGCACGGCTTCGGTGAGCAGGGCGCTCGGGGCCGGCATGGCTGCGGGCCTCAATGCATCACTTGCGCGACTCGTCCTTGATCTGCGGCAGCTCCGTGCCTTCCGGCTTGGCCAGCAGGCCGGCCTGCACGTAGGTCGCCAGCTTGGCGCGGGTGTCGACGATGTCGAGGTTGCGCATGGTCAGCTGGCCGATGCGGTCGGCGGGGGAGAAAGGCGCGTCCTCCACCTTCTCCATCGACAGGCGCTCGGGTGCGTAGGTGAGGTTGGGCGACTCGGTGTCGAGGAGCGAGTAGTCGTTGCCGCGGCGCAGCTCCAGCGTCACCTCGCCGGTGATGGCGCGCGCCACCCAGCGCTGCGCCGTCTCGCGCAGCATGATGGCCTGCGGGTCGAACCAGCGGCCCTGGTAGAGCAGGCGGCCCAGGCGGATGCCGTTGATGCGGTACTGCTCGATCGTGTCCTCGTTGTGGATGCCGGTGACCAGCCGTTCGTAGGCGATGTGCAGCAGCGCCATGCCGGGAGCCTCGTAGATGCCGCGGCTCTTGGCCTCGATGATGCGGTTCTCGATCTGGTCGCTCATGCCCAGGCCGTGGCGGCCGCCGATGCGGTTGGCCTCTTCCATCAGCGCGACCAGGTCGTCGAAGCGCTGGCCGTTGAGGGCGACCGGGCGGCCTTCCTCGAAGCGCACGCGCACCTCTTCGGGCTTGACCTCCACCTCGGGCTTCCAGAAGGCCACGCCCATGATCGGGTTGACGATGCGGATGCCGCTGCTCAGGTGCTCCAGGTCCTTGGCCTCGTGCGTGGCGCCGAGCATGTTGGAGTCGGTGGAATAGGCCTTCTCGACCGACATCTTGTAGTCGAAGCCGCTGGCGATGAGGAACTCGCTCATCTCCTTGCGCCCGCCCAGCTCGTCGATGAAGGTCTGGTCCAGCCAGGGCTTGTAGATCTTCAGGCCCGGGTTGGTCAGCAGGCCGTAGCGGTAGAAGCGCTCGATGTCGTTGCCCTTGAAGGTGCTGCCGTCGCCCCAGATGTTGACCTCGTCCTCCTTCATCGCGGCCACCAGCATGGTGCCGGTGACGGCGCGGCCCAGCGGCGTGGTGTTGAAGTAGGTGACGCCGCCGGTGGAGACGTGGAAGGCGCTGGCCTGCAGCGCGGCGATGCCCTCGGCCACCAGCTGCTGGCGGCAGTCCACCAGGCGCGCCTTCTCGGCGCCGTAGGCCAGCGCCTTGCGCGGGATCTCGTCGTAGTCGGGCTCGTCGGGCTGGCCCAGGTTGGCGGTGTAGGCGTAGGGCTGGGCGCCCTTCTTCTTCATCCACAGCAGCGCGGCGCTGGTGTCCAGGCCGCCGGAGAAGGCGATGCCGACCTTCTGGCCGGTGGGGAGGGATTGGAGGATGGTGCTCATGGTCGGGTTCGCAGCTGCGGCGCCAAGCCCTGCGGGCCGGTCGCGGAACCCGAAATTGGACCATAGAAATCGGGGCTGGCCGACTCAGAACACGCCCAGCGCCAGCCCGGCCGCCAGGGCGCCGCCCAGTTCGGCACCGCGCGCGCGGTCTCCGGGGCCGATCTGCTTGGGCGCGAAGATGCGCTCCGGCGTCTGCGCGTGGGTGCAGACGATGAGCCCCGGCGCCGCGGCCCGCAGGCGCCAGCCGGTGGCGATGCGTTCCAGCTGGCGCAGGGCGCCCTGGCCGTCGCTGCCGGCGCAGACCAGGGCGGCATAGGGGCGGCCGTTGAGCCGGCCCAGCACCGGGTAGTAGCAGCGGTCGAAGAAGTCCTTCATCAGCCCGGCCATGGAAGCCAGGTTCTCCGGCGTGCCGAAGAGGTAGCCGTCGGCGGCCAGCAGGTCGTCGGAGCCGGCCTCCGCGGCGCGCAGCAGGCGCACCGCCACGCCTTCCTGCGCGCGGGCCGCTTCGGCGGCGGCCTCGGCCATCTGCTGCGTGGCGCCCGTGAGGCTGTGGTAGACGATCAGCAGGGTCTTCATGGCTACTCTTCCCCGAGGAAGCCCCCGCTCTGGTGGGCCCACAGCCGCGCGTACAGGCCGCCGCGCACCAGCAGCTCGCGGTGCGTGCCTTCCTCCACCACGCGGCCGGCGTCCAGCACGATCAGCCGGTCCATCGCGGCGATGGTCGACAGGCGGTGCGCGATGGCGATCACGGTCTTGCCCTGCATCAGCGTGTTCAGGCTCTGCTGGATGGCGGCCTCCACCTCCGAGTCCAGCGCGCTGGTGGCCTCGTCCAGCAGCAGGATGGGCGCGTCCTTGAGCATCACGCGGGCGATGGCGATGCGCTGGCGCTGCCCGCCGGAGAGCTTGACGCCGCGCTCGCCGACGTGCGCCGCCAGGCCCTGGCGGCCGTGCAGGTCGGTCAGCTGGCCGATGAAGCCGGCCGCCTCGGCGCGCTCGGCGGCGGCGCGGATCTCGGCTTCGCTCGCGTCCGGCCGGCCGTAGGCGATGTTGTCGGCCAGCGAGCGGTGCAGCAGGCTGGTGTCCTGCGCCACCATGCCGACGCGGGCGCGCAGCGAGTCCTGCGTCACGTGGGCGATGTCCTGCCCGTCGATCAGCACACGGCCCGACCCGATGTCGTGGAAGCGCAGCAGCAGGTTCACCAGCGTGGACTTGCCCGCGCCCGAGCGGCCGACCAGCCCGATGCGCTCGCCCGGCCGCACCGTGAGGTTCAGGTGGTCGATCACCGGCGGCTTGCCTTCGCCATAGCGGAAGGTCACGTCCTCGAAGCGCACCTCGCCCCGCGTGACGGTCAGCGGCCTGGCATCCGGCGCGTCCACCACCGTGCGCGGCCGGCTCAGGGTGTTGATGCCGTCCTGCACCGTGCCCACGCTTTCGAAGAGGCTGGTGGTCTCCCACATGATCCAGTGCGACATGCCCTGCAGCCGCAGCGCCATCGCGGTGGCCGCGGCCACCGCGCCGATGCCGACGGCGCCCTGGTCCCACATGGCGAGGGCCATGCCCGCCATGCCGGCCACCAGCCCCATCGATAGCGTGTGGTTGACGATCTCGAAGGTGCTGACCAGGCGCATCTGCGCGTAGCCGGTGCGGGCGAAGTCCTGCATCGCGGCACGGGCGAACTGGGCCTCGCGGTGCGTGTGCGAGAACAGCTTGACGGTGGCGATGTTGGTGTAGGCGTCGGTCACGCGGCCCACCATCACCGAGCGCGCGTCGGCCTGCGCCTTGCCGATGCGGCCCATGCGCGGCACGAAGTACCACATCGCCAGCAGGTAGAGCAGCAGCCAGGCCAGGAAGGGCCACACCAGCCCGCCCGCGAACACGCCGGCCAGCACCACGATGGTGGCCACGTAGGTCGCCATCGCCACCAGCACGTCGGCCAGCACGAACAGCGTGTCGCGCACCGCCAGCGCGGTCTGCATCACCTTGGTGGTGATGCGGCCGGCGAACTCGTCCTGGTAGAAGGCCATGCTCTGGCCCAGCATCAGGCGGTGGAAGTTCCAGCGCAGGCGCATCGGCAGGTTGATGGCCAGCACCTGGTGCTTGACGATGGTCTGCAGCGCCACCACCGCGATGCTGGCGAGCAGCGCGGCGCCCAGCCAGGTCAGCGCCGTGCTGCGGTCGGCCCACAGGCGCCCGGGCGCCACGCCGGCCAGCCAGTCGACCACCCGGCCGAGCATGCCGAACAGCAGCGCCTCGAAGGCCGACATGGCGGCCGTCAGCAGCGCCAGCCACGCCACGGCGCCGCGCGTGCCCTCGGTGCAGGCCCACAGGAAGGCGAAGAAACCCTTGGGCGGCAGGGCCGGCTCGGCGGGCGGGTAGGGGGAGAGCAGTCTCTCGAAAAAGCGCAGCGGCAAGGGGCGGTGCCTCCCAGGGCAAAAGCGCGCCACTGTAGCCCGCTCTCGATTTGGGCGCAGCAGCCCCTATATTTGGCGCAAGGACCATGAAATGACCACGACGAACCGGCTTCCCACCTACTTCATCTCCCACGGCGGCGGCCCCTGGCCCTGGATGAAGGCGGAGATGGGCGACACCTACGCCAGGCTGGAGGCCGCCCTGGCCGACATGCCGCGCCAGATCGGCCGCCGGCCCCAGG
>JASGDG010000128.1:0-4071 GCA_047607325.1 Xenophilus sp. | reverse complement strand
TCAGCCTGGGCATCGGCGAGCCGCGCCACGCCACGCCGCCCTTCATCAAGGACGCACTCATCGAAGGCCTGGGTACGCTGGCCGTCTACCCCGCCACCGCCGGCGACCTGAAACTGCGCCAGTCCTTCACGGGCTGGCTGAAGCGCCGCTATGCGCTGGAGCTGGACCCGGCCACGCAGGTGCTGCCCGTCAACGGCTCGCGCGAGGCGCTGTTCGCCCTGGCGCAGACGGTGGTGGACGGCACGAAGTCCCCGGCGCCGGTGGTCATCTCGCCCAACCCGTTCTATCAGATCTACGAGGGCGCGGCCCTGCTGGCCGGCGCCGACGCCTGGTACGCGCCGAGCGATCCGGCACGCAACTTCGCCGTCGACTGGGACAGCGTGCCGGCCGAGGTCTGGGCGCGCACGCAGCTGGTCTACGTCTGCTCGCCCGGCAACCCGACCGGCGCCGTGATGCCGCTGCCGGAGTGGAAGAAGCTGTTCGAGCTGAGCGACCGCCACGGCTTCGTCATCGCCTCCGACGAGTGCTACAGCGAGATCTACTTCCGCGACGAGCCGCCGCTGGGCGGCCTGGAGGCAGCGGCCAGGCTCGGCCGGGGCGACTTCCGCCGGCTGATCGCGCTCACGTCGCTGTCCAAGCGCAGCAACGTGCCGGGCCTGCGCAGCGGCTTCGTCGCGGGCGATGCGGCCATCGTCAGGCAGTTCCTTCTCTACCGCACCTACCACGGCAGCGCCATGAGCGGCACCGTGGCGGCCGCCAGCATCGCGGCCTGGGGCGACGAGTCGCACGTGGTCGACAACCGCATGCAGTACCGCACCAAGTTCGCGGCCGTCACGCCGATGCTGGAGCCGGTGCTCGACGTGCGCCTGCCCGACGCCGGCTTCTACCTCTGGGCCGGCATCCCGCCAGGCTGGAGCGGCGACGACGCCGCCTTCGCCCGCGCCCTGTACGCTCAATACAATGTGACGGTGCTGCCGGGCAGCTATCTGGCACGCGAGTCGCAGGGCGCCAACCCCGGCCGGGGGCGCGTGCGCATGGCCCTGGTGGCCGACACCGCCGAGTGCACCGAGGCCGCCCGCCGCATCGCCGATTTCGTGCACCGCAACCCGGGCGCCTGAGCCCGCCATCCCTTTCCAGATCGACCCTTCCATGAGCCAGCAACTGCAACAGATCATCGACGCCGCGTGGGAAGACCGCGCCAACCTCTCGCCCACCCAGGCGCCCAAGGAAGTGGCCGACGCCGTCGAGCACGTCATCGCCGAGCTGAACAACGGCCGCCTGCGCGTGGCCACGCGCGAGAGCGTCGGCCAATGGACGGTGCACCAGTGGATCAAGAAGGCGGTACTGCTGTCCTTCCGCCTGAAGGACAACGAGCAGATGCAGGCCGGCTCGCTGGGCTTCTACGACAAGGTGCCGACCAAGTTCTCGCACCTGTCGGCCGGCGAGCTGAAGGAGTCCGGCGTGCGCATCGTGCCGCCGGCCGTGGCGCGCCGCGGCAGCTTCGTCGCCAAGGGCGCCATCCTGATGCCCAGCTACGTCAACATCGGCGCCTACGTCGGCGAAGGCACCATGGTCGACACCTGGGCCACCGTCGGCTCCTGCGCGCAGGTCGGCGCCAACGTGCACCTGTCGGGCGGCGTGGGCCTGGGCGGCGTGCTGGAACCGCTGCAGGCCAACCCGACCGTCATCGAGGACAACTGCTTCATCGGCGCCCGCTCCGAAGTGGTCGAGGGTGTGATCGTGGAAGAGAACTCGGTGCTGGGCATGGGCGTGTACCTCGGCCAGAGCACGCCGATCTTCAACCGCGACACCGGCGAGATCAGCTACGGCCGCGTGCCGGCCGGCAGCGTGGTCATCAGCGGCAGCCTGCCGAAGAAGACCAGGGACGGGCAGGACTATTCCACCTACGCCGCGATCATCGTCAAGACGGTGGACGCGCAGACGCGCTCCAAGACCAGCCTGAACGACCTGCTGCGCGACTGACACCGCCCCGAAAGGCCGCCCCAGAGCGGCCTCGTCGCCTGGACCGCTTACTGACAGCACCTGGAGGGCTCGATGGGAACGATGGACCGCATTCTTCGCCTGATGGCCGAGCGCAAGGCCTCCGACGTGTACCTCTCGGCCAACGCGCCGGCGCAGATCCGCATCAACGGCCAGTGCCTGCCCATCAACCCGCAGGTGCTGCCGCCCGAGGCGCCGCTGGAACTGCTGCGCGAGATCGTGGCGCCCGAGCGCGTCATGGAGCTGGAGCGCACCGGCGAGCTGAACACCGCGGTGGCGCGCGAGGGCGTCGGCAACTTCCGCATCAGCGCCATGCGCCAGCGCGGCTCGGTGGCGGTGGTGATCCGCTACATCGCCGACATCATCCCGGCCTTCGAGGAGCTGAATCTGCCCGAGGTGCTCAAGCAGCTCGTCATGGAAAAGCGCGGCCTGATCCTGATGGTCGGCGCCACCGGCGCCGGCAAGACGACCACGCTGGCCTCGATGCTCGACTACCGCAACGAGAACGCCTCCGGCCACATCCTGACGGTCGAGGAGCCGATCGAGTTCACCTACGTGAACAAGAAGTCGCTGGTCAACCAGCGGGAGGTCGGCACCGATACGCAGTCGCTGTCCATCGCGTTGAAGAACGCCCTGCGCCAGGCACCGGACGTGATCCAGATCGGCGAGATCCGCGACCGCGAGACCATGACGGCCGCCATCGCCTACGCCCAGTCGGGCCACCTGTGCCTGGCCACGCTGCACGCCAACAATGCGTACCGGGCGCTCAACCGCATCCTGTCCTTCTACCCGGTCGAGGTGCGCCCCACCCTGCTGGGCGACCTGGCCGGCGCGCTGCGCGCCATCGTGGCGCAGCGCCTGCTGCGCACGCCGCGCGGCTCGCGCCTGCCGGCGGTCGAGGTCATGCTCAACACCGCGCTGGTGGCCGAGATGATCGAGAAGGGCGACTTCTCCGGCGTCAAGGAGGCGATGAACAACGCCATGGCCGAGGGCTCGCAGACCTTCGAGGAGGCGATCGCGAAACTGATCCTCGACGGCCGCATCGAGCGCGAGGAAGGCATGGCCCATGCCGACTCGCCCACCAACCTGATGTGGCGCCTGCAGAACCACAACGCCGTCCAGCCCAAGCCCGAGGCCGAGCGCAGGCTGCTCGACCAGGTCGAGGCGCCCACCTTCACAGAGATCACGCTGGACGTGCACCGCTAGGGCGCGTCCTTGTCCCCCTCGATGACCCGAACGCTCCACCTCGCAGAACAACTCATCGCCACGCCCTCCGTCACCCCGGAGGACGGCGGCTGCCAGCAGATCATCGGCGAGCGCCTGGCGCGGCTGGGCTTCGCGCTGGAGCGCATCGAGAGCGGGCCCGATGACTTCCGCGTCACCAACCTGTGGGCTGTCCGCCGGCCGGCTGCGGCGGCCGACGCGCCCGTGCTGGTCTTCGCCGGCCACACCGACGTGGTGCCCACCGGCCCGCTGGAGAAGTGGACCAGTCCGCCCTTCACGCCCACCCACCGCGGCGGCCTGCTCTACGGCCGCGGCGCCTGCGACATGAAGAGTTCGCTGGCCGCCTTCGTGGTGGCGATCGAGGAGTTCCTGGCCGCCGAGCCCAGCCCGCGCATCGCGCTGGCGCTGCTGCTCACCAGCGACGAGGAAGGCCCCGGCGTGGACGGCACGGTCGTCGTCTGCCGTGAACTGGCGGCGCGCGGCCAGCGGCTGGACTGGTGCATCGTCGGCGAGCCCACCTCGGTGCGGCGCTGCGGCGACATGATCAAGAACGGCCGGCGCGGGACGATGAGCGGCCGCCTCACCGTCAAGGGCGTGCAGGGCCACATCGCCTACCCGCACCTGGCGAAGAACCCGGTGCATGCGCTGGCCCCGGCGCTGGCCGAGCTGGTCGCCATCAACGCCGCCGGCGGCTGGGACGCCGGCAACGCCTTCTTCCAGCCGACGAGCTGGCAGGTGAGCAACATCCACGCCGGCACCGGGGCGGGCAACGTCATCCCCGGCACGGCGGTGGTGGACTTCAACTTCCGCTTCTCCACCGAGTCGACGCCCGAGTCGCTGCAGGCG
>JASGDG010000127.1:0-4506 GCA_047607325.1 Xenophilus sp. | reverse complement strand
CTGTACGCCAGGCTGGCGGCAGCGCTCGCCAGCCGCGCGATGCCGCGACTGCCGCTGACGGCACGGCCGATCAGGGCCCCGCCGGCGCCCGCCTTGGCCAGCCGGCCCAGCAGCGAGCGGCTGCGGCCCGAGGACAGCAGCAGCACCACGCCCAGGCCCAGCACCACCAGGTGCTCGCCCGGCAGGTCGGGACGGCGGGCGTCGGCCTCCCTGAGCGCCTGCAGCCAGCCGCGCACACCCACCGGCTCGGCGCCCAGGGAGGGGGTGTCAGGATCGGTGTCGGGCATGGCGGCTCCTCTGCGGGGTGGGTACGATGGGAAGGCCGGCGGCAGGACGGCGCCACGGCGGTGCTCCATTGTGGCCAAAGCGGCGCCGTCTGCATCGGCCGCGATCGGTTCCGACGCGGCCGGCGTCAGTACCAAGGCCGCGCCCGACTCTTGCTACGCAGAACGCGGCGGCATCCGGCCGCCGCATTCGCCACTTCCGATCCGCCTGCCCCACGCCCCGCCGCCATGAAGCTCCCCGCCCTCCTCGCCTCGGCCGCCGGCGCCCTGCTGCTGGCCGCCGCCGCGCACGCCGCCGCCAACCCGCCGATCCGCATGGCGTCCGAGGGCGTGGAATACATGTGCGGCGGCAAGAACCAGGACGAGCTGGCCTTCATGGAGCGGGTCGCCCCACGCTGGGCCGCCACGCTGGAATTCGCCGTCGCGCGCGCTCCGCGCGGCCAGTTCTCCGAACCGGTGCAGGTGAACGTGCGCAACAGATACAACGGCGACCACGTCCTGTCCGCCCGGGCCAGCGGCCCGCTGATGCTGGCGCGCCTGGAGCCGGGCACCTACGACGTCGAAGCCACGCTGGGCACGCTCACGCTCAAGCAGACGCTGGTCATCGGCCTGGGCGCACCGGGCCGCGCGCTGTTCCTGTGGCCGTCGAACTTCGACATGGCCGCCGCCACACTGCCGCGCCAGGCACTGGCGCAGGACAGTGCCGACAAGGGAGAGTGAGCACACACGGCGCTGCGATCGCGGCCCGACCGGCCCGATGAAGCGACGGGCCCATGCCGGCGGCTTAAGCGCGGCCTAAGCCGCCAGGCACACAGTGCGCGCATGGCCCTTGCCGATCCGTCGCCCGCACCGGCCTGCTTCCTTGGAGCGCAGTCCACGGCGACGAAGCACCCTGCAAGGGACCTTCCATGAACGCTTCACGTCTCACCGCTGCGGCCACCGGCACGCTGCTTGCCCTGGGCCTCCTGGCCGGCGCCGCCCACGCCACCACCTACAACCCGCCGATCCGCCTCGCCCCGTCGGGCGTGGAGTACATGAGCGGCGGGATCGGGGCCGACGAGGAGCAGTTGATGGAGACCGTTTCGCCGCGCTGGCCGGCGACCTTCGAATTCGCCGTCAAGGACCGCCAGAAAGCCGACTTCGCCGCCGATGTGCGCGTGTCGGTGCGCGACCTGGCCAGCGGCGCCACGCTGCTGAACGGGGTGAAGTCCAGCGGGCCCTTCATGCTCACCCGGCTGGCGCCCGGCCGCTATGAGGTCGATGCCACGCTGGGCGGCCAGACCATGCACCGGACCGTCGTCCTCGACGGTGCGCGGCCGGTGCACGAATTCTTCCTGTGGCCCGCGGGCACGGACACGGCGAGCAAGGGCTAGCGGGAGACGGCGCGTGGGCAACCGCCTTCCCCGCCCGGATCGGCGCTCATGCGCATTTTCCCCGGGGCAGCGCGCCGCCAAGCAGACCGTGTGCTTTCATCGTATGCTGCGCCGCAACATACGACCTCATGCCGCTGGCCTCCCTGACCCTCCTGACCACGCTCGTGCACGTGTTCGTCGCGTTGCGCCTGCTGCCGGCGCTGGCGGCGGCCACGCGCGCCTGGCCGCTGGTGGCCGTGCTGCTGGTGCTCTCGGCGGCATGCATGCCGCTGCCCTTCGTGCGGCGGCGCGGGCCGCGCCGGCTCTGGACGGCGGTGCAATGGGCCGGCCTGCTGGCCATGGGCTGGTTCTCGTCGCTGTTCCTCTTCACGCTGCTGCGCGATGCCGGCCTGCTGCTGGCCTGGGGGGGCGCATGGATCGCCGGTGCCGCCGTGGACTGGCCGCGCTGGCAGGGCATGAGCGCGCTGGCGGCCGTGGCGCTGGCCACGGCGATGACGCTGGCAGGCTACGTCAACGCCCGGCGCACGGCTGCAGTGCGGCGGGTGCAGGTGCCGATCGAGGGACTGCCCCCGCAGCTGCACGGCTTCACCATCGCGCAGCTGTCGGACCTGCACGTGGGGCCCACCATCCGCCAGCGCTACCTGCAGCGCATCGTCGATGCGGTCAACGCGCTGCGGGCGGACATGGTCGCCATCACCGGCGACCTGGTGGACGGCAGCGTGCCCGAACTGCGCGAGCACATCGCGCCGCTGGCGCGGCTGAAGGCACGGCACGGCACCTTCGTGGTGACGGGCAATCACGAGTATTACGCCGGCGCGCCGGACTGGATCGACGAATTGCGCCGCCTGGGCCTGCGCGTGCTGCTCAACGAGCATGTGGTGCTGCAGGTGCGCAGCACCCAGGGTGCGCAGACGGACGAAGAGCTGTTCGAGTGCGCGCTGCTGGTGGCCGGCGTGACGGACTACGGCGCCGGCCACTTCGTGCCGGCGCACGCCAGCGACCCCCGCCGTGCGCTGGACGACGCGCCACCGCTGGTGCATACCCGCGTCCTGCTGGCCCACCAGCCGCGCAGCGCGCCGGCCGCCGCGGCGGCCGGCTTCACGCTGCAGCTGTCGGGACACACCCATGGCGGCCAGTTCTTTCCCTGGAACCTCTTCGTGCCCCTGCAGCAGCCCTTCACCGCCGGGCTGCACCGCCTGCAGCAGATGTGGGTGTACGTGAGCCGCGGCACGGGCTACTGGGGGCCGCCCAAGCGCTTCGGCGCACCGTCGGAAATCGCGCTCATCACGCTGACGTCGGCGCGCTGAGCGCCGGTGTGGCAGGCCCTGCCGCGAGGCGGCATGCGCCGCGCCCTGCACGAAGAGTCGCCTTGGCGCATCATTGATTGCCATAGCAGATGCTGCTCCGGCAGCACAGACAAAACATGAACCATCGCCAAGGCTTCTTCCCGCCCCGTCCGCGCCGCATGGCGGGCCTGGGCTTCGCCGCGCTGGCCGCCCTGATGGGCGCAGCCTCCCCGGCGCAGGCGTTCGAGGACCGCGACGCCGGCATCTACATCGAGGCCGGCCAGGCCCCGCACAGTGCCGGCAGCACCGACGTGCTGAGTGCCGGCGCGATGATTCCGTGGACGCCGCGCCGGTTGGTGGGCTCTGGCTCGCTCTCGTTCTACTGGGATCTGTTCGTCAGCCACTGGCGCGCCCCCGCGGACAGCCTGCGGCGCGACTACGCGCAGCTGGGCGCGATCGGCACCTGGCGCCTGCGCTTCGACCAGGGACGTTCTCCCTGGTTCGTGGAGGCCGGGGTGGGCGGCAGCGCGCTCGATCACCTCTACCACACGCCCTCGCGCGACTTCAGCACCGCCTTCCAGTTCACCGAGGCGCTGGGGGCCGGCTACAGCTTCGGCGAGCGCGGACAGCATGAGCTGTCGCTGCGGCTGCAGCATTTTTCCAACGCCGACATCAAGAGGCCCAACCAGGGGGAGAACTTCGTGCGGCTTCGCTACGCCTACCGCTTCTGACTTCAACGACAAGGCCCGCGGCGTTTGCCGCGGGCCTTGTCCGTTCAGGCCGGGCAGGGCTCAGTTGCGGGGCGGCGGCGGGGCCTCGCCGTCGCGCGGCTGGTGGCGCGGGCCGCCATGATGCGGGTCATGGGGACCGCCCGGAGGCGGGCCGAAATGCAGGCTCTCGGCATCGAAGGTCTTCTGCTGCGCCGGCGAGAGCTGGGCGTAGAAGGCTTTGGTCGCGTCGGCGCGCTTGGCGAACTCGGCGGCGCGCTCGGCCTGGCGGGCCTGCAGGCGGTCCAGGCGCTCCGGCGTGGTCAGCTTGGCGAACTCGGCGCGGTCGGGACGCTGCGGCGGCTTGGCATCGGCGGGCGGCTGCAGGGCGGCGGTATAGGTCGCCCAGGCGCCTTCCTGGCTGGCGTCGAGCTTGAGCTTGCCCTTCAGCGCGGCCAGACGTTCGGCGCGGTGCTGCTGTTCACGCTCGAAGCGCTTGTGGTCGGCGGGCGGCCTGGCCGGCGCCGCGCCCTGAGCCTGCGCGGGCTGCGTGTCGGTGGCCGGCGGCGTCTGGGCCGAGGCGGCGAAGGCGGCGGAAGCCAGAACACCGGCCCACAGCATGCGTTGGCGAAGAGAGATCATGCGAGTCCTTCCTTTCTTGGACACTGCCGCGGAGAAATGCGGCAGATGAGACGCAGTGTGCACGCCACGCTTGTCTCCTCCATGAGAGCGGAGTCAACGCCGTGTGAGGGAAGGTAAAGATCAGTGAAGCGCCGCCATTTCGGGCGAGACGTTGTGCCAGGAGACGCCGAAGCCGCCGGGCCCGGCGGGCGCGGCGGGCCGGGCCAGCGCGGCG
>JASGDG010000126.1:0-5388 GCA_047607325.1 Xenophilus sp. | reverse complement strand
CGCCGCCGTTGGTGATCCACATCTTGCTGCCGTTGAGGACGTAATAGCCGCCCTTCTTCTCGGCCCTGAGCTTCATGCTCACCACGTCGCTGCCGGCGCCCGGCTCGCTCATCGCCAGCGCGCCGACATGCTCGCCGCTCACCAGCCTGGGCAGGTACTTCTGCTTCTGCGCCTCGCTGCCGTTGCGATGGATCTGGTTGACGCACAGGTTGGAGTGCGCGCCGTACGACAGGCCCACCGAGGCCGAGGCGCGCGAGACCTCCTCCATCGCCACGATGTGCGCCAGGTAGCCCAGCCCGGTGCCGCCGTATTGCTCCTTCACCGTCATGCCGTGCAGGCCCAGGCTGCCGAGCTTGGCCCAGAGGTCCTTCGGGAACTGGTTCTCGCGGTCGATCTCGGCGGCGCGCGGTGCGATCTCGGCGGCGCAGAAGTCGGCGACGGCGCCGCGCAGGGCATCGATGGTCTCGCCCAGCTGGAAGTTCAGGCCGGGCAGGCTGGCGTGGGCCATGGGTGTCTCCTGGAGGTGCCGCCCCGCACCGGGGATGCGCGGGGCACCGGCGCAGCTTACGCCCGGCCAGCCCGCATTTGGCGCCACAATGGTTGCAAATCGCGCCACATCCGATGCCTGCGCCATGACCGCCCCCGCCCTCGTCAGGCCGCCCCGCGCCGCCACGCCGATGGCCTTCGTGCAGGCGATCGTGAAAGGCTATGCCCGCTACGGCATCGACCCCGGCGGCGCCCTGCGCGCGGCACAGATCACGCCGAAGGAGCTGTGGCGCCCCGGCGCCCGAGTGACGGCCACGCAGTTCGAGGCGCTGAACGAGCACGCCATGCAGGAACTGGACGACGAGGCCCTGGGCTGGTTCACGCGCCGCCTGCCCTGGGGCAGCTACGGGCTGCTGTGCCGCGCCTCGCTCACCTCGCCCGACCTGGGGGTGGCCATCAAGCGCTGGTGCCGCCACCACCGGCTGCTGGTGGACGACATCGCGCTCTCGCTGTCGGTGGCGGGCGGCGTGGCGACGGTGGCGATCGAGGAGCGGCGCGACCTGGGGCCCTTTCGCGAGTTCTGCCTGGTGTCGGGCCTGCGCTTCCTGCACGGCTACGCGAGCTGGGCGATCGACTCGCGCGTGTCGCTGCGCGAGGCGGTCTTCCCCTTCGACGCGCCGCCGCACGCCGAGGCCTATCCGCTGATGTTCACCGGCCAGGTGCGCTTCGGCGCGCCGCGGGCCAGCTTCAGCTTCGACGAGCGCTACCTGGCCCTGCCGCTGCTGCGCGACGAGCGGGCGCTGCGCCAGATGCTGCGCCGCGCCCTGCCGCTGACGGTGCTGCAGTACCGGCACGACCGGCTGCTGGGCCGGCGCGTGCGCGAGCTGCTGCGCACCCGCGGGGCCGAGCTGAGCACGGCCGAGGCGCTGGCCGGCGCGCTGCATGTGTCCAGCCGCACGCTGCACCGGCAGCTGGCGACCGAGGGGCTGTCGCTGCAGGGCCTGAAAGACCAGGTGCGCATGGAACAGGCGCTGGAGCAGTTGCGGCGCAGCACGCGCCCCGTCAAGCAGATCGCGCTGGCCGTGGGCTTTCGCAACGAGAAGAGCTTTTCGCGCGCTTTCCGGCAGTGGACGGGCATGGCGCCCGGCGCCTGGCGACAGGCGCCGTGGTCGCCGGGGCGTCCGTTGCCGACCATGAGGTAGCAGCCGGGGCGCTTTTCCAGCATGAAGGCGCTGTTCGAGCAGCTTGCGCCGTCGGGCGACAGCGCGCGCATGCTGATCTCCAGCGCGGTGCTCTGCGGGATCACGTTGTTGGCCTTGCCGCCGTGGATGGCGCCCACGGTGACGATGACCACCTGCTGCGGGTCCGCGTTGCGCGAGACCAGCGTCCGCAGCGCCATCACGATGCGTGTTGTGCATGGCGAAGAAGGCGTCGCAGGGGTATTTCTCGAACAGGCCATCCTCCAGGCGCCCCCGGTCGCCAGAATTCCGCGGCATGGTCGCGCATGTACTGCAGGCCGCGTCAGGGGCCTGGGGAGACTCCTCAGGGGAGGAAAGAAAGGGATCAGGGGCGCAGGGACATGGACGCGGGCAGCTTCGTCCACGGCAGGTCGGCCGGGTCGGCGGCCATGGGACCGGCCGCCTTGGCCACCAGGATGTGGCTGGCGATGGGCGCGAAGTCGGCCCGGAAATGCACCGAGCTCTTGTTGACCAGGACCTTCATCGCCTCCGGCGCGATGCCCAGGAAGCGGAACAGCTCGCGGTCCAGCATCTGGGTCTTGCGGGTGCACACGCCGATCAGCACACCCTGCACTTCGAGGCAGGCGCTGGGGCCGAGCCTCACCTCGCCCCCCATGCCCATCGGGCCCTTCAGGATCACGTGGCCATCGCCCAGGGCACGCACGGTGGCACGGACGCCGACCGGCGGATCGCTGTGCCGTCCGCCCCAGGTGGGCACGCTGCGGCCAAGCTGCACCTCGATCTGCGCGCCGACGCCCGCCGCATGGGCCTGGACGGCTGCATCCGGATCGGCCAGCAGGCCGATCGCCACCTGACCTGGAAAGCGCCGGCCCGCGCCGCAGCTCAGCAGGGCCTGCAGCATGCCGGTGGTGTTGCTGTCGCCACCGGCGCCGGGGTTGTCCTGCGTGTCGGCGATGACCACCGGCCGGTCGGCCTGCGCCGCCAGGCCCATCGCCTCGCGCACCGCCTCTTCGGGCGTCTTGAGGTCCAGCCGCCACTGGCTCCGCGGCTGGTCTACGCGGGCGAACAGGGCGGCCACGGCGGCCTCCGCCTGGTCGCCGTAGCCCCAGATCACCGGCCCGCATTCCGCGATGTCGGCCGCCGGGAAACCCATGGCGAAGGTCAATACCGTGCCGTGCTGTTCGTCGAGCCGCTTCAACGCGGCGTAGACCGCATCGGCGGGCGCCGTCATGGTGCTCTGCGCATTCAGCGGCAGCAGGAAGTCCAGGCGCCGCACGGCCAGCGGCTCGCGCTCGCCGCGCGCCAGCCGCCGCGCCAGCAAGGTGGCGGCCAGGGCGCCTGTGTCCTTCATGTCCACGTGCGGATAGGTGCGGTAGGCCACCAGGGCATCGGCCTGCGCCAGCATGCAGGCCGTGACGTTGGCATGCAAGTCCAGGCTGGCGACGATGGGGACCGACGGACCGACCCGCGTGCGGATGCGCGCCAGCAGCTCGCCCTCGGGGTCGTCCAGGTGCTGGGTGACGGCCGCGCCGTGCAGGTCGAGGTACACCGCATCCACGCCAGGGCCGGCCAGGGCGGCGCGCAGGTCGGTCTCGATGTCTCCCGCGATGCGCTCGAAGGCCTCGCGCGTGACATGGGCGGAGGGGTTCGCTCCCGCCCAGCCGGAGGCGGTGAGCGACCAACCGCGCCGCGTCGCCTCCTCGATGAAGCCACCGATGGGAATGCCTTTGCCCCGATAGGCCTCGATGACCGCCGGCCCGCGCCGGTAGGGCGGAAAGCCCGAGCCGGCCTCGAAGGCGGCCCAGTCGGCCAGGGTGGGGGCGAAGGTGTTGGTTTCGTGCTGGAAGCCAGCGATGAAGACGTTCATGGTGCGGTCGTGGAGGGAATTCACTGGGGCTGGGGCCACGGCGCCTGCGCGCCGCGTGCCGACTCGTAGAAGTGGGCCATCTGCAGCACGCCCAGGTCGTCGAAGCGGCGGCCGACGATCTGCAGCCCGATGGGCAACCCGGCGGTGGACACGCCGCAGCGAATCGAAGCGGCCGGCTGGCCCGACTGGTTGAAGGGCATGGTGAAGTGCGAATCGTGCAGCGGCAGTCGCTGGTCGCTGCTGGTGGCCTCGGCAGCGAAGGGCAGCACCGGCAGCACGGGCGACAGCACGAAATCGTAGGCACGGGTCGCGGCCACCGTGGCGGCCTGCATCGCCTGCATGCGAGGGAACGCCCGGAAAACGTCTTCCGGGCTCAAGGCAGCAGCCAACTCGGCCGCCTGGTGGATGTACGCGGCGGCACGGGACGCACGCTCCGGCAGCATGGCGGCCAGATCCACCCGGCAGCGCATGGTGAAGAAGTGCATGATGCCCAGCCGCATCTCGTCGGTGATCCAGTCCTTGACCGGCTCGACGACCGCGCCGGCAGCCTCGAACACCCGTGCCGCAGCCTGCACGGCGGCCAGCACTTCGGGGTCCACCTGCCACGGCTGGGCCTCGGGCTGCGTCCACAGGCCGATGCGCAGGCCCCGTGGCGAGCGCCCGAGCTCCCCCCAGGGAATGTCCTGCGGCGGCAAGCTGAGGTAGTCGCGCGCGTCAGGCCGGGCGACCACCTGCATCAGCAGTGCCGCATCGGCCACGGTGCGGGTCAGGGGACCGATCACGCGGGCGGGCGCCGGCGGATCCACCGGCACCCGGCCATGGCTGGGCTTGAGACCGAACACGCCGCAGAAGCTCGCCGGGATGCGCACCGAGCCGCCGATGTCGGTGCCCAGGTGCAGCGGCCCGTAGCCAGCCGCGGCTGCAGCGCCCGCGCCGGAACTGGAGCCTCCGGTGTTGAAGGCGGTGTTCCACGGGTTGCGCGTGAGCGGGTGGAAGCTGGAAGCTGCGGCGCCCAGCAAGCCGAAATCCGGCATGGTGGTCTTGGCGACGATCACGGCGCCGGCTTCGCGCACCCGGGCGGCGGCCGGCGCGTCCTGCGCCGCAGCCACGAGCACGGTGGCGGCGCTGCCCAGCGGGGTCGGCGTCCCTCGCGTGGCGATGTTCTCCTTGAGCGTGATGGGGACACCGTCCAGGGCGCCCAGCGGCACGCCCTCGGCCCAGCGCCGCTCGCTGGCACGCGCGCTGACGAGCGCGGCCTCTTCATCGAGTGCGTAGGTAGCGTGGATGCGCGGCTCCCACGCCGCCATGCGCTCGAGCACCGAGCGCAATACGTCGACCGGCGACAGGGATCGGTCGCGGTAACGGGCCAGCAGTTCGGTGGCGGACAGTTCGAACAGGTTCTGCATGGTCATGTGTACCTCCTTGCTCAGACGCCGCCACGCCCGAAGGCAAAGCCACGTCCGGGCGCGGCGGCCAGCAACGCCCGGGTGTAGTTCTCGCGCGGTGCCAGCAGCACCTCCTGCGCCGGCCCCTGTTCCACGATGCGGCCCTGACGCATCACGATCACACGGTGGCAGATCTGGCTGGCCACGCGCAGGTCGTGGGTGATGAAGAGAATACCCACCCCGGTCTTCTGCTGGATCTCGTCCAGCAGCTTCAAAATCTGCGCCTGTACCGACACGTCCAGTGCCGAGACAGCCTCGTCGGCAATCAGCAGCTTCGGCTCGCAGGCCAGCGAGCGGGCGATGCAGATGCGCTGGCGCTGGCCGCCCGAGAACTCGCTTGGGTAGCGGCGCAGCGCCTCGGGCTTCAGGCGCACCAGCTGCATCAGTTCCT
>JASGDG010000125.1:0-6940 GCA_047607325.1 Xenophilus sp. | reverse complement strand
CTGCGCGCAGCGTGCGGCCGAGCCCGTGGCGCCCCAACTGGCGCGCGGCGCGGCCGGGCTGCGCGTCGGCGTGCTGGGCGGCTGGTTCCGCCGGTGGGCGGCGCCCGAGGCGCTGGCCGCCGTCGACACCGTGGCCGCCGCCTTGGGCGCGCGGCAGACGGTGGAGCTGCCGCTGGCCGAGGCGGGCCGGGCTGCCGCCTTCCTCATCACCAATGCCGAAGGCGCCGGGCTGCACCTGCCGGACCTGCGCCGCAGGCCGCAGGATTTCGAGCCGCTCTCGCGCGACCGCTTCCTGGCCGGCGCACTGCTGCCCGCCGCCTGGGTGGCGCGTGCGCAACGCGTGCGCCAGCGCCATGCCGAGGACGCGGCGCGCGTCTTCGGGCGCTTCGACGTGCTGCTGGCCCCAGCCACGCCTTGCGCGGCCACGCCCATCGGCGCCGAGTTCTTCGAGCTGGACGGCCAGCGCCTGCCGGTGCGGCCCAACATGGGGCTGCTGACGCAGCCCCTCTCGTGCATCGGCCTGCCCGTCGCCGCCGTGCCGGTGTGGGGCGCGCATGCGACGCTGCCCGTCGGCGTGCAGGTTATTGCCGCACCCTGGCGCGAGGACATCGCGCTGCGCGTGGCGGCCGAGCTGGAACGCGCGGGCGCCACACGGGCGCCGGTCGCCATGCTGGAAGGCGGTGCCCGATGATCGACACTGCCGACGTCAACCTGCCCGAAGTCGTCGCCGAAGTGCAGGCCGCGTTCGTCCTCTACGAGGACGCGCTGGTGCACAACAGGATCGAGATCCTCGACGCGCTGTTCTGGGACAGCCCGCACACGCTGCGCTACGGCGCAACCGAGAACCTCTACGGCCACGAGGCCATCGCCGCCTTCCGCGCCGCCCGCCCCTCGCAGGGGCTCATGCGCGACCTGCTGCGCGTGGAGATCACCACCTACGGCCGCGACTTCGCCACCGCCCACTGCGAGTTCCGCCGCGAAGGCAGCACCCGAACGGGGCGCCAGAGCCAGACCTGGATGCGTACCGCACAAGGCTGGCGCGTCGTGGCGGCGCATGTGAGCCTGATGGCTTGAAGGAAGGCGCCGGGCGGCGTGGATCGCTGGCACGGACTGTGCATACTATCTTGTATCCAAGATCGGATTGCCAGTCGATCACCCCATGTGCAAGCCCATCACGTCCCGGAGCCTTCCATGAGCCAGCTCAACCGCCGCGAATCCCTCAAATCCCTGGCCGCGCTTGGCGCCGCCGGCAGCCTCGGCATGCTCAGCCCGCTGGCGCGGGCGCAGAAGCCGATGACCGTGGGCGTGATCTACGTCGGACCGCGCGACGACTACGGCTACAACCAGGCGCACGCGCAGGCCGCGGCCGAGCTGAAGAAGATGCCCGGCATCAAGGTCGTCGAGGAAGAGAACGTGCCCGAGACCGCCGCGGTGCAGAAGACGATGACGGGGATGATCCAGCAGGACGGCGCCTCGCTGCTGTTCCCGACCTCCTTCGGCTACTTCGATCCGCACATCCTGGCGGTGGCACCGAAGCACCCCGACGTGCGCTTCTCGCACTGCGGCGGCCTGTGGACCGAGAAGAACCCCAGGAACGTGGGCAGCTTCTTCGGCTACATCGACGAGTGCCAGTTCCTCAACGGCGTGGTCGCGGCGCACATGACCAGGAGCGACAAGATCGCCTTCGTCGCCGCCAAGCCGATCCCGCAGGTGCTGCGCAACATCAACGCCTTCACGCTGGGCGCGCGCTCGGTCAAGCCGGGCATCACCTGCAGCGTGATCTTCACCGGCGACTGGTCGATGGCCGTGAAGGAGGCCGAGGCCACCAACAGCCTGGCCGACCAGGGCTGCGACGTGTTCACCATGCACGTGGATGGTCCCAAGGTGGTGGTCGAGACGGCGGCCAGGCGCGGCAGGATGGTGTGCGGCTACCACGCCAGCCAGGCCAGGCTGGCCCCCGATGCCTATCTCACCGGCGCCGAGTGGCACTGGCTGACCGCCTACAAGTCCATCGTGGACGCGGCCCGGGCGGGCAAGCCGCATCCCAACTTCCTGCGCGGCGGCCTCAAGGAGGGCTACGTGAAGACCTCTGCCTACGGTCCCAGGGTGACCGACGCGGCGAAGCGGCAGGCCGACGACATCAAGGCGAAGATGACCGCGGGCAGCTTCGACATCTTCAAGGGCCCGCTCAAGGACAACAAGGGCCAGGAAGTCATCGCGGCCGGCAAGGTCCAGAAGCAGACGGACATCGAGCTGGAGAAGATGAACTACCTCGTCGAGGGCGTGCTCGGCTCCATCGGCTGAGCGCGGCGCCGCGGACGACCGGAATGCGTGGATCCCTGCTGTCGGTGCTGGCCATCGCGGCCGCGCTGCTGCTGTTCGGCGTCTTCGTGGCTGTCGCAGCCGGCGTCGACCCGGCCGAGGCCTGGTCGGTGCTCTTCCAGGGTGCCTTCGGCAGCTGGTTCTCGTGGCAGAACACGCTGCAGCGCGCGGCGCCGCTGATGCTCACGGCCCTGTGCGTCGCCATCCCGGCGCGCGCCGGCCTGGTCATCATCGGCGGCGAGGGCGCGCTGGTGCTGGGCGGGCTGGCCTGTGCGGCGTGCGCCTATCTCGCGCCGCTGCCCGACAACATCGCCGGCACCGTCGCCGTCTGCGCGGCGGGGGCCATCGCGGGCGCCCTGTGGACCATGCTGGCGGGCTGGCTGCGGCAGTACCGCGGCATCAACGAGACGATCAGCAGCCTGCTGCTGGCCTATGTCGCCATCGGCATCTTCAAGCACCTGGTCGAGGGCGTGCTGCGCGATCCGGCCAGCCTCAACAAGCCGTCGACCCACGCGCTGGCCGAAGGGCTGCGCATCGGCGGCATCGCGGGGTCGGACGTGCACTGGGGCCTCGTGCTCGGCGTGCTGGCCTGCATCGCCCTGGGCCTGTGGCTGCGTCTCACCGCTTCGGGCTTCTCGATCCGGGTGGTCGGCGGCAATCCGCGCGCGGCACAGCTGGTGGGGCTGCCGGCCAGCCGGCTGATCCTGCTGGCCTGCGCTGCCGGCGGCGCCTGCGCGGGCCTGGCCGGCGCGGTGGAGGTGGCGGCGGTGCACACCAATGCCAATGCCTCGCTCATCGCGGGCTATGGCTATGCGGGGATCCTGGTCGCGTTCATTGCGCGGCAGAACCCGCTGGCGGTGATCCCGGTCGCCATTCTCTTCGGCGGCTTCGGCGCCGCGGGCAGCCTGCTGCAGCGGCGGCTGGGCCTGCCCGATGCGTCGGTGCTGGTGCTGCAGGGCATCGCCTTCGTGCTCATCCTGGCCAGCGAAGCGCTGCGCGGCACCTCCGGCAAGGCCGTGGCGGCCAGGCTCTTCGCGCGGCCATTCGAAGAGCTGGAGCGCCTGCCCGCCGCCGTGCCGGCGCTGCGGAAAGGCATGGCATGACGGCCGATCAATGGGTGGCCCTGGTCGCGGCGATCGTCGGGGGGGCTCTGCGCGTGGGGGCGCCCTTTCTGTTCGTGAGCCTGGGCGAATGCCTGACGGAGAAGTCAGGCCGCATCAACCTGGGGCTCGAAGGCGTGCTGGTGCTGTCGGCCATGGCGGCCTTTGGCGGCGCCTGCCTCAGCGGCTCTGCGTGGATCGGCGTGCTGGCGGGGGCCTTCGCCGGTGCCATGCTGGCCCTGCTGCACGGCCTGCTGTGCTCGCTGAACGGCGTGAACGACGTGGCGACCGGCATCGCGCTGATGCTGCTGGGAACCGGGCTGGCCTTCTACCTGGGCAAGCCGCTGATCCAGCCGCAGGCGCCGCAGATTCCGGCCATCCCGCTGGGCGCCTGGAGCGACAGCAGCGTGGTGCGCGCGGCGCTGCAGGTCAACGCGCTGGTGCCCATCGGCCTGCTGCTGGCCCTGGGCCTGTGGTGGGGCTTCGCACGCACGCGCGCCGGCCTGCTGGTGCGCATGGCGGGCGATTCGGCCGACGCCACGCACGCACTGGGCTATTCGGTGTCGGGCCTGCGCATCGCGGCCACCACGGCGGGCGGCGCCATTGCGGGCCTGGGCGGCGCGTCGCTCACGCTGTTCTACCCCGGCAGCTGGAACGAAGGGATCTCCAGCGGGCAGGGCCTGATCGCGGTGGCGCTGGTGATCTTCGCGCGCTGGAGTCCGCTGCGCTGCGTCTACGCGGCGCTGCTGTTCGGCGGGGCGGGCGCCATCGGGCCGGCGCTGCAGTCGATCGGGGTCGGCTGGGGCTACCACCTGTTCAACACCGTGCCCTACGTGCTCACGCTGCTGATCCTGGTGGCCACCTGCCGGCCGGGCAAGGTGGCGGCCGGCAGCCCGGGCGAACTGTCTTCCACGCGATGACGAAAGGAGCGGACGCATGAGCGGCCTCGGCGGTCTCAACAAATCGGCCCATGGCGTGGTGGTCGGGCTGGTGCAACTGCAACTGCCGGTGGTCGCCACGCGCGAACAGCTCGCGGCGCAGACCCGGCGCATCTGCGAACTGGTGGGCAAGGCCCGGCGCAACCAGCAGACCATGGACCTGGTGGTCTTCCCCGAGTACTCGCTGCACGGCCTCTCGATGGACACGAACCCCGAGATCATGTGCAGCCTCGACGGCCCCGAGGTCGCGGCCTTGCGCGCCGCCTGCGCCCTGCACCGCATCTGGGGCTGCTTCTCGATCATGGAGGCGAACCCGGACGGCAACCCCTACAACAGCGGCCTGATCGTCGACGACCAGGGTGCGATCCGCCTGTACTACCGCAAGCTGCACCCCTGGGTGCCGGTGGAGCCCTGGGAGCCGGGCAATCTGGGCGTGCCGGTGTGCGACGGGCCCAACGGCAGCAGGCTGGCGCTCGTCATCTGCCACGACGGCATGTTTCCGGAGATGGCGCGCGAGGCCGCCTACAAGGGCGCCGAGATCATCCTGCGCACGGCCGGCTACACCGCGCCGATCCGCCATGCCTGGAAGATCACCAACCAGGCCAACGCCTTCTGCAACCTGGCCTACACCGCCAGCGTGTGCATGTGCGGCAGCGACGGCACCTTCGACTCGATGGGCGAGGGCATGTTCTGCAGCTTCGACGGCACCGTGATGGTGGAGGGCGGCGGGCGGCCCGACGAGATCGTCACCGCCGAGCTGCGGCCCGACCTGGTGCGCGAGGCGCGCACCGGCTGGGGCGTGGAGAACAACATCTACCAGCTCTACCACCGCGGCTACGTGGCGGTGAAGGGCGGGGCGCAGGACTGTCCCTATACCTACATGCACGACATGGCCGCCGGCCGCTACCGGCTGCCGTGGGGCGAGCAGGTGCGGGTGACGGACGGCACGGGCTGCGGCTTCGCGCCGCCGGCGCGGATGTATGGCGGCGGGGCCGGCACGCATCCGCTGGTGCCGCCCGCGCCCGGCGTGCCCGGCAGGGATGGCCCTGAAATCCTGGACTGAACGATGGACGACACTTCCTCCTGCGCGCCCGCATCGCGCTTCGCCGCCGCCGACCCTTACCGCTGGCCCTATGACGGCGACCTGCGCCCGGACAACACGGCGCTCATCGTCATCGACATGCAGACTGACTTCTGCGGCCAGGGCGGCTATGTCGACGTGATGGGCTACGACATCTCGCTCACACGGGCGCCGATCGAACCCATCCGCCGGCTGCTGGCGGTGATGCGTCCGCTGGGCTACGCCATCATCCACACGCGCGAAGGCCACCGGCCCGACCTTTCGGACCTGCCGGCCAACAAGCGCTGGCGCTCGCGCCAGATCGGACGGGATGGCGTGGGCATCGGCGACGACGGCCCCTGTGGGCGCATCCTCGTGCGCGGCGAGCCGGGCTGGGAAATCATCCCGGAGCTCGCGCCCCTCGCCGGCGAGGTGGTGATCGACAAGCCGGGCAAGGGCTCGTTTTACGCGACCGATCTGGAGATGATCCTGCGAACGCGCGGCATCCGCAATCTCGTGCTCGCCGGCATCACCACCGACGTGTGCGTGCACACCACCATGCGCGACGCCAACGACCGCGGCTTCGAGTGTCTGCTGCTGTCCGACTGCACGGCGGCCACCGACCCCGGCAACCATGCGGCGGCGCTGAAGATGATCACCATGCAGGGTGGGGTCTTCGGCGCACATGCCGCGTCCGGCGCCTTGATCGAGGCCTTGCAGCCATGATCGCGCCCGTCGGGACGCCTGCCCGCGCGTCCGGCGCGCTCGCGCTGGAAACATACGGGCTGACCAAGCGCTTCGGCGGCTTCACCGCCATGGACCGCGTGACGATGCGCGTCGAGCCTGGCACCGTGCATGCCCTGCTGGGCGAAAACGGTGCCGGCAAGAGCACGCTGGTCAAGTGCGTGGCCGGCTTCCAGCGCGCGGAGGAGGGCAGCATCCTGATCGACGGCCGCGAGCGGGACATCGCCAACCCCATCGTTGCGCGGCAGCTGGGCATCGGCATGGTCTACCAGCACTTCACGCTCGCGCCGGGCATGACCGTGGCCGAGAACCTGTTGCTGGCCGGCGGCAAGACGCCGGCGCTGATCGACTGGAAGGCGCAGCGCGCGGCGCTGAAGCAATTCCTCTCGACCACGCCCTTCACCTTGGACCTGGACGCGCGGCCGGCCGGGCTGGCGGCCGGCGAGAAGCAGAAGCTCGAGCTGCTCAAGCAGCTCTACCTCCGGCCGCGCCTGCTGATCCTCGACGAGCCGACTTCCGTGCTGACGCCGCAGGAGGCCGACGAGGTGCTGGGCCATGTGCGCGCTTTCGCGAGGAGCGGGCTGTGCACGGTGCTCATCATCACCCACAAGTTCCGCGAGGTGATGGGCTACGCCGACGGCGTGACGGTGCTGCGCCGGGGCAAGGCGGTGCACCACGGCCGCGTGGCCGACACCGACCCGCGCCGCCTCGCGCAGGCCATGATGGGCGAAAGCGCGGCCGGGCACCATGCGGCGGCCGGCGCGCCGGCTCGCCTT
>JASGDG010000124.1:0-9372 GCA_047607325.1 Xenophilus sp. | reverse complement strand
TCCGCCGCGCCGGGGTCGCCGCGCACAGGCCGGCTCAGGCCGCGGCCGGCTCGGCCGCGGTGGCCGCATGCGCGGCGATCACCTCGGCCACGGCCGCCGTCAGCTTCTTGGCATAGGGCACGTGCAGGAACTCGTTCGGCCCGTGGGCATTGCTCTTCGGGCCGAGCACGCCGCAGACCATCATCTGCGCGGCCGGGAAGCCGGCGCTCAGCATGTTCATCAGCGGGATGGTGCCGCCCTGGCCGATGTAGCCGCAGGGCGCGCCGAAGTGCGCCAGGCTGGCGGCGTCGAGCGCCTGCTCGAACCACGGCGCCATGGCCGGCGCGTTCCAGCCGGTGGCCGCACCGCCGCCTTCGAAGGTGACTTTCGCCTGGTAGGGCGCGTTGTCCTCCAACAGCGTCTTCAGTTCCGCCATCACCGCCGCCGCATCGACCAGCGGCGGCAGGCGCAGCGAGAGCTTGAAGGCGGTGCAGGGGCGCAGCACGTTGCCGGCGTCCTGCAGCGCGGGGAAGCCCTCCGCGCCGGTGACGCTGAGCGTGGGCTTCCAGGTGCGGTTGAGCAGCGCCTCCACCGGGTCGGTGGTGGTGGGCAGCGCGAAGGCGGTGGAGCCGCCGCAGTCCCAGTGCGCCCATGGGAAGCGCTTGTAGACCTCGTCGCCCAGGATGGCGGCGGTGGCCTTCGCCTGCGCCAGGCGGTCGGCCGGCACCTCGCAGTGGAAGCTTGCCGGCAGCAGGCGGCCGGTCTTGCTGTCCTCCAGCCGGTCGAGCACCTGCCGCATGATGCGGAAGCTCGACGGCACCAGGCCCGAGGCGTCGCCCGAGTGCACGCCTTCGGTCAGGATCTCCACCTTCAGCGTGCCGCCGGCCAGCCCGCGCAGCGAGGTGGTGAGCCACAGCTGGTCGTAGTTGCCGGCGCCCGAGTCGAGGCAGATCACCAGCGCCACTTGCCCCAAGCGGGGGCGCAGCGCATCGACATACGGCAGCAGGTCGTAGGAGCCCGATTCCTCGCAGGTCTCGATCAGCCCCACGACGCGCGGGTGCGGCGCCTTCTGCGCCTTCAGGGCCTGCAGTGCCGCGATGCTGGCATAGACCGCATAGCCGTCGTCGGCGCCGCCGCGGCCGTAGAGCAGGCCGTCCTCGTACTTGGGCGTCCACGGACCGAGATCCCTGCGCCAGCCGGTGAATTCGGGCTGCTTGTCCAGATGGCC
This sequence comes from Xenophilus sp., assembly GCA_047607325.1. Classification (GTDB taxonomy): domain Bacteria; phylum Pseudomonadota; class Gammaproteobacteria; order Burkholderiales; family Burkholderiaceae_C; genus Xenophilus. Next base: position 8,165 of record JASGDG010000124.1, on the reverse strand, counting down.
GTACATCAGCACCGTGTCGGTCGCCGGCGTGCCGCTGGCGGGCACCTCGAAGAACAGCACCGGCGTGCGGCCTTCCAGGCGCACGATCTCCAGCGTCAGCCCTTCGACCTTCTGCGCCTCGACCCACTGCGCGGCGTTGCGAAGCACCGTCTCCAGGTAGCCGTGCCGCGCCCAGTCCTTGTCGAAGCCGGGCGACTTGGCAGGGATGGCGATGTAGTCGGTGAGCTGGCGCACGATGTCGCCGTCCCACCGGGAGGAGACGTCGGCCAGGGCGCGCCCGGCGTCGAGCAGGCCGGCCGGGATGTCGCGGTGCAGGGGAGCGTTCATCGGGGGGTTCTCCGGGCGGGTTGCGTGGGGAGGGATCGGACAGCCATTTTGCGCCCGGAACGCGCCGCGCGTAGAGTGCGCCCGATCCACCCGGAGTGCCTCATGAACACCGCCGTGAAGAAAAACAGGCCGGCCGCCGTGCGTGTCGGCATCGGCGGCTGGACCTACGCGCCCTGGCGCGGCAGCTTCTACCCCGCAGGCCTGCCGCAGGCGCGGGAGCTGCAGCATGCCAGCAGACAGCTGACCTCCATCGAGATCAACGGCACCTACTACGGCACCTTCAAGCCGCCGACCTTCCGCAAGTGGCACGACGAGACGCCGGAGGATTTCGTGTTCTCGCTCAAGGCCAGCCGCTTCGCGACGAACCGCAAGGTGCTGGCCGGCGCCGGCGACTCGGTCGCACGCTTCATCGACAGCGGTCCGCAGGAACTGGGTGCCAAGCTCGGCCCCATCGTCTGGCAGTTCATGCCCGCCAAGGCCTTCGAGGCGGAGGACTTCGAGGCCTTCCTCGCGCTGCTGCCGAGGAAGGCGGGCAGCCGCATGCTGCAGCACGTGATGGACGTGCGGCATCCGAGCTTCCTGTGCGGGGACTACCGCGCGCTGGCGGCCCGATACGGCGTGGCGACGGTGTTCACCGACGCGGAGAAATTCCCGTCCTTCGGCGAGCCGGACGGCCCGATCGCCTATGCCCGGCTGATGCGGGCCGAGCCGCAGCATCCGGCCGGCTACCTGCCTGACGCGCTGGACGCCTGGGCTCGGCGCGCTCAAGGCTGGGCGCGCGGGCGGCCCGCCTTCGTCTACTTCATCAACGGCGCCAAGGAGCGCGCACCCGCGGCGGCGCAGGCATTGCTGGAGCGGCTCGGCCGGACGCCGCGGTCCGCCCTCGCGCCCGGGGGCGGCGGGTGAGCGAAACGCTCAGGCCGCGGCCTGCAGCACCGGCTTGCTGCCGCTTTCGCTGCCGCCGCCCGCACCCACGCTGATCTCGCCGGAGAGCTGGCCGCCTTCCTCGATGACGATCTTGCCATAGCGGATCTTGCCGGTGACCTTGCCGGTGGCGTGGATCACCAGCTTCTCGCGCGCGGTCAGGTTGCCGTCGAACTGGCCGCGGATCTCGGCGATGTCGATCGAGACCGAGCCCTTGAACGCGCCCGACTCGGTGATCTGGATCACGCGAGAGTCCATGGTGGCCTCGACCGTGCCCTCGACCACCAGCGTGTCGCAGTCCGTGATCTCGACGCCCTTGAGCTTGATGTTCGGCCCCACGGTCAGCTTGCTGCCGCCTTCCTTGGCCGCAGCGGCGGCGGCGGGCGCACTGCCGGCGGCGGTGGCGGCAGGGGTGAGCGAGGAGGGGCTGACGGGCGTGCCGGAGAGGTTGGTGCCGCCCATCAGAGGGGCGGGGCGGGAATTCGCAGCGTCGGTGTCACGGTCGCGCTTGCCGAAGAAAGGGGATTGCGATGCCAATGGGGGCTCCTCGGGAAAAGGGGGCATGGTAGGGAGCGCTCACCGGCGCGTCGCACTTCATTGCGCAAGATCAGTAACCAAACCCCTCTGCGCGGAGCCTCGCAAAGAAGGTGTGCGCCAGGCGCACGCGGCTCACAGCCAGCCCGCGCGGCCTTGCGTCGCATCGCCGATGCGCGCGGCGAGCGCGTCGGCCTCATCCTCGGCGACCGCGAAGCCGATCTCCACCCGACTGACGCCGTGCACGACCTCGGCGATCCGGGCCCCGGCGGCCGCCAGTTCTCGCCGCACCGCCCCCTCGGCCGCATAGGGCAGTGCGCAGCGCAGCGCGCGCATCCGGCGCAGCGGGACGGCGGGCGCCTCCCTGAGCGCCTGCGCAACGCTGTCCGCATAGGCGCGCACCAGCCCGCCGGCGCCGAGCTTCACGCCGCCGAAGTAGCGCACCACGGTGGCCAGCACGCCTTCAAGCCCGTGGTGGCGAAGCACTCCCAGCATCGGCCGGCCGGCCGTGCCCGCGGGCTCGCCATCATCCACCGCAGCGGACTGGCCGCCAGCCATCAGCGCCCAGCACACATGCGTGGCGGCCGGATGTTCGGCGCGCAGCTGCGCGAGCACCGACTGCGCTGCCGCGCGGTCGGCCACGGGCTGCACGCAGGCGATGAACCGGCTCTTGCGCACCAGCAGCTCGGCGTGCCCGGCAGCAGCGAGGGTGAAGGCCATGCGGCGGCGTGCGGTCGGCGCCTCAGCTCCGCTCGAACTTGAACACGGCCGTGCTTGCGCGCGCGTTGGGCAGCCAGCGCACCTCGCGCCCGCCCTCCAGGCCGAAGGCGTCGAGGATGTGCAGTCGGTTCTTGCGCGCGAGCGCCTCGAAATCCTTGAAGGTGCCGACGCGGATGTTGGGCGTGTCGTACCACTGGTAGGGCAGGCGACGCGTCACGGGCATGCGCCCGCGCGCCACGCTGACGCGGTTGGGCCAGTGCGCGAAATTCGGGAAGGCGACGACGCCGATGCGGCCCACACGCACCGTCTCGCGCAGCATCACCTCGGCATTGCGCAGGTGCTGCAGGGTATCGATCTGCAGCACCACGTCGAAGCTGGCGTCCTCGAACATCGCGAGCCCTTCGTCGAGGTTGAGCTGGATCACGTCCACCCTGCGGCACACGCACTGCAGCACGTTGCCGTCGGCGATCTCGACGCCATAGCCGTGGCAGCCGCGCTCGCGCGCGAGGCGTTCCAGCAGGGTGCCGTCGCCGCAGCCCAGGTCGAGCACGCGCGCGCCTCGCGGCACGAGGCGCACGACCGCATCGTGGATGGCCTGGTCGTTCATTGCAGGTCTCCCGCGATGCCTTCGAACCAGGCGCGCACCACGCCCAGGTAGCGCGCGTCATCCAGCAGAAAAGCGTCGTGGCCGTGCGGGGCATCGATTTCCGCGTAGCTGACGCTGCGGCGGTTGTCCAGCAGCGCCTTGACCATCTCGCGGCTGCGCGCGGGCGAGAAGCGCCAGTCGGTGGAGAAGCTCACCAACAGGAACTTGGCCGTGGCGCGCGCCAGCGCCGCGCCGAGGTCGCCGCCGTGGCCGCCGGCCGGATCGAAGTAGTCCAGCGCGCGGGTGATCAGCAGGTAGGTGTTGGCGTCGAAGTACTCGCTGAACTTGTCGCCCTGGTGGCGCAGGTAGCTCTCGATCTGGAACTCGACGTCCTGCGTGGTGTAGCGCACCATGTCCTGGCGCAGCTCGCGGCCGAACTTCTCGTTCATCACGTCGTCGGAGAGATACGTGATGTGGCCGATCATGCGCGCGATGCGCAGGCCGCGCTTGGGCACCACGCCGTGCTCGTAGAAGTGGCCGCCGTGGAAGTCTGGGTCGGTCACGATGGCGCGGCGCGCCACCTCGTTGAAAGCGATGTTCTCGGCGTTGAGGTTGGGCGCGCTGGCGATCACGGCCGCGTGGCGCACGCGCCCGGGGTACTGCAGCGTCCACGACAGCGCCTGCATGCCGCCCAGGCTGCCGCCCATCACAGCGGCCAGCGTCTCGATGCCCAGCGCGTCGAGCAGGCGGGCCTGGGCGTCGACCCAGTCCTCCACCGTCACCACCGGGAAATCCGCGCCGTAGACGCGGCCGGTGGCGGGGTTCGCGTGCATCGGCCCGGTGGAGCCGAAGCACGAGCCCAGGTTGTTGATGCCGATGACGAAGAAGCGCTCGGTGTCCACCGGCTTGCCCGGGCCGATCATGTTGTCCCACCAGCCCTCGGACTTCGGCTGGCCGGCATAGCGGCCGGCCACGTGGTGCGAGGCGTTGAGCGCGTGGCACACCAGCACGGCATTGCTGCGCTCAGCGTTGAGCGTGCCGTAGGTCTCGTAGGCCAGCGTGTAGTCGCCGAGGGAGGCGCCGCTGCGCAGTGCCAGCGGCGTGGCGAAGGACATGGATTGCGGCGTGACGTCGAAGGACATGAAGGAGAAAAAGAAAACCCGGCCTCGCCAAAAACGAGCCGGGTTCGCGCCGCGTCCGTCTTTAGCTGAACTTGTTAAGCGCCCGCAAGCTGGAGCAAATCGGCGCAGGGCGAAGTATAGGCGCGCGCCATTCATGCCCCATGCATGCCCCAGCCGGCCAGCGCCGCCACGCCCAGTGCCAGGAAAATGACGGCCGAAATGCCATGCACCAGCTTGATCGGCACCTTGCGCACGATGCGCTCGCCCAGCCACACCACGGGCGCGTTGGCCAGCATCATGCCCAGGGTGGTGCCGGCCACCACCGACGGGTAGTCGTGCGTGAAGCGCGCCGCCAGCATCACGGTGGCGATCTGCGTCTTGTCGCCCATCTCCGCCAGAAAGAACGCCACCAGCGTGGTGCCGAACACACCGAAGCGCGAGGTCTTCGGCGCATCGTCCTCGTCGAGCCTGTCGGGGATCATCATCCACACCGCCATCGCGATGAAGGAGGCGCCGAGGAGCCAGCGCAGCACGTCGGGCCCCAGCGCGCGCGTGACCCAGGCGCCCACCGCACCGGCCAATGCGTGGTTGACCACCGTGGACGCGAAGATGCCCAGCGCGATCGGCCAGGGCTTGCGGAAACGTGCGGCAAGCACGAGGGAGAGCAGCTGGGTCTTGTCACCCATTTCGGCCAGCGCGACGATGCCGGTGGCCACCAGAAAGGCTTCCATGAAGTGGGGATCCTCGGCCGAAGGACGCAATTGACCACGCAGCCCTCCGGCCCTTTCCCGAAGCTGCGCAGCCAATGGTCTCGCCAAGTTGTTGTCGACTGCCGGCGCCATGCCTCGCGTGGGGGCAAGGCAAGTCTGTTGACGCAGGCCCCTTTCGTGCGGCGACGAAGGGCGGCTACTCCCCAATGACGGGATGCATTCTAGCCACGGCGGCAGCGCTCCTCCTTGCCGCGCCCGCGCCCGCGCCCGCGCCCATGTCAGTCAATGCCAACTTTCGTCAAAGAATGCGACATGCGGCGGAAGCAGGGCAAATTCCTGTTGGCGAAGAAAATAAATCCCCCATAATGGTTGGGCGTTCGGCCTGCATTTGTGCAGCCGGGCCATTGGGTGATCGGTCAGTTTCGCCGGGCCTGCCTGAATGCAAGGGCGGTCCCCGCTCCCGGGACTCCATCGCTTTTCTTTCGTGTTCATAGGAGTCCCTTGATGGGCAACAAACTGTACGTCGGCAACCTGCCCTATTCGGTGCGCGACGGCGATCTCGAGCAGGCGTTCAGCCAATTCGGCGCAGTGACCAGCGCCAAGGTCATGATGGAGCGCGAAACCGGCCGCTCCAAGGGCTTCGGCTTCGTGGAGATGGGCAGCGACGCCGAGGCGCAGGCTGCCATCCAGGGCATGAACGGCCAGCCGCTGGGTGGCCGTAGCGTGGTCGTGAACGAAGCGCGCCCGATGGAGCCGCGCCCGCCCCGCAGCGGAGGCTATGGGGGTGGCGGCGGCGGTTATGGCGGCGGCGGTGGTGGTGGCTACGGTGGTGGTGGCGGCGGCGGCGGTTATGGTGGCCGCGGCGGCGGCGGTAGTGGCGGCGGCGGCTATGGCGGCCGTGGTGGCGGCGGCGGCAATGACGGCAGTTTCCGCAGTCCCTACGGCACCGGCCCGCGGGGCGGCGGTCCGCGGGGTGGCGGCGGCGGTTATGGTGGCCGCGGCGGCAACGACGGCTATTGAATCCATGCGGCCCGCCCGGGCCGCGACGATCCGCACAAGGCTCCTCCGGGAGCCTTTTTGCCGCCGGTCCGCCCCGAGGCGGAGGCCATGAGGCGGCAGCCTACTTCTTCTTGCCCGCGCCCTGCTGGAGCAGCTGGGTGACCTGCTCCACGTTGTCCTTGACGCGCTGGCGCACGATCTCGAAGGCTTCGGCCTGCGACCGGGCCGCCACGTCGGCCAGCTCGCGGATGTCGTTGAGCGCCTGCTGGAAGGCGGCCTTGCCCAGCTCGTCGAGCCTGGCCAGGTGGGAGCCGATGTCCTGGCCCGGCGGGCCCTTCACCGCCGCCTGCCATTCGGTGACGGACTGGCGCAGCATCTCCGTCTGGCGCTGCACCACGGTCTGCAGCCCCTGGTAGGAGCGCTTGTTCGCCTCGACCAGGGCCTCGATGTCCTTGCGGCCGTTCTCCAGCAGCGCGGCCGCCGCGCCCGTGAGGTTCAGGTCCCGCACCCGGTCCGCGATGCCCGTGAGCGATGGCGTGAACGCTTTCTGCTGGTCGGCAGCGGGATCGGGCGCCGCGCCGCCCTTGTCATGCGCGCCGGTCGTCTTGCGAGTGGCCATGCCTGTCTCCTGGGGTGGGATGGGAATGGCCGCCACGATACCCTGCGCCGACAGGCGCGCCTAGGGGGCCGGCCCGGCGGCGTCAGCGGGCGGGCGCCGCCTCGGGCAGCTCGATCTTCACCTCCAGCACCTCCAGGTCGTCCTGCTTCTCCAGGTGAACCTTGATGTCCTCGGGCTTGATCGACACGTATTTGGAGATCACCGCCACCAGCTCGCGCTGCAGCTCGGGCAGGTAGTTGGGCCGGCGCGTGCCGAGGCTGCCGCGCTCGTGCGCCAGGATGATCTGCAGCCGCTCCTTGGCGACACTGGCTGTCTTCTTCTTCTCGCCGAGCAGGAAGGAGAGAAAGGACATGGCCCTTACCTCCCGAACAGGCGCTTGAAGAAGCCCGGCTTCTCGGCCTCGATGAAACGCAGCGGCCGATCCTCGCCGAGGAAGCGCGCCACCACGTCGCTGTAGGCCTGCGCCACCTCGGTTTCCTTGTCGTGGATGGCCGGCACGCCCTGGTTGGAGGCCTGCAGAACCGTCTCCGACTCGGGGATCACGCCGATCAGCTGGATGCGCAGGATGTCCTGGATGTCCTCCAGCGAGAGCATCTGGCCGTCGGCCACGCGGTTGGGGTTGTAGCGGGTGATGAGCAGGTGCTCCCTGATCGGCTCGGCGCCGTCCTTGGCGCGCTTGGTCTTGGAGCCCAGCATGCCGAGGATGCGGTCGGAGTCGCGCACGGACGAGACCTCGGGGTTGGTCACGACCAGCGCCTCGTCGGCGAAGTGCATGGCCATCAGCGCGCCCGTCTCGATGCCGGCCGGCGAGTCGCAGACGATGTAGTCGAAGTCCATGCCCTTGAGTTCGTCGAGCACCTTCTCGACGCCCTCCTGCGTCAGCGCCTCCTTGTCGCGCGTCTGCGAGGCGGCCAGCACGTAGAGGTTGTCCAGCTGCTTGTCCTTGATGAGCGCCTGCTTGAGGTTGGCCTCGCCCTGGATCACGTTGACGAAGTCGTACACCACGCGCCGCTCGCAGCCCATGATCAGGTCCAGGTTGCGCAGGCCGACGTCGAAGTCGATCACCGCCGTCTTCTTGCCCGCCAGCGCCAGGCCCGAGGAGAAGCTGGCGCTGGTGGTCGTCTTGCCGACGCCGCCCTTGCCCGAGGTCACCACCACGATCTTGGTCATTTGCCTGAAATCCTTGTTGCCTTGTCTGTGTCGGTCGAGAGTGTCGTTCAGCTCGCGATGGGTTCCATCAGCAGCTTGTCGTCGGCCAGCCGGATCTGTGAGGATTTGCCCGCCACCGCCGCCGGCAGCGCCACCTCGGAGGTGCGGTAGATGCCGGCGATGGCCACCAGCTGCGCTTCCAGGCAGGTGGTGAAGATGCGCGCCTGCGCGTTGCCCCGCGCGCCGGCGATGGCCTTGCCGCGCAGCGGCGCGTAGACGTGGATGTGGCCGTCGGCGATCACCTCGGCGCCGAAGTTCACCACCCCGGTCACGATCACGTCGCCGCCGCGCGCGTACACCTGCTGGCCCGAGCGCAGCGGCCGGTCGATCAGCAGCGTGCCGCCCTGGGGCACCGGCACCTCGCGCACGATCTGCGGCGCCGGGCTGGGCGCCTCGGCCGGGCGCGCCGGCGGCGC
>JASGDG010000123.1:0-10402 GCA_047607325.1 Xenophilus sp. | reverse complement strand
CGGGCGCCTCGCCTGGAGCCACGGCCGGTGCGGCGGCGCGCTGCTGTGCCACCAGCGGCCGGGCGGGCGGGCGGCGGTAGCCGGCCGGCAGCTGCACGCTCTTCGCGTAGCCCGCCGCGTCCAGGTAGCGTGACCACTGCACATCCGAAAAGCCCCTGACCTGCTGCGCGCCGATGGCCAGCAGCGGCAGCGCGCTCTGGTCCGACAGGCGTTCCAGTGCCGCGCTGTCCTCCGTCGTCTTCACCGTGCGCTCGTCGAAGGGGATGCCGCGCATGAGCAGCAGGTTGCGGCCCGCTTCGCAGGGCAGGCAGTCGTCGCCGGTGTAGAGCGTCACCGGGTAGCGCCGGACGACCTGGCGCAGTTCATACGGCAGGGCGTCGCCCGCATCCGTGCCGCCGGACGGGGCGGGCGCGATGGGCCGCGCGCTGGCGGCCGGCGGCTGGTCGGTGTAGGTGACCCGGCCGCCGGCATCCACCTGGCGATACAGCCCTTGCGCGCCGGCGCCGGCGCCGGCGGCGGCGAGGCAGAAAGCGGCGGCGCCGAGCCGCAGATGCGCAGTGTTCATGGGCATGCGGGGAAGAGGGGTGGATTCGCCGGAGTCGCGGAGGTCGACGCGGCCCCGGTGGCGCTGCGCTATGCCGCCAGCGGCTCGGCCATGCCCTGGTGGCGCAGCAGCGCGTCGAGCTGCGGCTCGCGGCCGCGGAAGGCCTTGAAGCTCTCCATCGCCGTGCGGCTGCCGCCGGCCTCCAGGATCTGCTGGCGGTAGCGGCGGCCGGTTTCGATGCTGGGCGCGCCGTCCGCGCCCGCGCTTTCCTCGAAGGCCGCGTAGGCATCGGCGCTCAGCACCTCGGCCCACTTGTAGCTGTAGTAGCCGGCCGCGTAGCCGCCGGAGAAGATGTGGGTGAAGGTGTTGGGCGTGCGGCTGAAGGGCGGCGATGGCAGCACCGCGACTTCGGCGCGTACCTGATCGAGCAGCGCCATCACGGCGCCGGGCCGCGCATGAACGGCATCGAAGTCCGTATGCAGCAGCATGTCGAACAGCGCGAACTCGATCTGGCGCAGCGTCTGCATGCCGCTCTGGAAGTTCTTCGCCGCGGTCATCTTGTCGAAAAGCGCGCGCGGCAGCGGCTGGCCGGTGCCGGCATGGGCCGTCATGTGCGAGAGCACCTCCCATTCCCAGCAGAAGTTCTCCATGAACTGGCTGGGCAGTTCCACCGCGTCCCACTCCACGCCGCTGATGCCGGACACATCGTGCTCGTTGACCTGCGTGAGCATGTGGTGCAGCCCATGGCCGAATTCGTGGAAGAGGGTGATCACGTCGTCGTGGGTGAGCAGCGGCGGCGCGCCACGGATGCCCTCGGCGAAGTTGCACACCAGGTGCGCCACCGGCGTCTGCAGCGCGCCGGTGTCGGGGCGCAGCCAGCGGGCGCGCACGTCGTCCATCCAGGCGCCGCCGCGCTTGCCGGTGCGGGCGGACGGGTCGAGGTAGAACTGGCCGACTTTCGCGCCGGCGCGCTCGATGCGGAAGAACTCCACCGTGGGGTGCCACACCGGCGCGCTGTCGCGCACGATCTTCACCTCGAACAGCGTCTCGACGATCTTGAACAGGCCGGCCAGCACCTTGGGCGCGGGGAAGTACTGCTTGACCTCCTGCTCGCTGAAGGCGTAGCGCGCTTCCTTGAGCTGCTCGCCGATGTAGCTCCAGTCCCAGGGCTGCGGGTCGGCGATGCCCAGTTCCCTGGCGGCGAACTCGCGCAGCTCGGCCACGTCGCGCAGGCCGTAGGGCCGGGCCTTGGCGGCCAGGTCGCGCAGGAACTTCACCACCTGCTGCGGCGACTCGGCCATCTTGGGAACGACCGACAGTTCGCCGAAGTTGCGGTAGCCCAGCAGCCTGGCTTCTTCCTCGCGCAGGGCGAGGATCTCGGTGATGAGCGGGGTGTTGTCGAAGGCCGGGTCGCCGAACTCGCTGGCGCGGGTGACGTAGGCGCGGTAGAGGCGCTCGCGCAGGGCGCTGCTGCGGGCGAACTGCATCACCGGCAGGTAGCTGGGCATCTTCAGCGTGAGCTTGTAGCCGGGCTGGCCCTCCGCCTCGGCCGCGGCACGGGCGGCGGCGATCACGTCTTCCGGCAGGCCGTCCAGTTCGCCGTGCTCGGCGTAGTGCGCGAAGGCATCGGTGGCGTCCAGCGCGTTCTCGCTGAACTTCTGGCTCAGCTCGGCCTGCCGCTCCTGGATCTCGGCGAAGCGCCGCTTGGCCCCGCCCTGCAGTTCGGCGCCGCCCAGCACGAAGTTGCGCACGGCGTTCGCGTGGGCCTGCCGCTGCTCGGCGTCCAGCGTGGCGGGGTCGATGGCCTTGTATTTGGCGTACAGGCGCTCGTCGGAGCCCAGCCGGGTCCAGAAGGCCGTCACCCGCGGCATGGCCTCGTTGTAGGCCGCCCGCAGCTCGGGCGTGTCGGCCACGGCGTTCAGGTGCCCCACCGCGCCCCAGGCGCGGCCCAGCCGCTCGGTCGCCACGTCCAGCACGCGGGCGATGGCGGTCCACTGCGCGGGGAACCCGGGGTCCGTCACTTCCTCCAGCGCCGCTTCGGCCTGGGCCAGCAGCTCATCCACCGCGGGCGCCACGTGCTCGGGGCGGATCCGGTCGAACAGTGGAAGGTCGGAGAAATCGAGGAGGGGATTGGCACTCATGTCAGGCATTTTGAGGCAGGGCGGCGCGCTTCAAGCCGTGGCCCGTTCGGCGGCTTCGATGGTGTTGGCCAGCAGCATGGCGCGCGTCATGGGGCCGACGCCGCCGGGCACCGGCGTGATCCAGCCCGCGACCTCCTTGACGCCGGCGAAATGGACGTCGCCGCACAGTTTGCCCTCGGCGTTGCGGTTCATGCCCACGTCGATGACGACGGCGCCGGGCTTGACCATGCCAGCCGTGAGCAGGCCGGCCTTGCCGACGGCGGCGACGACCACGTCGGCCTGGCGCGTCAGGGCGCCCAGGTCGGCCGTGGCGCTGTGGCAGATGGTGACGGTGGCACTGCGGCCCAACAGCATCAGGGCCATCGGCTTGCCGACGATGTTGCTGCGGCCGATGACCACCGCGTGCTTGCCGCGCAGCTCGTAGCCGATGGAATCCAGCATGCGCAGGCAGCCATGCGGCGTGCAGGGCCAGAAGCCGGGCCGGCCGACCATCAGCGCGCCCGCGCTCTGGACGTGGAAGCCGTCCACGTCCTTGGCGGGAGAAATGGCCTCGATCACCTTCTGGCTGTCCATGTGCTTCGGGATGGGCAACTGCACCAGGATGCCGTGCACGGCCGGGTCGCGGTTCAGCGCGTCGATGCGGGCCAGCAGCTCGGATTCGGTCAGGTCCGCCGGATAGCGTTCCAGCTTCGCCGTCAAGCCGGTCTCGCTGCTGTCGTTGACCTTGTGCCTCACGTAGACCTGGCTGGCCGGGTCGTCGCCCACCAGGACGATGGCCAGGGTTGGCTCGATGCCGCGCGCCTTGAGGGCCTGGGTGCGGCCGGAAACCTCGTCGCGGATCTGGCGGGCGAGGGCGTTGCCGTCGATGAGCTGGGCTGTCATGGTGTTCTTCGGGATTCGCAAGTGAAAACGCCCGCTCACGCAGGTGGAGGCGGGCGCTGGTCGCTCAGGGGAGTGGGGATCAGGGTGTGGCGGCCTTGGCGGCGGCGGCCGGCGGCGCGGGCGCCTGGCCCAGCGCGATCTTCAGCAGATCGGCCACGGTGTTGGCGTTGAGCTTTTCCATGATGTTGGCGCGGTGCGCTTCCACCGTCTTGATGCTGATGCCCAGGTCGTCGGCGATCTGCTTGTTCAGGCGGCCGGCGACGATGCGCTCGAGCACCTGCGCCTCGCGGCCGGTGAGCTTGGACAGCAGCGCGTCGCGGCTGGCCGACTGCTGGTGCTGCGCGAAGGCGGCGCGGGCGTGCTCCAGCATGCGCTCGACCAGGGCGACCAGCGCCTCGTCGTCGAAGGGCTTCTGGATGAAGTCCATCGCGCCCTTCTTCATGGCGTCGACCGCCATGGGCACGTCGCCGTGGCCGGTGATGACGACGATGGGCAGCGGGGACTTGCGCTCGATGAGCTTCTCCTGGAGTTCCAGGCCGGTCATGCCGTCCATGCGGATGTCGGCGATCAGGCAGGCCACCTCGCGCGGGTCGTAGCGCGAGAGGAAGGACTCGGCGGAATCGAAGCAGCGCACCCGGTAGTCCTTGCCTTCGAGAAGCCACTGCAGGGAGTCGCGGACGGCTTCGTCGTCATCCACCACATAGACTGTGCCCTTCTTCGGAATCAGACTCATGCGTTGACCTTTGCATCGTCGCTTGCTACGGATTCAATAGCGCCGAGCACCGGAATCCAGAAGGAAAAACGGCAGCCGACGATCTCCGTTCCATTGTAGAGGTTCTCCGCCTGCATCCGGCCGCGGTGGGACTCGACGATGGTGCGGCACAGGTTCAGCCCGATGCCCATGCCCTCGCGCTTGGTGGAGAAGAAGGCCTCGTACAGCCGCTCCAGCACTTCCGGCGACAGGCCCATGCCGGTGTCCTGCACCGAGAACTCCACCGCGGGCTGGCCGCCGAGCGTCCTGGGCACCACGCGCAGTTCCACGCTGCGCCGTGCCGTCGGCCGCTCGGCCAGGTCGATCGACTCGGCGGCGTTCTTCATCAGGTTGATCAGCACTTGCTCGATCAGGATGCGGTCCACGTCCAGCGCCGGCAGCCGCGCGGCGACGTAGTGGTTCAGCCGCACGTTGCGCCGCCGCAGCTCGATGCCGGCCAGCTCCACCGCCTCGCCGACCATGGTGGCGACCTCGGCCGGCGCGCGGTTGGGCTCGCTGCGCCGCACGAAGGTGCGGATGCGCTGGATGATCTGCCCGGCGCGCTGCGCCTGCCGGGCCGTCTTCTCCAGCGCGGCCAGCAGTGCCTCGGTGTCGATCTGCTGGCCGCGCAGGCGCGACATCATGCCGTTGCAGTAGTTGGTGATGGCCGTGAGCGGCTGGTTCAGCTCGTGCGCCACGCTGGAGGCCATCTCGCCCATGGTGATCAGGCGGCTGGCGGCCTGCGCGCGGTCGGCCTGCACGGCGGCCTGCTCCTCGGCGTCGCGCCGGGCCGTGATGTCGGTGGCGATCACCAGCTGCGCCAGGCGCCCGTCCACCCAGGTCAGGTAGCGCGAGCGCACCTCCAGCCACTTGCCCAGTTCCGGGATGTAGATCTCGTTGTTGGCCGGCTGGGCGGCGGTGAGCGTGTCGATCGGCAGGCCGGCCAGCGGGTCGACGTCGTCCAGGGAGGCGTCCTGCGGCCGCGTGCTGGGCACGCCGGCCTGGGCCACCATGTCCAGGTGCCCTTCGGAGTCCGAGCCGAACCACGAGCGGTACATCTTGTTGGCGAACAGCAGCTCCTCGCTGCCCAGGGGCGCCACCGACACCGAGGCGTCGAGCGCCTCCAGCACCGTGGTGAAGCGCTCGTGCGAGGCCGACAGCTGCTCGCGGATGCGGGTGGGCTCGGTGATGTCGGTCATCGAGGTCATCCAGCCCGCCTGGTGGCCGCGCGCGTCGATCAGCGGCGACACGTACAGCCGCGCATTGAACACGGTGCCGTTCTTGCGCTTGACGCGCACCTGGAAGCCGCCGGGCAGGGAGCGGCCGTGGATCTCCTCCTCCAGCCGGTCACCCATCAGCTCCAGGTCGGACTCCAGCCAGTAGGGGAAGGGCGGCGCCTGGCCGACCAGCTCCGCCTCGCTCCAGCCCGTCATGGCGCAGAAGGCGGCGTTCACGTAGGTGATCCGGCCTTCGAGGTCGAGCACGCGCATGCCGGTGAGCATGGAGTTCTCCATCGCCCGGCGGAAGTTCGTCTCGGCGACCAGGGCCTGCTGGGCCTGCAGGCGGCGGCGCGTGTGGCGCCAGGTGCCGATCAGCATCCAGCTGGTGAGCACCGACAGCGCCACCACCAGCCAGAAGAGGCCATTGCCCACCAGGCCCTGCGAGGTGCGGTAGGCCTGCGCCCGCAGCACCAGGCCGTTGCCCACCGGCGAGACGGGAACTTCGAACTCGTTGGCCGGCCGGTCCCACGGCAGCAGGCGCAGTTCCTCGTCGCGCGGGTTGACGGTGTTGCCGGCGATGGTCCGCGAGGCGGAATCGAGCAGCGAGACGGCATAGCGCGCCGCCACTTCCGGCGGCACGCCGTAGCGCAGCAGCCCGTCGATGGAAAACTCGCCCAGCACCATGCCGGCGAACAGGCCCTGGTCGTACAGCGGGATGTGCAGTTGCAGCAGGCCGGGCGGATCCTGGTTCGCGGCGGGCTGCGAGAACACCGGCTGGCGCAGCTCGCGCGCCAAGGCGTAGTTGCTTTCGATGTCGCCGGGGCGCAGCACCTCGCCGGCCGCATGCTGCTGCTGCTGCGGCACGCTGGGCGCGGCGTAGCTGGACTGCACGCGGCGCCGGTCGTCCAGCCAGCTGACCACCTGCAGCTCCGGGTACTGGCTCACCAGCGATTCGGCCCGGCTGCGGAACTCGGCGGCGTCGATCTCCCGGTTGCCCGCGTCGCGCGCCAGCCGCATCAGCTGTTCCTGGCGCTCCAGCAGGCGCAGGCGCAGCCGCTGCTGGGCGTATTCCACGTCGCGCTTGACCGACTCCTGCTCGCGCTCCAGCTCTTCCGCACGCAGGTAATAAAAGGCGGCCACGATGGCGGCCAGGAACAGCAGCACCGCCGCCAGCGGCACCAGCAGCGCCACCCGGTCCTGCCGCACCGGCGTCTGCCGCTTCCACCAGCGCCGCCACCACGACAGCGGCGAAGCGCTCACCGCATGGCGCGCCGCGGACAGGGGGCTGGAGAAAGGCATCTTTCGAGTGTAGGGTGAAGCCCTGTCGTCACGGCCGGGCGCAAGGCGCTGGCAAGCCCTTATTTCGTATTAAAAAACTGAAAGGCATAATTTGGAATGCTCGCTTTTTTGTGAGACACTGATCGCGCTCCGCGCGAGCGCGATCAGGACGCAATTACCGGACCACCCATAGCCCAAAGGAGACACAGGATGTCGGCGAATCCCGAGAACCATTTCGGCGCAGCGGCCAACGACGCGGACGCCCAGGAAACCAAGGAGTGGCGGGACGCCCTGTCCGCCGTGATCCAGGCCGGGGGGCCGGCGCGCGCCCACTTCCTGCTGGAAGAGCTGCTGGAGCATGCCCGCCAGAACAGCGTGGACATGCCCTTCTCGGCCAACACCGGCTACGTCAACACCATCGAGCCCAGCCAGGAGGCGCGCAGCCCCGGCAACCTGGAGATCGAGCAGCGCCTGCGCGCCTACATGCGCTGGAACGCCATGGCGATGGTGGTCAAGGCCAACCGCCACCATCCGCCCGAGGGCGGCGACCTGGGGGGCCACATCGGCTCCTTCGCCTCGCTGGCCAGCATGTTCGGCGCCGGCTTCAACCACTTCTGGCATGCCGAGAGCGAAGGCCACGGCGGCGACCTGCTGTACATCCAGGGCCACGTCTCGCCCGGCATCTATGCGCGCGCCTATCTCGAAGGCCGCCTGACCGAAGAGCAACTGCTGAACTTCCGCCAGGAAGTGGACGGCAAGGGCCTGTCGAGCTACCCGCACCCCAAGCTGATGCCGGCGTTCTGGCAGTTCCCCACGGTGTCGATGGGCCTGGGCCCGATCATGGCGATCTACCAGGCGCGCTTCCTCAAGTACCTGCATGCGCGCGGCATCGCCGACACCGCCAACCGCAAGGTGTGGGTGTTCTGCGGCGACGGCGAGATGGACGAGGTGGAGTCGCTGGGCGCCATCGGCCTGGCGGCACGCGAGAACCTGGACAACCTGATCTTCGTCATCAACTGCAACCTGCAGCGCCTGGACGGCCCGGTGCGCGGCAACGGCAAGATCATCCAGGAGCTGGAGGGCGAGTTCCGCGGCGCCAACTGGAACGTCATCAAGCTGATCTGGGGCAAGGGCTGGGACGCCCTGCTTGCCAAGGACCATGACGGCGCCCTGCGCAAGATCATGATGGAGTGCAACGACGGCGATTACCAGGCCTTCAAGGCCAACGACGGCGCCTACGTGCGCAAGCATTTCTTCGGCCGCGACCCGCGCACGCTGAAGATGGTCGAGCACATGAGCGACGACGAGATCTGGAACCTGCAGCGCGGCGGCCACGACTCGCAGAAGGTGTATGCCGCCTTCCACGCGGCGCAGAACCACCAGGGCCAGCCCACCGTGCTGCTGGTGAAGACCGTCAAGGGCTTCGGCATGGGCAAGATCGGCGAGGGCAAGAACACCGTCCACCAGACCAAGAAGCTCGACGACGAGGACATCAAGGCTTTCCGCGACCGCTTCAACATCCCGGTGCCCGACAGCCAGATCGCCGAGCTGCCCTTCTACAAGCCGGCCGACGACACGCCGGAGATGAAGTACCTGCACGAGCGCCGGAAGGCGCTGGGCGGCTACCTGCCCAAGCGCCGCACACGCAGCGACGAGAGCTTCACCATCCCCTCGCTGGAGACCTTCAAGGCGGTGCTGGAGCCCACCGCGGAAGGCCGCGAGATCAGCACCACCCAGGCCTACGTGCGCTTCCTCACGCAGCTGCTGCGCGACAAGGCGCTGGGCCCGCGCGTGGTGCCCATCCTGGTGGACGAGGCGCGCACCTTCGGCATGGAGGGCCTGTTCCGCCAGATCGGCATCTACAACCCCCATGGCCAGCAGTACACCCCGGTCGACAAGGACCAGGTCATGTACTACAAGGAGGACAAGGCCGGCCAGATCCTGCAGGAAGGCATCAACGAAGCGGGCGGCACGGCCAGCTGGATCGCCGCGGCGACCTCGTACTCCACGAGCAACCGCATCATGATCCCGTTCTACATCTACTACTCGATGTTCGGCTTCCAGCGCATCGGCGACCTGGCCTGGGCCGCCGGCGACATGCAGGCGCGCGGCTTCCTGCTGGGCGGCACCTCCGGGCGCACCACGCTCAACGGCGAGGGCCTGCAGCACGAGGACGGCCACAGCCACATCCTGGCCGGCACCATCCCCAACTGCGTCAGCTACGACCCGACCTTCGCGCACGAGGTCGGCGTGATCCTGCACCACGGCCTCAAGCGCATGGTGGAGAAGCAGGACAACGTCTTCTACTACCTGACGCTGCTCAACGAGAACTACGCCATGCCCGGCCTGCAGCCCGGCACCGAAGAGCAGATCATCAAGGGCATGTACCTGGCCAAGCCGGCGCCGGCCGTCAAGGGCAAGAACGTGCCCACGGTGCAGCTGCTGGGCAGCGGCACCATCCTGCGCGAGTCCTTCTTCGCGCAGGAGCTGCTGGAGCAGGACTGGGGCGTGGCGGCCGGTGTGTGGAGCTGCCCGAGTTTCAACGAGCTGGCCCGCGACGGCCAGGACGCGGACCGCTGGAACCTGCTGCATCCCACCGAGACGCCGCGCGTGCCCTTCGTGGCCGAACAGCTCGGCAAGAGCGCCGGGCCGGTGGTGGCCTCGACCGACTACATGAAGTCCTACGCCGAGCAGATCCGCTCCTTCATCCCGAAGGGCCGCAGCTACCGCGTGCTGGGCACCGACGGCTTCGGCCGCAGCGACTTCCGCAGCAAGCTGCGCGAGCACTTCGAGGTCAACCGCCACTACATCGTGGTCGCCGCGCTCAAGGCCCTGGCCGATGACGGCGTGCTGCCGGTGGCGAAGGTGGCCGAGGCAATCAAGAAGTACGGCATCGCCACCGACAAGATCAACCCGCTCTACGCGTAACCACAACCACAAGCGCCTGAGATCGGGCGGGAGACACGGAACATGGCAGCAGTCGAAGTGAAGGTGCCGGACATCGGCGATTTCAGCGAGGTCGCGGTGATCGAGGTGCTGGTCAAGCCCGGCGACAGCGTGGCGGTCGAGCAGTCGCTGATCACGGTGGAGTCGGACAAGGCGTCGATGGAGATTCCGTCGTCGGCCGCCGGCGTGGTCAAGGAAGTCAAGCTCAATGTCGGCGACAAGGTGAGCGAAGGCTCGCTGGTGCTGATCCTGGAAAGCGAGGGTGCAGAAGCGGCCCCGGCGCCCGCGGCCGCTCCGGCGCCTGCCAGCGCTGCGCCCGCGCCGGCCGCCGCCGTCGCTGCTGCAGCAGCAGGGCCGGTCGAGGTCAAGGTGCCCGACATCGGCGATTTCAAGGAGGTCGCGGTGATCGAGGTGCTGGTCAAGCCGGGCGACGCCGTGAAGGTGGAGCAGTCGCTGATCACCGTCGAGTCCGACAAGGCGTCCATGGAAATCCCGTCCTCGGCGGCCGGCGTGGTCAAGGAAGTCAAGGTCAATGTCGGCGACAAGGTGAGCGAAGGCTCGGTGGTGCTGGTGCTCGAAGGCGTGGCGGGCGCCGTGCCCGCGCCGGCCCCCGCCGCCGCCGCGCCGCAGGCGGCCTCGG
>JASGDG010000122.1:0-6587 GCA_047607325.1 Xenophilus sp. | reverse complement strand
CTGAACACCAGCGACACCGAGACGGCCGTGTGCAACCTGGGCTCGGTCAACCTGCTGCAGCACCTGAAGGACGGCGCACGCGACGCCAACGGCGTCGCTTCGCAGGTTCTCGACCACGAGAAGCTCAAGAAGACGATCTCGACGGCCATGCGCATGCTCGACAACGTCATCGACATCAACTACTACGCTGTGAAGAAGGCGCGCGACTCCAACCTGCGTCACCGGCCCGTGGGCCTGGGCATCATGGGCTTCCAGGACGCGCTGTACGAACTGCGCATCCCCTACGCCAGCCAGGAGGCGGTGGAATTCGCCGACCGCTCGATGGAAGCGGTCTGCTACCACGCCTACTGGGCCTCCACCGAGCTGGCGGCCGAGCGCGGCCGGTACTCCAGCTTCAAGGGTTCGCTGTGGGACAAGGGCATCCTGCCGATGGATTCGCTGAACCTGCTGGAGCAGGCGCGCGGCGGCTACGTCGAGATCGACCGCTCCAGCACGCTGGACTGGGACGCGCTGCGCGCCAAGATCGCCCGCGACGGCATGCGCAACTCCAACTGCGTGGCCATCGCGCCGACGGCGACCATCTCCAACATCATCGGGGTCGACGCCTCGATCGAGCCCTGCTTCGGCAACCTGTCGGTCAAGTCCAACCTGTCGGGCGAGTTCACCGTGATCAACCACTACCTGGTGCGCGACCTCAAGCGCCTGGGCCTGTGGGACGACGTGATGGTGATGGACCTCAAGCACTTCGACGGCTCGCTGCGCCCGATCGACCGCGTGCCGCAGGACATCAAGCAGCTCTATGCCACCGCCTTCGAGATCGAGCCGCAATGGCTGGTGGAAGCCGCTGCGCGCCGCCAGAAGTGGATCGACCAGGCGCAGAGCCTGAACATCTACATGGCCGGCGCCTCGGGCAAGAAGCTGCACGACACCTACACGCTGGCCTGGACGCGCGGCCTGAAGACCACCTACTACCTGCGCACCATCAGCGCCACGCACGCCGAGAAGTCCACCGTGCAGTCGGGCCGGCTCAACGCCGTGTCCTCCGACGCAGGCGGCGGCCTGTCGGCGCAGTCCGCGGCGATGAGCGCGCTCGATCGCGCCGCCGCCGCGGCGCAGGCACAGAGGGACCAGGCCGCCGACAGCACACCGGCCACCGACATCAAGTTCTGCGCGATCGACGACCCCGGCTGCGAAGCCTGCCAGTGAGCCGATGAACGAGGAACGGTCCGCATGCGGACCGTTTTCCTCTCCACCTTCGCGACATCGGACGACACGCACGATGCCTTCGCACAACAGAATTCGGGCACGATGCGCGCGGACAACTTTCCAACGCGCACCGGTTGCTCCGATAATCAAGTATTGGATTTTTCTATGTTGACCTGGGACGACGAAGTCAAGCCCTCCGCGCCGAGGAGCCAGCCGCAAGCAGCACCGAGCACCGCCGCTTCCGGTGCATCGGTGTCGGCCTCGCCGACGTCTTCTTTCGCTGCGCAGCCGGCCCTTGCCGCGCACAGCTTCACGCCGGCTGCGGCGCCTGCACCCGCCGTGGCGGCTGCCCCTTCCACGCGCCGCGTCAACGCCGCCGACAAGCGCATCATCAACGGCCAGACCGACGTCAACCAGTTGGTGCCGTTCAAGTACAAGTGGGCCTGGGAAAAGTACCTGGCCACCTGCGCCAACCACTGGATGCCGCAGGAAGTGAACATGAACCGCGACATCGCCCTCTGGAAGGACCCGAACGGCCTGACCGAGGACGAACGCCGCATCGTCAAGCGCAACCTCGGCTTCTTCGTCACCGCCGACTCGCTGGCCGCCAACAACATCGTGCTGGGCACCTACCGCCACATCACGGCGCCCGAGTGCCGCCAGTTCCTGCTGCGCCAGGCCTTCGAGGAAGCGATCCACACCCACGCCTACCAGTACATCGTGGAGTCGCTGGGCCTGGACGAGTCCGAGATCTTCAACGCCTACAACGAGGTGGGCTCCATCCGCGACAAGGACGAGTTCCTGATCCCGTTCATCGACGCGATCATGGACCCCCAGTTCCACACCGGCACGCCCGAGAACGATCAGAAGCTGCTCAAGAGCCTGATCGTCTTCGCCTGCCTGATGGAGGGCCTGTTCTTCTACGTCGGCTTCACCCAGATCCTGGCGCTGGGCCGGCAGAACAAGATGACCGGCGCCGCCGAGCAGTACCAGTACATCCTGCGCGACGAATCGATGCACTGCAACTTCGGCATCGACCTGATCAACCAGCTCAAGCTCGAGAATCCGCACCTGTGGACGCCCGAGTTCAAGGCCGAGATCAAGGCCCTGTTCCAGAAAGCGGTCGAGCTGGAATACCGCTACGCCGAGGACACCATGCCGCGCGGCGTGCTCGGCATGAATGCCTCCATGTTCAAGGGCTACCTGCGCTACATCGCCAACCGGCGGGCCACGCAGATCGGCCTGGAAGCGCTCTTTCCGAACGAGGAGAACCCGTTCCCCTGGATGAGCGAGATGATCGACCTGAAGAAAGAGCGCAATTTCTTCGAAACCCGCGTGATCGAGTACCAGTCGGGCGGCGCTCTGTCCTGGGATTGAATTTCCAAGAACGAAAAGCATGGATTCAAGAATCGCCCCGTCCACGCAACGCACCGCTCCAGAGTGCGGCGGCCGGGGCTCCCGTGTTCATGGCGCTGGGCCTGGCCCCAACGCCATGGATCGCTTCGTGCCGGCCCGCGACAGCGGGGCCTGCGTGGCGCGGAGTGCTTCAAGAGGTTGATTTTTCAACTTGATCAAGGAGAAAGAAATGGCAACTGCAAAGAAAGCGCCGGCGAAGAAGGCGGCGGCGAAGAAGGCCCCGGCCAAGAAGGTCGTCGCCAAGAAGGCGCCTGCGAAGAAGGTCGCGGCCAAGAAGGTCGTCGCGAAGAAGGTGCCCGCCAAGAAGGTCGCGGCCAAGAAGGCCCCTGCGAAGAAGGT
Source organism: Xenophilus sp. (assembly GCA_047607325.1). Taxonomy (GTDB): domain Bacteria; phylum Pseudomonadota; class Gammaproteobacteria; order Burkholderiales; family Burkholderiaceae_C; genus Xenophilus. The sequence goes on along the minus strand of JASGDG010000122.1, from coordinate 3,626 downwards.
CGCGGCCAAGAAGGTCGTCGCGAAGAAGGCGCCCGCCAAGAAGGTCGCGGCCAAGAAGGCGCCTGCAAAGAAGGTCGCGGCCAAGAAGGTCGCGGCGAAAAAGGCCCCGGCCAAGAAGGCGCCCGCCAAGAAGGTCGCGGCCAAGAAAGCCGCGAAGAAGCCTGCGGCCAAGAAGGCCGCCAAGCCTGCGCCTGCGAAGGCTGCCGCCCCTGCGGCTGCCGCCCCTGCGGCGCAGACGACGCTGAATCCGCAGGCCGCCTGGCCCTTCCCGACGGCCAGCAAGCCCTGAGGGCCCGCGAGGCCCCTTCGGCAAGGTCCGGCACCGAAAGGCGCCGGACCTTTTTGCTTGGAGCGCGGCGGGCGTGCCCATGCGGAAGCGCCGGGCCGCCCCCAATTTCCTCATCCCCCTCCCTGGGCCGGACCGGATGCAGCCCAGCCCAGGGAGCGCTCATAGGTCCTCACCCGCCAGTGGCCACCGCAGGCAAGAGGGTAGGCATCAGTCGCTTTGGCAACGAATGCCCGACCGAGTCGGCCGGCTGCAGCACCTGGCGCCCTGCACACGCACGCCGGAGCCTGCACCTTCAGCCCTGGCGCCGGATGACTCCCTGCACCGGGGTGGCATTGAGCACGTTGTCGAACATCGGCGAGGTGCGCTCGGTCACTTGGCGGATCTCCTCCAGCACTGCCGGGTCGGCATCCGCATCCACGAAGACCTCGTACGAGATGGAATGGAACCCCGGGCGGACCTGGGTGTCGAGGTCCAGGAAGCCTCGCAGATCGTAGTCGCCCGACACCTCGATGCGCAGATTGCGGTACTCCAGGCCGCGGCGCACTGCCTGCGTGACCCAGCCGATGGTCAGGCAAGTGCCGATGGCCGCCAACACCAGTTCCATCGGATCGATCGCGGAGTCCTTGCCGCCCAGCGGTGTGGGCTCGTCGGTCTTGAGCGTGAAGGAGCGCGCTGTGGTCTGCGCGACCGAGCCGTTCTCCCACTGCGTCACCGTCCTGAAACTGCCCACGCCGACCGCGGGATCGGCCGCAACCGCCTCGACAGTCTGGTCGAGTCGATGAATGTCCAGAGTGCTGCAACTGCGCGTCATATCGCTTCCTTGATTAGTCCGAACTAATGAGAGCGGCAGTATAGTCGGGATTCTCGGCGGTGGCCTTTTCCAGCCATGGCCGGCGAATCGGGCATTTCTTTCCTTCCATCCTTTCTTCGATTTCCCTTTTCCCTTCGATGGAACAGCAGGGTTCCCTGTGGGGATACGTGCACCAGGATCTCGAGCGCAGGCTGGCGGCCGGCGAGTTCGGCGAGCGGTTTCCCACCGACAGGGAACTGATGGCGCACTACCATGCCGGCCGCCACACGGTGCGCCGTGCGGTCGAGAAGCTCGGCAGCGTGCAGCGCCGCCCGCGGCTGGGCGGGCAGGTGCGGCGCGACTGGGGCGCGCTGGCGCGGCTCGTGCGCTCACTGCGGGCCCTCGGGCCGGGGGTGGAAATCGAAGCGGCGGGCGGCAGCGGCGTGCAGCAGACCCAGGTCCACCTGGTGCGCCTGCACGGCGAAGCGCTGGCGCTGTCGATCCTGGCGCCCGAGCAGCCCGGCGACGCCGTCCCTGCCGAGGTGGCCGCGCTGGCCCTGGCGCTGGCCGGCAGCGACGAAGCCGGTGCCGCGGCGCCGGCCGACATCGCACCCGAGGCCGCAGCCATCGAGCCGGTGCTGGCCTCCGCCGAGGCGGCGCAGGCGCTGGGCATCACGCCCGGCAGCCCGGTCTTCCGTGTGACGACTCAGCTGCTGCGCGCGGGCGCACCCTTCGCGCGGCATGCCTGCCTGATCCGCCCCGACCGGGCGCGCTGCATCCTCAGCGTGGACTTCGTCGGCGCCTGACCAGCCTGCCGCCAGCAGTTGCCCCAACCCGCGGCCTCACCTCGGCCCCGAACGGCTGGAACTGCAGCATGGACAGCTCGATGCCCGCCGCGTGGAAGGCCGCGATGCGGCGCGCCACGGCGTCGTAGCTGCCGACCAGCCCAACCGCCTGCCGCCGTTGGAGCCCGCGAGCGGGCTCTTGGCGAAGGTGGCGAACATGGCGGCCTTGGGGTCGATGTGGGCCTGGGCCCGTGCGCGCTCGGGATCGTCGAACGCGGCCAGCGCATGCAGTCGGGCGTGCTCGGCATGGGCCGCCTCGTCGCTCTCGCGCGCGATCACGAAGGCCGAGAGTCCGTAGCGCAATGCCGGCCGGCCGCCGCGGTCGCGCCGATGCAGGTCGGCGCTCCTACCACGGCTGATCAAACGCCGTGGCGGAAGGCGAAACCAGTACCTGAGCCTGGAGCAAGAGCACGAGTTGCTGGCGCCATTCACTGAGCGCGCGCAGGCCGGCTCGATGCTCAACAAGATCCCGGACATCCAGCAGGCCCACGAGAGACGTACAGGCCGGCAGGTGGCCGCCTCAACAGTGTATCGACTACCCGATCGCCACGGCTGACCCCGACATCCCAAGGCGGATCCAACAGCTCGGGCTGCTTTCAAAAAACTGTGCGCCACGCTGCGCCCGGAGGTCGAACGCCAAGCTGGGCAAGGCCGCCAGATGCGGCTGATGTTCCAGGACGAGGGACGCTTCGGGTTGCCGGGCTCGCCCCGGCGGTGCTGGGCGCCCAGGCGGGCGCGGCCTGTGGCGAGGGTCAGGCTGCAGCGCCAGTACCTCTACGCCTTCGGCGCCGTCACTCCTCACGATGGGGGCAGGCCGCATTGGTGCGCGGCTTGATTCAGCTCGAAGAAGACCTGCATCGAACACAGTCGATGACCGGATTCGAATGCACTGCTTCTATTTCCTTGAAGGCAAATTAGGGCGTGTCATCAATCAATGCCCCCAGAGGGTTGATGGTCAACCCTACAGCCCCATATCCGCAGGGATGACCAAGAGATATGCCCTCAGCGATGCCCAATGGGCACAAATCGAGAGCCTGCTGCCAGGCCAAGCAGGACAACCGGGAGCCACTGCAAAAGACAACCGGCTGTTCGTAGATGCCGTGCTCTATCGCTACCGTGCAGGCATTCCTTGGCGAGACCTGCCCGAGCGCTTTGGCGATTTCCGCATCGTTCACACGCGCCATTCGCGCTGGGGCAAGAGTGGCGTGTGGCAGCGCGTCTTCGAGGCGCTGGCGCAGGACGCAGACAACGAATACGCCATGATCGACTCCACCATCGTGCGCGCTCACCAGCACAGTGCTGGGGCAAAAGGGGGGATCCAGAAGCGCAGGCCCTCGGACGCAGCCGGGGCGGGCTGAGCACCAAGATCCACGCCACGGTCGATGCGCTGGGCAATCCGACGGGCTTTGTGCTCACACCGGGCCAAGCCCATGATCTGCAAGGTGCCGATGTCCTGCTCAAGGACACGCCAGCGCACACTGTCATCGCAGACAAGGCCTACGACGCCCATGCCCGACTGATCGAGCCGCTGTTGAGCAAAGGCAAGAGCGTTGTCATCCCTTCACGGGCGACGAACAAGCAGCCGCGCGACCATGACCGAGACCTGTATAAGGCCAGGCACCTCATCGAGAACTTCTTTGCTCGCCTGAAGCAGTACAGGGCTATCGCCACGCGCTACGACAAGACGGCTCGTAACTTCCTG
>JASGDG010000121.1:0-12281 GCA_047607325.1 Xenophilus sp. | reverse complement strand
GGTGGGCAACACCACCAAGGCCGTCACCAAGGGCTACGCCATCGGCTCGGCCGGCCTGGCGGCGCTGGTGCTGTTCGCCGACTACACGCACAAGCTGGAGACCTACGGCCAGGCGATCGACTTCAACCTGTCGGACCCGCTGGTGATCGTCGGCCTGTTCATCGGCGGCCTGATCCCCTACCTCTTCGGCGCCATGGCGATGGAGGCCGTGGGCCGCGCCGCCGGCAGCGTGGTGGAGGAAGTGCGCCGCCAGTTCCGCGAGATCAAGGGCATCATGGAAGGCACCGGCAAGCCCGAGTACGGCAAGGCGGTGGGCATGCTCACCGGCGCGGCCATCAAGGAGATGATGATCCCCTCGCTGCTGCCGGTGCTGGTGCCGGTCATCGTCGGCCTGGGGCTCGGGCCGAAGGCGCTGGGCGGCCTGCTGATGGGCACCATCGTCACCGGCCTGTTCGTCGCCATCAGCATGTGCACTGGCGGCGGCGCCTGGGACAACGCCAAGAAGTACATCGAGGATGGCCACTTCGGCGGCAAGGGCAGCGAGACGCACAAGGCCGCCGTCACCGGCGACACGGTGGGCGACCCCTACAAGGACACGGCCGGTCCGGCGGTGAACCCGCTGATCAAGATCATCAACATCGTGGCGCTGCTCATCGTGCCGCTGGTGGTGAAATTCCATGCCGGCGATGCGGCGGCGACGGCGCATCCGCCCGCCACCGCACCGGCAGCAGCGTCCGCGCCGGCGCCCTCTGCAGCGGCTGACGCAGCGGCCGTGCGCGTCGAGAACGGCGTGGTGAAGTTCTACTTCGCCACCGCCAGCGCCGAGGTGGCACCCAACGCCGCGCCGGCGCTGGCCGACGTGGTGCAGGCGGTGCAGAGCGGCGGCAGCGTGCTGGTCAGCGGCTTCCACGACGCCAGCGGCGACCCGGCGAAGAACGCCGAACTGGCCAGGCAGCGCGCCGTGAACGTGGCCTCCGCGCTCAAGGCGGCCGGCGTGCCGGAAGAGAGGATCGAACTGGCCAGACCCGAACAGACCCAGGCTGACGGTCCGCCAGCCGAGGCCCGGCGCGTGGAGGTGCGGGCGAAGTGAGGCTGCGGCCGTCCGTTCGCCAGGCGAACGGGCCCCGCTTCAGTTGAGCGCGCGGACCTGCGCCGGCTCACCCTCTGCCCGGCGCGGGTGCGCCAGCGGCACCGGCGATCCGGGCATCGTGTCGAAATCCGTGCCCGGGCCGCCCGCCTGCTCGGGCACATGCAGCGAAGCCACCCAGCGTCCGGCCGACGAATGAGCGGGTTCGTCGTTGGTGAACAGGCCGTTGCGCAGGAAAAAGGCCTCGCCGCCGGGCCGCGCCACGTGCAATTCGATCAGCCGTGCGATGGGGAAGGTGTAGGTCACCAGGTTTTCTCGGGTGCTGCGCTTCCTGCCGCCGCAGTTGAAGAAGCCCTCGCCCGCGATGACGATGGAGGACCCGTCGACCTCGCTGGCCGCCTCGCCCGGGCCGCCGCAACGCCAGATGGCCGAAGGCAGCCGCACGCGCACCTTGTCGATCACCAGGTCGCGGTTGCGGTTGAGGTTGCTCAGGGGCGGCACCAGCGTGCGCAGCTGGCGCAACCGCTCGGCGAAGTTGTCGTCGAGGGTGAATTCGACGTGATTCCATTCCTCGCCCGATCGGGTGAGAACCTGCATGATCACCTGGCGTGTCTTGGCCACTGAATCACCTTGGAAAACGCTGTGGTGCCTTCGGCACCTGTTTGTTTCCAACTGTATCCAGCTTTGCTGCAGGACGATAGACAGTCAATAGTTCTCAGGTACCCGTGCGCACCTGGGCGTTCAGCCCTTGAGCTGTTCGTCCAGTTCCTTGCAGGAGGGCGCGCACACGGGCTGGGCCTTGCCCAGCACGCGTTTGGTCTGCATCAGCGAGCGTGGGCGGTGCTTGCCGCACAGGAAGCAGGACATGGTGGCGCCGCTGAACGAGGACGAGGCCTTGAACGGCGAGCCCGGCGCCTTGGACTTGTAGCGCAGGCCGCCCTCGCTGACGGTGGTCTTGACTTCAGTGCTGGACATCGGTCCCTTTCCTCGACGTGTTGGGAGCAGCCGCTGACGCGCGGACGCGCTCGATGGCCTGGCGCGCCTGGAGTTCGGCGCTCATCGCGCCGTCCAGACCCGATCGGCACAGGCCGGCGTGCTGGTAATGAAGGTTCTCGTAGAGTTCGGAAGCGGCGGGAAAGGCGTCCAGCACGGATCTGAGTTCCTCGGGCGGGACATCCTCGAACTCATGCATCAGATGCAGCGCCACCGAGCGGTACTGCACCGGATCGACGGGTTGGGCGCTACGCTCCAGCCGTTCCAGCAACCGTGCCAGGGTCGCCGTCACGACCAGGTCGCGCCCGGCACGTGGAGTGGAATTGGCATTCATGCACGGCATGTGGTGATTTTCGGCTCTTTTTGCAAGAGGCGCCTTTGACCCGGTAAAAAATCCTGTCACGCGGAGGGAGTCTGCCGCTGGAGCGGCCCGGCGAGCCGGCCGGCGCTCCCGCACAATCCGTCCTCATGCAACTCAACTTCATCGCCAACACCAGCCTTGCCTCGGCCTCGGGCCGCACCCTGCCCGTCCTCGATCCCTCGGACGGTCAGCCCTTCGACGAACTCCAGCGCAGCAACGCGGAAGACATCGACGCGGCCGTTCGGGCCGCGCGCGAATGCTTCGAGGGGCCGTGGAGCAAGCTCAGCGCGGCCGAACGCGGCCGCCTGCTGTACGCCCTGTCGCGCAAGGTGGCCGAGCATGCGGACGAGCTGACGGCGCTGGAGCAGCGCGACTGCGGCAAACCGACCCGGCAGGCCCGCGCCGACGCGCTGGCGCTGGTGCGCTACTTCGAGTTCTACGCCGGCGCCTGCGACAAGCTGCACGGCGAGACGATCCCCTACCAGGAGGGCTACAGCGTCTTCACCTGGCGCGAGCCGCACGGGGTGACGGGCCACGTCATCCCCTGGAACTACCCCATGCAGATCTTCGGCCGCAGCGTCGGCGGTGCGCTGGCGGCGGGCAACTGCTGCGTGGTCAAGCCGGCCGAGGACGCGTGCCTCTCGCTGATCCGCGTGGCGCAGCTCGCGGCCGAGGCGGGCTTTCCGCCCGGCGCCATCAACATCGTGACCGGCTACGGCCACGAGGTGGGAGACGCGCTGGCGCGGCATCCGGGCATCGACCACATCAGCTTCACCGGCAGCCCGAAGGTCGGCACGCTGATCCAGCAGGTGGCGGCCGAGCGCCACTGCCCGGTGACGCTGGAGCTGGGCGGCAAGAGCCCGCAGATCATCTTCGCCGACGCCGACCTGGGCGCCGCCCTGCCGGTGGTGATCAACGCCATCGTGCAGAACGCCGGCCAGACCTGCTCGGCCGGCTCGCGCGTGCTGATCGAGCGCGAGGTCTACGAGCTGATGCTGGAGCGCCTGGCCAAGGCCTTCGAGGCGCTGCGCGTGGGCCCGGCGGCGATGGACCTGGACCTGGGCCCGCTGATCCGCCAGAGCCAGCAGCAGCGGGTGTGGGACTTCCTCTCCGACGCGCACGCGGCCGACATCCCGGTGGTGGCGCAGGGCCAGGTCGTCGACGAGGCGCCCGAGACCGGCTTCTACCAGGCCCCCACCCTGCTGCGCGACGTGCCCGTCAAGCACCGCCTGGCGCAGGAGGAGGTCTTCGGCCCGGTGCTGGCCGCGATGAGCTTCCAGGGCGAGGACGAGGCGGTCGAACTGGCCAACGCCACCCAGTTCGGCCTGGTGGCCGGCGTGTGGACCCAGGACGGCGCGCGCCAATTCCGCATGGCCAGGCGGGTGAAGAGCGGCCAGGTCTTCATCAATAACTACGGTGCCGGCGGCGGGGTGGAACTGCCCTTCGGCGGAGTCAAGTCCTCCGGCTACGGGCGCGAGAAGGGCTTCGAGGCGCTGTACGGCTTCACTACGCTCAAGACGGTCGCGGTGCGGCACGGCTGACGCGGCCCGCGGGCGGGCCGCAAAAAGCAAAACGGCGCCCGAGGGCGCCGTTGTTTTTTCGATGGAGACCCGCGCTCAGCGCCGCCCGCCGAGCAGGCTGCCGCCGATCTTGAGCAGATCGCCCAGGTCGAGCTGGCCGTCGCCATTCTGGTCCAGCACGGAATTCAGCAGGCCGCCGCCGAGGCCGCCCTGGCTCTGGATGCCGCTGGACTCCTGGCCCAGCATGCCGCCCAGGCCGCCGGCATCCACGCCGCCGGTGCTGGCGCGACGGGCCAGGAAGGCCATGACGATGGGTGCCAGGATCTTCAGCAACTGGCCGGCCTGGCCGGCAGCCAGGCCGGTCGCCTGGCCCAGGCCGTTTTCGGCATGCGGCTGGGCATCGCCGAAGATGTGGCCGAGGATGCCGCCGCCGTCGGTCTGGCCGCCTGTGGCGCCGCCGCCCAGCAGCGAGCCGAGCAGCCCGCCCAGGTCCGTGCCATCGGCGTGGTCGCGCTGCAGCGCGCCGAGCAGGTCGGCCGCGCCCTGCGGCTGCTGGGCATTGCGGCCCAGAGCGCCCAGCAGCATCGGCAGCGCCGCGCCGATGGCGTCGCGGGTCTGGTCCGCGTCGGCGCCGATCTGGTCAGCGATCTGCTGCGGCGCGCCGCCCTGCAGCAGTTGGCCGAAGAGGTCGTTGGTGAGGGAAGTGGGAGCGTTCATGGCAATCCTCGCAAGCGCGGAACGGAGGGCTGGCCATCGTAGCCATCCTGCGGCGCTTCCCGACAGGCTTCGGGGCCAAAGCGATGAAAAAGCCGCAGATCGGCGCGTGGATCGTGTGCGCCGGTCAGCCGAGCGCCGTGTCCAGCAGCAGCATCAGTACGAAGCCCAGCATCAGCCCGCTGGTGGCAAAGGCCTCGTGCCCCTTGCGGTGCGATTCAGGAATGATCTCGTGGCTGATGACGAACAGCATCGCGCCGGCCGCGAAGCCCATCCCCCAGGGCAGCAGCGAAGCCGACCAGCCGATAACGGCCGCGCCCGCCACCGCGCCCAGCGGCTCGACGAGGCCGGAAGCCATGCCCAGCGCCACCGCCAGCGAGCGGCGGTAGCCGGCGGCCAGCAGCGCCACGGCGACCACCAGGCCCTCCGGCACGTCCTGGATGGCGATGCCCGTGGCCAGGGCGTTGGCACGCAGGCTGTCGTTGCCGGCATACCCGACGCCGATGGCCAGCCCCTCGGGCAAGTTGTGCAGCGTGATGGCGAACACGAACAGCCAGGTGCGGCGCAGCTTGCGCGCCGCGTGGCTGTCCATGCCCTCGCGGCCCTTGATGAAGTGCTCGTGAGGCAGCAACGTGTCCATCAGCATCAGCGCCGCGCCACCCAGCAGGATGGAGGCGCCGATCACCCCGCCGGCCGCCCAGGGGCTGCCGCCGCCCAGGCCCTGGGCGCGCGCCGCGTCCAGGCCGGGGATGATCAGCGAGAAGGCGCAGGCGGCCAGCATGACGCCGGCGCCGAAGCCGAACAGCGTGTCCTGCACCCGCTCCGACAAACGCTGCGAGAACATGACCGGCACCGTGCCCAGGGCCGTGGCCAGCGCGGCCACGGAGCCGCCCAGCAGCGCGCTCCACACCACCGGACGGGTGGCCGTGAACTGCCAGAACTCCACCGCGAAGACCACGGCGCCGGCCGCCACGATGGCCAGGCCCAGCCATTCGCGAGGACGCAACGACGCGCGAGCGGCGGCGGTGGGTTCGTTCATCGCTTCGGACTCCTGTTCGGGCGGCATCGGGCTGCGGGCGGGGGCGTCAGCCGCGCGCAGCGGCGAAGCGCCGGGCCACCTCGGCCCAATTCACGACGTTGTAGAAGGCGGCAATGTAGTCGGGCCGCCGGTTCTGGTACTTCAGGTAATAAGCATGCTCCCACACGTCCAGCCCCAGGAGGGGCGTGGCGCCGGAGCCGATGCCGGCCATCAGCGGGCTGTCCTGGTTGCCGCTGCTTTCGACCGCCAGCCTGCCGCCGGCGCCCGCCACCAGCCAGGCCCAGCCGCTGCCGAAGCGGGACAGCGCAGCCTGGGTGAAGGCGTCCTTGAAAGCATCGAAGCCGCCCAGGTCGGCATCGATGGCCTGGGCCAGCGCGCCCGCAGGCACGCCGCCCCCGCCCTGCCCGGCTGGCGCCATCACCGTCCAGAACAGGCTGTGGTTGGCATGGCCGCCGCCGTTGTTGCGCACCGCGGTGCGCACGCCCTCGGGCAGGCGGTTCAGGTCGGCGATGAGCTGCTCCACCGGCTCGCCGTCGTACGGGGTGTCCTTGACGGCGGCGTTGAGGTTGTTGACATAGGCCTGATGGTGCCGGGTGTGGTGGATCTCCATCGTCTGCGCGTCGACGTGCGGTTCGAGCGCGTCGAAGGCGTAGGGCAGCGGGGGCAGCGTGTAGGGCATGGTTCTCCTCGGGTTGCGGGATTAGTGAAGGTGTTGAAGGAAGCGCCCCGCCTGGACGGCCAGGTCGGGGAGGTGGAGCGCGGCCTCGATGGCCGGCTCGGATCCGCGCTCGCGCTGCCAGGCCAGAAGCCCGGCGCGGGCCTCGCGCAGATGGCGCCAGGCGGCCTGGCGCACGTCGGGCGGCACGTGCGCATCACTGCCCAGGCGCAGCAGCAGCGCGTGCGCCTGGCACAGGTGGTCGATGGCCTGGCCGGCCTGCCCGCGGTGGCAGTACAGGTCGGCCAGGTTGTGATGGGAGACGACCAGGGCCGCCAGGCAATCGTCGGGACGCTGCATCAGCAGCGGGCCGTCCAGCAGTTCCTCGGCCAGCCACAAGGCCTGCACCTGGGCCGCCAGGGCTGACTCCAGCCGGCCGCGGCCATGCGCCTCGCGCGCCTGGCGGGTCAGCCGCTCCCAGCGGGCCAGGCGTTCGCCAGCCTCGGGCGGAGCGGCCGCGGGGGAGGAAAGGGAGGGCAAAGGCATGGCGAAGCTCCTTGGAAGCAAAGAGCCCTTTGCGTCATGCCTGCATGTGCGTACTCGGGCGCATGGTGATGATATTCATTCTCAATGACATCGATCCCGTCAGGGTTGTCCCGCGCCGAACGGAGGCCCTGATGCCAGAGGGACGGCCGACCCTGCAGTACATTGCGACGACCCCATGAACGCCCCTCGCGAATTCGCCATTCCCATCGAGCGCATCGGCCGCACGGCACGTGCGCTGCCGGCCGCCCAGCCCTCGCCGGGCCGCGGCCAGCTGCACGATGCGCTGGGGCGCACCCTCACCGATCTGCGCATCAGCGTCACCGACCGCTGCAACTTCCGCTGCAGCTACTGCATGCCCAAGGAGGTGTTCGACAAGGACTATCGCTACCTGCCGCACGACGCGCTGCTGAGCTTTGAGGAGATCGCGCGCCTGGCGGCCGTGTTCGCCCGCCGCGGCGTACGCAAGCTGCGGCTGACCGGCGGCGAGCCGCTGCTGCGCAGGAACATCGAGGCGCTGGTCGCCCAGCTGGCCGCGCTGCGCACGCCGGACGGTGCGCCACTGGACATCGCCCTGACCACCAACGGCGCGCTGCTGGCGCGCAAGGCCCGGGCCCTGGCCGCCGCCGGCCTGCGCCGCGTGACAGTGAGCCTGGACGCGCTGGACGACGCCGTCTTCCGCCGCATGAACGACGTGGACTTCCCGGCGGCTCAAGTCCTGGCCGGCATCGAGGCGGCCCGCGCCGCCGGGCTGGCGCCAGTCAAGGTCAACATGGTGGTCAAGCGCAGCGCCAACGCGGACCAGATCCTGCCAATGGCGCGGCACTTCCGCGAACACCACGGCGGCAGCGTGGTGCTGCGCTTCATCGAGTACATGGACGTCGGCGCCACCAACGGATGGCGCCTGGACGAGGTGCTGCCCTCGGCCGAGATGGTGCAGCACCTGGCGGCCGCCTTCCCGCTGGTGCCGCTGGAAGCCGCCGCACCGGGCGAGACGGCCCGGCGCTGGGCCTACGCTGACGGCGCCGGCGAGATCGGCACCATCAGCAGCGTGACGCGCGCCTTCTGCGGCGACTGCAGCCGCGCACGCCTGTCGACCGAGGGGCGGCTGTACCTGTGCCTCTTCGCCAGCCAGGGACACGACCTCAGGCCTCTGCTGCGCGGCGGCGCCAGCGACGACGAACTCGACGCCGCCCTCGCCGCCCTCTGGCAGGGCCGGGCCGACCGCTATTCCGAGCTGCGCGCGGCGCCGCACCCGCCCGGCACCGGCACGGACGGGCCGCGCCGCGTCGAGATGAGCTACATCGGAGGGTGAAGCCGGAACACATCACCGGCCTGGTGCTCGCCGGCGGCCTGGGCACCCGCATGGGCGGCGCCGACAAGGGCCTGGTGGACTGGCAGGGCCGGCCGCTCGCCGCACATGCGCTGGAGCGGCTGCGTCCGCAGGTCGGCGCGCTGGCCGTCAACGCCAACCGCCATCCGGACGCCTATGCGGCCTTCGGCGTGCCGGTGTGGGCCGACCCCGTGCCCGGCCATCCCGGCCCGCTGGCCGGCTTCCTGGCCGGCCTGACGCACTGCCGCACCGAGTGGCTTCTGACGGTGCCCTGCGACACGCCGCGCTTTCCGCCCGACCTAGCCCGGCGCCTGGGCCAGGCCGCGCTGGAGCGCGGCGCCCGCATCGCCACCGCAGCCGCCGCCGAAGGCGGGGCGATGCGCCCGCAGCCAGTGTTCTGCCTGATGCACGCCTCGCTGCGCGAAGCGCTGGCGCGCCACCTCGCCGGGGGCGGCCGCAGGGTCGGCCAGTGGGCGACCGCCTGCGGCGGCGTGACGGTGCCCTTCGACCGGCCGGGCGATGCGGGCGGCTTCGCCAACGTCAATACGCCGCAGGATCTCCGGGCGCTCGGCGGCTGAGGCTACAGCCGCCCCTGGGCGTGCAGCACGCCCCGGTTGGCCAGCGCATCGGCCCGCTCGTTGCCCGGATCGCCCGAATGACCCTTGACCCAGCGCCACTCGATCTGGTGCCCATGGTGGGCCACCAGGTCGTCCAGCCGCTTCCACAACTCCACGTTCTTCACCGGCTGCCTGGTCGAGGTGATCCAGCCCTTGGCCTTCCAGCCGCGGATCCATTCGGTGATGCCCTGGCGCACGTACTGGCTGTCCAGGTAGAGGGTGACCTTGCACGGCCGCTTGAGCGCCGCCAGGCCCTCGATCACGGCCGTCAGTTCCATGCGGTTGTTGGTGGTGTTCAACTCGCCGCCGAACAGTTCCTTTTCACTGGTGCCGGACTTCAGCCAGGCGCCCCAGCCTCCGGGGCCGGGGTTGCCCTTGCAGGCGCCGTCGGTGTAGATGGTGACTTCGTTCAAGATATGTGCTTCTTCTCTTCTTCAGCGGGGATGAAGTCCCGGTGGATGCGCCCGGCCACCGGCACGGGCGCGGCGGTGACGGTGTTGCGCCGCCGCCAGTCCGCCGGCAGCAGGCGCATGCCGCGCACGCGCTTGACGGCGACGATGAAATACACGGCGCCGAAAATGGGCCACCAGCGCTCACCCAGGCGATCGAGCCAGCGCCAGCGCTCCAGCCAGGCCTGGCCGCCCACCGCGGGCCGGTACAGGCCGAAGCGGCTGGACTCCACCTCGAAGCCCAGCAACCGCAGCCAGTCGCGCAGCCGCCAGTAACCGATGAATTCGCCCTGCGCAGGCAGGTACGGCTCGCCGAAGCCCAGCCGCCGGTACAGGCGCGCGCGCCGCTGGCGCAGGCCCCACAGGCTGGTGGGGTTGAAGCCGCAGATCGCCACCCGGCCCTCGGGTACCAGCACGCGCTCGACCTCGCGCAGCGCGGCATGCGGTTCGGGGCCGAGTTCGAGCGAATGCGGCAGCGCCAGCAGGTCCAGACTGTTGGCGGGAAAAGGCAGCGCAGCGAAGTCGCAGGCCAGCGCGGCCTGCGCGCAGCCCGGTCCGGGCACCGCGATCCAGCGGTGCGGCATGCGGTTGGCGCGCAGCGCGGGCAGTTCCGGCAGGCCGAGCTGCAGCGCGTGATAGCCGAAGATGTCGGCCACCGCCTCGTCGAACTGCGCCTCTTCCCACGCGCTCAGGTAGCGTCCGGCGGGGGTCTGGAACCATTCCTGCAAACCTATAATTCGATGGCTCATGACCCTCGTTCCGTTGCCCGCTTTTGCCGACAACTACATCTGGATGCTGCAGGTCGGAGCGCACGCGGTCGTGGTCGATCCGGGCGATGCCGGACCGGTGCTCGGCGCCCTGGCGGCCCGGCCCGGCCTGAGGCTGGCCGCGATTCTAGTCACGCACCACCACGCCGATCACACCGGCGGCGTCGACGCGCTGCGCGAGGCCACCGGCACCCGGGTTTACGGCCCGGCGCACGAGCGCATCCCGCAGCCTTTCACCCCCCTGGCGCAGGGCGACACGGCGGAAGTGCTCGGCCTGCGCTTGCAGGTCATCGACGTGCCCGGCCACACCGCCGGCCACATCGCCTACTACCTGCCGGCCACCGGCGACGAGGCGCCGCTGCTCTTCTGCGGCGACACGCTCTTTTCCGGCGGCTGCGGCCGGCTGTTCGAGGGCACGCCCGCGCAGATGCTGCATTCGCTCGACGCGCTGGGCGCCCTGCCCGGCCCCACGCGCGTGTGCTGCGCCCACGAGTACACGCTCGCCAACCTGCGCTTCGCCCGGGCCGTCGAGCCTGGCAACGAGGCGCTGGCCGGCTATGCTGCGCGCTGCGAATCACTGCGCGCGCACGGCCGGCCCACCCTGCCGGCCCAACTCGCCACCGAGCGCCGCATCAACCCCTTCCTTCGCAGCCGCGAACCCACTGTCAGCGCCGCCGTGCAACGGCACGCCCGCCTGCCCGCCGACGCCGACGAGGTGGCCGTCTTCGCGGCGCTGCGCCAATGGAAAAACGACTTCCGATGAGACGCTTCCTTGCCGCCTGCCTGGCAGGCGCCCTGTTCCTCGCAGGCTGCGCCAGCACCGGGCCGTCCTCTCCCCCCTCCGACTCCTCTTCCTCCGCCGGCTCGGCCAGCCGCCCCGACAGCGGCCTGTCGCCCATCACGGCCGGCCACATCGGCGACAGCGCGCGCAGTGTCGTCACGCTGGCGCCGCCGACCGACATGTGGGACCGCATCCGCCGCGGCTTCAAGATGCCGGACCTGGACAGCGACCTGGTGCGCGACCGCGAACAGTGGTACGCCACCCGGCCGGACTACATCCAGCGCATGGTGGACCGCTCCAACAAGTACATCTTCCACGTGGTCGAGGAACTGGAGCGGCGCGGCATGCCCACCGAGCTGGCGCTGCTGCCGTACATCGAGAGTGCCTTCAACCCGCAGGCCGTCTCCAGCGCGCGGGCCGCGGGCATGTGGCAGTTCATGCCCGCCACCGGCGCCGACTACGACCTCAAGCAGAACATCTTCCGCGACGACCGGCGCGACGTGGTGGCCTCCACCCGCGCCGCGCTGGACTATTTGCAGCGCCTGTACGACACCTTCGGTGACTGGCAGCTCGCGCTGGCCGCCTACAACTGGGGCGAAGGCAGCGTGGGCCGCGCCATCGCGCGCAACCAGAAGGCGGGCCTGCCCACCGGCTACACCGACCTGAAGATGCCGGACGAGACACGCTACTACGTGCCCAAGCTGCAGGCGGTGAAGAACATCATCGCCGACCCGCAGAAGTTCGGCGTCGAACTGCCCTACGTCTCCAACCACCCCTACTTCCAGACCGTGACGCTCACGCGCGACCTGGACGTGGAACTGGCCGCCAAGCTGGCGGACGTGCGGGTGGAGGACTTCCGCGCCCTCAACCCGGCCGCGCACAAGCCGGTGCTGCTGGCCGCCGGCGGCAGCACGGAAATCCTGCTGCCCTGGGACAACGCCGCCGTGTTCGAGCGCAACTTCGATGCCTACAACCAGGGCCAGTACGCGAGCTGGACCGCCTGGACCGTGCCCGCGACGATGACGGCGGCCGAGGCCGCGCAGCGCTCCGGCATGAGCGAAGCCGACCTGCGCACGATGAACAGCATCCCGCCGCGCATGCTGATCAAGGCCGGCTCCACGCTGATCGTGCCGCGCAGCGCACGCGTGCAGCAGGACGTGGACGCCGTCGTGGCCGAGACGGGGCACCTGAGCTTCGAGCCCGAGATCGTCACGCGCCGCACCACGGTCAAGGCCGGCCGCCGCGACACCCCCGCCACCATTGCCCGGCGCTACCGCCTCAACCCGTCCAGCGTGGCGAAGTGGAACGACGTGGGCGCCGGCCACACCTTCAGGCGCGGCTACCAGGTGGTGGTCTATCTGCCCGTGCGCGCCGCCGCCGCGGCCCGCGTGGGCAGCGGCGCGCGTGCCGCGCATGCAGGCG
>JASGDG010000120.1:0-9217 GCA_047607325.1 Xenophilus sp. | reverse complement strand
GCGGCCACCTGTGGCGCGCCACGCTCAGCGCCATGAGCCCGGTGCCCAAGGCGGCCCGGCAGCTCGACGAGCGCCTGCGCGCCGACATCGGCGCCAGCGAGGGCGCGACGCTGGTGGTGGCCTACGGCAGCGACGTGGAGACGGCGCTGCGCCACGCCGAGGCGGCCGGCGCGCGGCTGGAGCCGCTGCTCGACGACGGCACGCTGATCGGCTACGACACCGTCACCCGCTTCCTGCCCAGCCGCGAGGCGCAGGCGCGGCGCCTGGCCGCGCTGCCCGAGGCCGGCACCCTGCGCACCCGGCTGGCCGAGGCGCTGGAGGGCGTGCCCCTCAGGCCCGAACGGCTGGAGCCCTTCATCGCGGCCGTGCAGGCGGCGCGCGGACAGGCGCCGCTGGCGTTCAAGGACGTCGCGGCCAGCCCGCTCGGCCCGATCGCCAACGCGCTGCTGTTCGAGCGGCCGGACGGCGGCTGGGCGGCCATGATCTCGCTGCACGCCGGCCCCAGGTTCGAGCACGCCAGGGTGGCGGCGGCGCTGGCCGGCCTGCCCGACGTGACCGTGGCCGACGTCGGCCAGGAACTGGGCGACCTGTACGACCGTTACCTGCACGAGGCCTTCGTCCAGGTGGCGCTGGGTGCGCTGGCGGTGGTCGTGCTGCTGGGCCTGTGGCTGCGCTCGGGCCGGCGCCTGTTCGCCGTGTGCCTGCCGCTGCTGGTCGCCGTGATGCTCACCCTGGGCGCCATGGCGGCGATGAACATGGCGCTGTCGATCCTGCACCTGGTGGGCCTGCTGCTGGTGGTGGCGGTGGGTTCCAACTACGCGCTCTTCTTCGACCAGCTGCGCGAGACCGGCCACGCCGACGAGGACACGCTGGCCTCGCTGATGCTGGCCAACCTGACGACCGTGCTGTCCTTCACCCTGATCGCGATGTCCGCCATTCCCTCGCTTTCGGCCATCGGCCAGGTGGTGGCGCCGGGGGCGCTGCTGGCGCTGCTGCTGTCGGCGGCCTTCACGCGGGGGCCAAAAAGGCAGCCAGAGCGATCGCCAGTGCGTGCAGGCGGCTCCAGCGAATGACGGGCCCGGACCCGCTCAATACTGCCAGAATGGCACCACCATGCTGGACCTCGTGATGAACGATATCGTGATCCGTGAAGTAAGAGGCGAGGATTTCTCGCAATGGCTGCAGCTTTGGGCCGGGTACAACGAATTCTATGGGCGCTCAGGCCCGACGGCCCTTCCTGATGAAATTACAAATACCACCTGGCAGCGATTCTTTGACCCGGCAGAGCCAGTGCATGGCCTGGTGGCCGAGTCCCATGGCGAAATCATCGGGCTGGTTCACTATCTCTTCCACCGCAGCACGATCCAGATCCAGCCGACGTGCTATCTGCAGGATCTGTTTACTGCGCCGAACTCACGCGGCTCCGGTATCGGGAAGAGATTGATAGCGGGGGTATATGACCGGGCCAAGGCTGCAGGCTCACCACGGGTGTATTGGCAAACGCATGAAACCAATGGCGCTGCCATGCAACTCTACAACAAGGTGGCAGAACGCTCCGGATTTCTTGTCTACCGGAAAATCCTGGGCTAGAACGAGGTCCGGGGATGCTCTTCATGAACGGCTTCCTGCCGTGCCTATGCTCGAACAGGACAGGATTCAGGAATTGAACAATCCAATTGCCATCTCCATTTTCCTGTTTCTTCTCGGGTTGGTGACCGGCTTCATCGGAACCAATACGGGGGGCAGCGCATTTCTTACGGTCCCAGTCATGATATGGCTTGGAATTTCACCACTATCATCGATCGCATCGGCGCGCGTTGCCTCGGTTGGAACCATGCTTGCCGGGCTGCGTGAATTCCACAGGCAAGGGAAAATCGACTATAAGCTGGCGGCCCCGGCTGCATTTTTTGGTCTCTTGGGATCGATTCTCGGCGCATCCCTGCTTCTGAAAATAGACTCCTCTATTTTGCACAAGGTTATCGGGGCGATAACGCTCCTGATGATTGTCTTGTCACTGATCAAGCGGCCCTTGCCTTCAGGGGATTCGATTTCTCGGAAACGGAAGATATTCGGGTATTTTTCGTTCGTTGGGATAGGCGCTTTGGGTGGTTTTTTTGGCGGGCAGGCGAAACTCGCGACTTATGTTTTCATACTTGTTTTCAACAAGACGGTCAGCGAGTCAGTTGGAACAAGAAAAATAAGTGGGCTTTTTATTTCACTGGCTTCCCTCGTTGTCTATGGGGTTGGGAATATAATAAACTGGCATTTTGGATTGTCGCTGGTCGTTGGCACGCTGATTGGTTCGACCTTGGGGGCCAGGTATGCCCTAAAAAAGGGGGATGCCTGGATGGAACGTCTTTTGAATGGAGTTGTTGTTGTTTTGGCGCTTAGGATGATATTTTTCTAGGAACGTGTTCAAAGTATCCTGCGAGATGTGAGAAGCTCGCAGGATGAGAAGAGGGTACCCAAGCGATATCAAGGCGGAGCAGTTCGAGCAGATCAGGCCACTGCTGGAAAGTGCACGCAGGAAGACGGCGCCGCGCAAGGTGGATCTGTACGAGGTGTTCTGCGCGGTGGGGGCGCAACGCATGCAGCGCGCACTCGAGCGTGGACGCGCGGAGCGTGAAGAACACGGACACGGCGGCCTTGAAGGGCTATGACGCGAGCAAGAAGGTCTCGGGCATCAAGCACCACATTGCGGTGGACACCAAGGGCTGGCGCACGCGATGGCGGTGATTACCGCCGAGGTCACTGATCGCACGGGTGCCCTGCAGGCGCAGCAAGCCCAGCTTGGGAGCGGCTACGTGGGTCGACCTTTCGCGCAGTCGGGTGCTGAGGCGAAGGTCGGACTACAACTGCCCTGAGTACTCGACTTGGCGGGCAAAGGCGAGCACCCGGGCGTCCTCGTAGCGCGGCCCCACCACCTGCAGGCCGACCGGCAGGCCGCGCACGCTGCCTGCAGGCACCGAGCAGGCTGGCACGCCGCAATAGTTGAACAGCGGGGTGAAGGCGGCATGGCTGCGTGGCCCGGCCGGCCGGCCACCGATCACTGGCGGGCCGAGTTGGCCGATGGGCCAGGCGGTGACCGGCGCGGTGGGGCACAGCAGCAGATCGTGCCGCTCAAAGAAGCCGGCCAGCGCATGGCCGATGCGCTCGCGCAACCGCAGCGCGCGGGCGATATCGGCCGGCGTGCAGCGAGCCCCGGCCTCGATCTGCATCACCAGGCTCGGATCGATGCGCTTCCGCTCGCTTGCCAGCCGACCCCCGTACAGCGCATGCAGGCCCGCCTGCTGTAGTGCGATCAGCGGGTATTCACGCGCCTCGGCGGGCCAGGGCGGGTCGGCGTCCTCGATCTGCCAGCCGGCTGCACGCAGCGCGTCTACCCGGGCCTGCAACGCTGCCAGCACGTCTTCGTCGATGGCGAAATCGCAGCCCAGTTGCGGACTCCAGGCAATGCGCAGCCCGCGTGGTGAGGCCGTGTCGCCGGCCTGCAGGCCGCAGTCGATCGGAACGCCTGCCGGGTCGCCGGCATCGTAGGCGGCAAGCTGGTCGAAAGTCCAGGCGCAGTCGGCCACGCTGCGCGCCAGGATGCCGATCACCGACAGGCCATAGTTGGGCTCGGCGAAGCCCCAGGGATGCGGGATCAGCCCGGCGCTGGGCTTGAGGCCCACCAGGCCGCAGTGCGCCGCCGGCCGGCGGGTGGAGCCGCCGGCGTCGGTGGCAAGCGCCAGCAGACCGAGCCCCGAGGTCAGAGCCGACACCGCGCCGCCGGAGGAGCCGCCGGGCGTCAGCCCCGCATCCACCGGATGCCGGGTGGCGCCGTAGATCAGGTTGTCGGTCGCACCCTTGCAAGCGAACTCCGAGCAGTTGGTGATGCCCAACACCACCGCACCCAGTGCCCGCAGCCGGGCCACCGCCCAGGCGTCGCGCGGCGCGATAAAGTCCTCGAACAGCAGCGATCCCTGGGTGATGCGGTAACCCTGCACCCAGAGGTTGTCTTTGACGGTGATGGGCACGCCTGCCAGTGGCAGTGCTTCGCCCGTGTCTCGCCGGCGCTGCACCTCGCCCGCCTCGGCCAGCACGCGATCGGGGTCGAACTGCACGATCGCGTTCAGCTGCGGGTTCAGCGCCTGCACGCGGTCGATGAAATGGCGAGCCACCTCGGTGGCGTCGAGCAGGCCAGCCCAGACGTCGGCCGCCACCGAGCGAGCGCTGCGCTCGTGCAGGGGAATGGTCATGGGGCAGTTCCGTCCTGGAGTCGCTGGGCAAGGGCGGGTGATATGCCGGTGACCGCCCGGCCGGCCAGCGGCGCGAGGCTGCCCACGCGCGAGGCGGGCAGGCGCAGCCGATGGCGCGCCTCGGCCAATGCGACGGCGCAGGCCACGCCGTCGAGCAGCGGCACTGGCGTGCTCGGCTGCAGCGCGGCGGCCATCGACGCCATTGCGGCGCCGGCCAGCAGCACCGCCTCGGCGCCGTCGCGCTCAGTCAGCCGCCTGATGCCGGCCAGCACCTGAGCCTGCGCGGCGACCGGATCGGCAAGGCTCTGCTCGGGCGTCAGGGCCAGCGCCTCGATGCCAGCCAGTCGCTGCGCCTGGCCGTGTGCGGCCACCAGCTCGCGATACAGCGGCGCCATGCGCGGGCCGTAGGTCAGCAAGCCGATGCGACCGGCCAGGGTGGCGCCTATCAACAGGCCGGCTTCGGTCATGCCGATGACGGGGATGTCCAGCAACTCGCGACAGGGCCATAGCGCGCTGTCCAGCGAGACGGCAAGCACGATTGCATCGGCCTCTGCTGCGTGTGTGTGCGCCAGTTCCAGGGCTTCCTGCTGGGCCAGCGCGTTCTCGGTGCGCGAGGCAATGATGGCCGGTCCGCTGCGTCCGGTGAGCGCGCGCAACTGTGTGCCGGGCGCGGCGGCGGCTCGGGCGGCCACCAGCACTGCGTCGGTGACTGCCTGCGTGCGGTTGGGGTTGATCAGCAGCAGCCTCATGCGCGATTGCGCTGCTGCGCCGCAGGTGGCACGTTTGCCAGCCAGTGGCGGGCGATTTGCTCGCGGGTGGCCAGCCATATGCCCCCACTGTCGCGGGCATGGTTCGCGATGTGGCGCACCAGCGCTTGCAGTCCGCCGATGCGCCCGGGCCGCCCGATGATGCGGGTGTGCAAGCCGATGGACATCATGCGCGGTGCTTCACGTGATTCTGTCGCCAGCCATTCGAAGGCGTCGATGCAGTAACGGGCGAAGTCCTCGCCGGCAACGAAGGCATGACTGTCGAAGAAGCGCATGTCATTGGTGTCGAAGGCATAGGGCAGTACCAGATGCGGTTGGCCGCCCACTTGGCGGTAGTAGGGCAAGTCGTCGTTGTAGGCATCGCTGTCGTAGAGAAAGCCGCCATGCTCGACCAGCAGCCGCCGGGTGTTGACCGAAGGCGAGGACTTGGTGTGCCAGCCCACCGGGGCGCGGCCCGTCAGCCGTTGAAAGGTGGCCACGCTGCGGGCGATGCGTTCGCGCTCCTCGGCTTCCGGCAGGCCGGCGTGTGACTCCCAGCGCCAGCCGTGGCAGCACAGCTCGAAGCCTTGGCGCATCGCATCCTCGGCGATCCATGGCGTGGCCTCGAGCGCCCGGGCGCAAGCATTCAGGGTGAGCGGCACGCCGGCATCGGCCAACAGGCGAGTGATGCGCCGGTAGCCGACGCGCGCGCCGTATTCGAAGTGGCTTTCCATGCACAGGTCGGGCGCGCCTCGCACCTCGTGGTTGACCTCGTGGCAGCCCTCGTTGCGCTCGTCGCCGGCGGAAAGGGCGAACTCTGCGCCTTCCTCCACGTTGAGTACGAAGGAAACCGCCAGGTCGGCGCCGCCGGGCCAGCGGATCGCGGGCGGGGTGTCGCCGTAGCCGGTGAAGTCGCGTGAAGGGGAATGGGTCATGTCAGTTATCCATGGCGCTGCGCGTCACCCGCACAGCACGAGACCGGCTCGCAAGCAAAGATTCCGGAGGCCGCGGAGCAGGCCATGCCAGGGCACCCGCGGGGCCGGCTTTGCCGGACCGCCGGGTGCGCCCCTTGACGGGTATGGGACTTCCACACCACGTTCCGAAGTCCAAACGGGGTGGTTTCATTGCATGCGCGCGGCGAAGGTGTCGGGAGCGATCGGCGTAGCCAGTCCCTGGCGATGGATGCGTTCCATGGCGGCCAGCACGGGCGCCATCTCGGCCTCGGCCTGGGCGTACCGGGGCCGCAGCGCCGCGAATTCGCGTTCGATCTCGGCCAGCAGCGCCGCCTCGTCGATGCGGGCGAGACGGCCGTCACGGATCGCCACCTCGCCATCCACCATGGAGAAGTCGAGGCCCGCGCCGCGCTCGGCATAGACGAGCTGGCGCACCGGGTCGTTCAGCGGTGTGAAGGTCACGGTGTCGGTGCGGTAGCCCACCAGGTCGGCCAGGGCGCCCACGCGCAGGCTGCCCAGCTGCGCGCCGAAGCCCAGGGCACGGCCGCCGGCCAGGGTGCCGGCATGCAGCGCCTCCTGAGCGCTCAGCCAGCGCGAGTGGTCGCCGCCGCGGATCTTGGACAGCGCCGCCGCGCTGCCCAGCACGTTAAGCATGTTGACGGTGACGGTGGAGCAGGAGCCGTCCGAGCCCAGGCTGACGTTGACGCCGGCATCGAGCAGCTGGCGCACCGGCTGGATGCCGGAGCCCAGCAGCAGGTTGCTCCACGGGTTGTGCTGGGCGGTGGCGCCGGTGCGCGCCAACGCGTCGATCTCATGCGGGTTCAGCCACACCGCGTGGATCAGGCTGGTGGCGGGCTTGAGGAAGCCGATGCGATCCAGGTATTCCACAATCGGGCAGCCGTAGAACAGCTGGCCCGTCACCACCTGCAGCCGGGTCTCCTGCACGTGGGTGATGATGGGCAGCGCCAGATCGTCGGCCAGGGCTCGCACCTGGCGCAGGAAGGGTTCGGTGCAGCGCTGCGGGGCCGAGGCCGACACCAGCACGCCGACCCGGCGGCTGTGCGGATGGCGGCTCTTCGCCAGTTCGCGCACCAGGGTCAGGCAATCCCCGGCCGCCGGCGGTCGGGCGCTGCGCAGCTCGGCGACCAGTGCAGGCGGCACGCACTGCTCGACGAAGGGGAAGTTCTCGATGATGGGTTTGTCCATCATCGCAAAGCCCATCAGCGCGCGAATGCCGGCGTCGTCATAGGCCTGCAGGCAGGCCTCGATGCGTTCGCGGTCGATGGCGCCGCCCAGCGCCATGTCGTCTACCAGGGTGGTGCAGCCGGTGCGCAGCGATTCGATGGCGCCGATCAGCGTGCGCAGATAGGCTTGGCGCGGCGTCAGCGGCACCGGCGTGCGGGTGCGTACCAGGTGCATCCACAGCTCCAGCGGCAGGTTCTCGGTGCGGCCGCGCTGAAAGTGCTCGTGCGAATGCTGGTGGCCGTTGACCAGGCCCGGCACCAGCAGGTGGTGCGGCAGCTCGATCACCTCGTCGGCCTGACCCAGGCTGCCGGCTGGCGCGATGGCGGCGATGCGGCGGTCCTCGATCATCAGGTCCAGCGGCTGCGGCTCGAACACCTGGCCGTCGCCCAGCAGGGCGCGGGCCTGGCGCAGCAGGGTGCGCTTCTTGCTCATGGCTTCAGGTCTGCGTGAAGAAGAAAGGAAAGAACGAGATGCCGACCGCCAGCACGCCTGCGCCGCCCATGAGCCAGGACGACGCCGACGTCCTCTGGATGCGCGCCGCGCTGGCCGAGGCGCTGGATGCCCATGCCCGGGGCGACTGGCCCACCGGAGCCGTGCTGGTCAAGGAAGGCCATGTGCTCGCCCATGGCCAGAACCGGCAGAACACGCGGGGCGACCCGACGGCGCACGCGGAGACCGACGCGCTGCAGGCGGCCTTCCGCGCCCACGGCCCGCAGGCGGCGCAGGGCGCCACGCTCTACTGCACGATGGAGCCCTGCCCGATGTGCGCCGGCGCGCTCAGGCTGGTCGGCGTGCGCACGCTGGTGGTCGGCCTGCGCCACGCGCGGCTGCGGCGGGTGGACCTGGGCGCTTACCGGCTGGAAGACTTCTGTGCCATGACCGGCTATGACCTGGAACTGCGCGACGGCGTGCTGGAGGAGGACTACCTCGCCCTGCGCCTGCGCTGGGCCGGCGACCGGAGGGCCCCCGAGCCTTGAAATGAACCCACCCCCGTTTCTCCCGGACTTCGTTCCGGTCGAATCTCCCCTCGAGGGGGCTGAGCCCGTACACAAA
Source organism: Xenophilus sp. (assembly GCA_047607325.1). Lineage (GTDB taxonomy): Bacteria > Pseudomonadota > Gammaproteobacteria > Burkholderiales > Burkholderiaceae_C > Xenophilus. The sequence goes on along the minus strand of JASGDG010000120.1, from coordinate 982 downwards.
AGGTCCGGTGGACCTTTTGTGACTGGCGAAGGGCCGGGCCACTGGCCCGGCGCGGTCTGCAAGACCTCCCCGACGGCCCGGCAAAGCCGGTTCCGTGGGTGTTCCCGCATGGCCTGCTCCGCGGCCTTCTGAATCCCTATCACCCTCATCGCATGTGGCGGGAGATGCCCGCCACCCGTTCCATCACCACCATCAGCACGATGGTGGCAGCCACCAGCACGCCCGACACGGCGGCGGCGCGCACGTCCAGGTTCGACTCGATGATGTGCCACATGCGGATGGGCAGCACCTCGCTGCGCGCATCCGAAAGGAAGAGCGAGACGGCCACGTTGTCGAAGGAGTACATGAAGCCGATGAAGGCGCCGGCCGCGATGCCGGGCGCGATCAGCGGCAGCGTGACGGTGCGGAAGGCGTACAGGCCCGAGGCGCCGAGCGAATGCGCGCTCTCCAGCAGCGCGCCGTCCAGCTGCGCCAGGCTGGCCGAGGTGGTGCGCAGGATGTAGGGCGCGGTGATCGCCACGTGGCCCAGCACCAGCGTGCCGAAGGACAGCCCCGTGCCCGCCAGGTTGAACAGCATCAGCAGTGACAGGCCGATGGCCAGCGCCGGCAGCATCAGCGGCGAGAGGAAGACGGCCTCCGCCGCGCGGGCCCAGGCCTCGCGCCGCCGCGCCAGGGCCAGGGCCGCGGCCACCGCCAGCACGGCGGAGATCGCGGTGGCCGTGGCCGCCAGCTCCAGCGAGAGCAGGAGGGCCTCGATCAGCTCCGGCGACTCGTTCCACAGCGCTTCGTACCAGCGGGTCGAGTAGCCCGGCGGCGGGAACTTGAGCGAGTAGCCACTGGTGAAGGAGGTGATGACCACGATCACCGTGGGCGCCATCAGCAGCACCGCGGCCAGCAGGCCGAGCAGCCCGAATACGGCCTGGAACGACAGGCGCTCCGCCCGGCCGCGCAGGCCGGCGCGCGCGGGCGGCCGGGCAGGCGC
>JASGDG010000119.1:0-6669 GCA_047607325.1 Xenophilus sp. | reverse complement strand
GGGGCGCGGCGCTGGCCGCCGCCCCCTGGCTGACCGCCTGCGGCCACCCGGCGCAGGCGCCGGCCGTGGCCGGCCCGGCACGTCTTTCGCTCCTGGCCGAGGCCCGGTGGACGCACGCCATGCCCTTTGGCGGCACCGTGGTCGGCGGGCTCTCGGGCGCCGACTTCGACCCCCGCACCGGCGGCTACCTGCTGTTGAGCGACGATCGTGCCGACCGTGGCCCGGTGCGCTTGTACACCGCCGACTGGCCCGCTCAGGAGCCGGCGCCCCGCCTGACCGGTGTGGTGCCGCTGCAGCAGGCCGGCGGCATGCCCTGGCCGAGCCACCGGCACGCCCCCGCCAGCGTGCCGGTGCTCGACCCGGAAGCATTGCGGCTGCGCCCCGACACCGGCACGCTGCTGTGGAGCACCGACGGCGACGTCGGCCGCGGCTTCGGGCCAGCGCTCTACGAATCCGCCCGCGACGGCCGGCTGCTGCGCGAGTTCGCCCTGCCGGCGATGTTCCGGCCCGACCCGTCCGGCAGGCGCGGCCCGCGCGACAACAAGGGGCTGGAGGGCCTGGCCCTGACGCCCGACGGCCGCTTCGCCTGGCTGGCGATGGAGGCGGCCCTGGCGCAGGACGGCCCGCTGCCGACCGTGGACGCCGCCGGCGGCCCCTGCCGCTTCACGCAGATCGACCTGGCCAGCGGCCAGGCAGTGCGCCAGATCGCCTACGTGCCAGACGCCATCCCGCTGCGCCCCGCGGTGCCCGGCGCCCATGCGGACAACGGCGTGAGCGAGGCGCTGATGATCGATGCGCACCGCCTGCTGGTGCTGGAGCGCTGCTATGCCCTGGGCCGCGGCAACTCGCTGCGCCTGTATGAGATCGACACCCGCGCCGGCAGCGACACGCTGGCGCTGGACACGCTGCGCCCCGGCAACCACCGTCCCGCGCCCAAGCGGCTGCTGGCCGACTTCGCCCGGCTCGGTCTGTCGCGCCTGGACAACACCGAGGCCCTGTGCTGGGGCCCGCCCCTGCCCGACGGCCGCCGGCGCCTGCTGGCGGTCAGCGACGACAATTTCAACCCGGCCCAGATCACCCAGTTCGCCCTCTTCGCCTTCACGGAGCCCTCTTCATGAGCACACCCATCCCCCAGCTTCCTCCGGTCGCCTTCATCGGCGGCGGCAACATGGCCAGCGCCATCCTCGGCGGCCTGCTGCGCGCCGGGCTGCCGGCCTCGGCCTTCGAGGTCGTCGAGCCCTGGGACGAGGCGCGCGCGCGCCTCCAGCGCGACTTCGGCATCGCCGCCCAGGCCGCGCCGGGCGAGGCGCTGGCGCGCTGCGGCGTGTTCGTGTGGGCCGTCAAGCCGCAGGTCTTCGGCGAGGCCGCGCGCGCCGCGCAGCCCTTTGCCGGCCAGGCGCTGCACCTGAGCGTGGCAGCGGGCATCCCCTCGCAGAGCATCGCCGCCTGGCTGGGCACCGGGCGCATCGTGCGCGCCATGCCCAACACGCCGGCCCTGGTGGGCCAGGGCATGACGGGGCTGTTCGCCCGGCCGGCGGCCGGCGAGGCCGACCGCGCCGCCGTCGAGCAGCTGCTCGCCCCCACCGGCCAGCACCTGTGGGTGCAGGACGAGGCGCTGCTCGACGCCGTGACGGCCGTGTCCGGCTCCGGCCCCGCCTACGTGTTCTTCTTCATCGAGGCGATGGCGGAGGCCGGCACCGAGATGGGTCTGCCGGCACAAGACGCGCTGCGCCTGGCGGTGGGCACCTTCACCGGCGCCTCGGCGCTGGCGGCGGCGTCGAACGAGCCGCCGGCCGTGCTGCGCGAGCGCGTCACCTCCAAGGGCGGCACCACCCACGCAGCCATCACCTCGATGCAGGCGGCCGGCGTGAAGGAGCAGTTCAAGGCCGCCATCCGGGCCGCGCAGCGGCGCGCGGGCGAACTGGCGGCCCAGTTCGGTCAGCCCAGCGCGTAGCCGGCCGCCACGCCGGCGAAGACGGCGAAGCCGACCCAGTGGTTGAGGCGGAAGGCCTTGAAGCAGCCCTCCCGCGTGCGGTTGCGGATCAGCGTCCAGTGCCACAGCGCCTGCGCCGCCGCCGCAGCCAGCCCGGCGTAGAAGAGCGGACCCAGGCCCAGCCGCATCCCCGCCCAGGCCCACACGGCGATGAAGAGCGCATAGCTGCCCAGCACCGCCGCCACGTCGAAGCGGCCGAAGGTGATGGCCGAGGTCTTCATGCCGATCCTCAGGTCGTCGTCGCGGTCGACCATGGCGTACTCGGTGTCGTAGGCCAGCACCCAGAACAGGTTGCCGGCCAGCAGCCACCAGGCCAGCCAGGGCACCCGGCCCGTTGCGGCCGAGAAGGCCATCGGGATGCCGAAGCTGAAGGCCACGCCCAGAACGGCCTGCGGCACCGAGACGATGCGCTTGGCGAAGGGGTAGGCCAGCGCCACCGCCAGCGCCGCGAAGGACCAGCCGATGGTCGGCCCGTTGGTGGTGAGCACCAGGGCGAAGGCCGCCAGCGCCAGCGCCGCGCCCAGGGCCAGCGCCTCCTTCACCGACACCTCGCCGGTGGTGACGGGCCGCCGTGCGGTGCGCTTGACGTGGCGGTCGAAGTCGCGGTCGGCCACGTCGTTGGCGCAGCAGCCGGCGCTGCGCATGAGGATGGTGCCGAGCACGAAGACGACCACCAGGTGCCAGCCCGGGAAGCCCCCGGCCGCGAACCACAGGGCGCTGAGCGAGGGCCAGAGCAGCAGCAGCCAGCCGGCCGGCCGGTCCCAGCGGATCAGGTCGAGGTAGACGGCCAGCCGTCCGCGCGGGGCGGGCGGCCGAAGGGCGCCGGCGCTCACGCCGGGGTCACTCTTCCAGCAGCGAGCGCAGCATCCACGCCGTCTGGTCGTGCACGGTGCAGCGCGCGGTCAGCATGTCGGCCGTCGGATCGTCGCCGGCCTCCTCGGCCACGGGGATGAACTCGCGCGCGATGCGCGACACCGTCTCGTGGCCCTTGACCAGGATGCGCACCATCTCCATGGCCTTGGGCGGCGTGGCCGGCACGTCGGGCACGGTGGCGATCTTGCTGAATTCGGCATACGAGCCGGGCGCGTAGTGGCCCAGGGCGCGGATGCGCTCGGCGATCACGTCGGTGGCGCCCCACAGCTCGGTGTACTGCTCCATGAACATGGCGTGCAGCGAGTTGAAGTGCGGGCCGGTCACGTTCCAGTGGAAGTTGTGCGTGGTCAGGTACAGCGTGTAGGTGTCGGCCAGCACGCGCGACAGGCCCTCGGCGATGGCGGCGCGGTCCTGGCGGTCGATGCCGATGTTGATGACCGGCGCGGCGCGGCCGCCCGATTCCGGCGCCACCAGTTCGCCGCCCTTGACGGGGACCGTGCCCTTGCCGGCCGCCGGCGCGTTGGCGACGGAAGAGATACTCTTCTTGCTGTTCTTGGGCTTGACCATGTCGGTTTTCCTTTGCTGCAGTCGAAAAAAGGGATGGAGTCGCACCGGGCAATCCGGGCGCCGCGGCGCGGCTTCGCAGGGCCCACCACTCTATCGCGGGCGATGCCGCTTCGCGATGGCCCGGCGCGTAGGCCGGCACCGCAAAACACCCGGCATCAGGACAAACGTTTGACGCCGGGCAACTCGCATGCATAGATGGCATTGCGCAGCGCCGCGATCGCCTCGTAGCGCGTGAAGCTGCGCCGCCACGCCAGCACCACCCGGCGCGAGGGCGGCTCGCCCCCGGCGTCGCGCACCGGCAGGTAGCGCACGATGGGTGCCAGGTCCTTGGCGCGGCCCTTCGGCTTGAGCGCCTCGGCCGGCACCGACAGGCGCGGCACCAGCGTCACGCCCATGCCGGCGGCCACCATGTGCTTGATGGTTTCCAGCGAGGAGCCCTCGAAGCTCTTGCGGATGCCCTCGGCGTTGCTGGAGAAGCGCGCGAACTCGGGGCACACTTCCAGCACGTGGTCGCGGAAGCAGTGGCCGGTGCCCAGCAGCAGCATGGTCTCGTTCTTCAGTTCGTCGGAGCTGACCGACTCGCGCGCGGCCAGCGGGTGCGAGACAGGCACGGCGGCCAGGAAGGGCTCGTCGTACAGCGGTGCGACGGCCAGGCCGGTGTCGGGGAAGGGCTCGGCGATGACGGCGCAGTCGATGTCGCCCGAGCGCAGCTGCTCCAGCAGCCGGGCGGTGAAGTTCTCCTGCAGCACCAGCGGCATCTGCGGCGTGCGCGCGATGTTCTGGCGCACCAGGTCGGGCAGCAGGTAGGGACCGATGGTGTAGATCACGCCGAGGTTGAGCGGACCGGCCAGCGGGTCCTTGCCGCGCTTGGCGATCTCCTTGATGGTGGCGGCCTGGTCCAGCACGGTCTGCGCCTGCTGCACGATCTGCTCGCCCAGCGGAGTGACGGTCACCTCGCCGGCGCTGCGCTCGAAGAGCTTGACCTCCAGCTCCTCTTCCAGCTTCTTGATCGCCACCGAGAGCGTGGGCTGGGAGACGAAGCACGCCTCTGCCGCCTTGCCGAAATGGCGCTCGCGGGCGACCGCGACGATGTATTTCAGTTCGGTCAGGGTCATAGCTTGCATCAATTATGCGACGGCGCCCGATGCGCCTGCACCGGCCTGCCGCAGAATCGGCATTCCATCGCCCGGATCGCGCCCCCATGACACTCGCCGCCTATTTGCTGTTCCTTCCGGCCTGCTTCGCCATCAACATGGCCTTCGGGCCCAACAACCTGCTGTCGGTGACCAACGGCGCCCGCCATGGCGTGGGGCCGGCCGTGGCGGCCGCGGGCGGGCGCCTGGCGGCCTTCGCGATCATGATCGCGGTCGCCGGCGTGGGCATGGGGGCCTTGCTCGCCGCCTCGGCGCTGGCCTTCGGCCTGGTCAAGTGGGCGGGCGTGGCCTACCTGGTCTGGCTGGGCATCCGCCTGCTGCGCGCGCCCGCCCCGCCGCTGGCGGCCGACGACGCGGCGGCGGGCGCCGGCGAACGGCCTGCGCTGGCGGCGCTGACACGGCAGGAGTTCGGCGTGGCCATCGGCAACCCCAAGGCCATCCTGGTGTTCACCGCCTTCTTCCCGCAGTTCGTGGCGGCCGACGCCTATGCCCTCAGTTACCTGCAGTTGGGCCTGACCTTCCTGGCGCTGGAGGTGGTGGCCATCGCGTTCTACGCGCTGCTGGGCGCGCGCGTGCGCCGGCTGGCGCGCGGCGGGCCGGCCCTGCGCTGGTTCAACCGCGCGAGCGGCGCGACGATGATCGGCTTCGGCCTGCTGCTGGCGGCAGTGCGCCGGCCGGCCTGAAAGCCGGCGGCCTCGTCAGGCCTTGAGGTATTCGGCCTTGGTGCCGAGCCAGCGGTCCGCGTGCCGGCGCGCCAGCTCCGGGTGCTGGTCCAGCAGACGCGGCGCCAGGTCGCGCGCCCATTCCAGCAGCGGTGTGTCGGTCGCCAGATCGGCAAAGCGCAGCAGCGGCGCGCCGGACTGGCGTGCGCCGAGGAATTCTCCGGGGCCGCGGATCTCCAGGTCGCGCCGGGCGATCTCGAAGCCGTCGCCGGTCTCCACCATGGCCTTCAGCCGCGCGCGGGCGGCTTCTCCGACGCGGCCGCTGTCGCCGGTGGCATAGAGCAGCACGCAAGCCGAGGCCGCGGCGCCGCGCCCCACCCGGCCGCGCAGCTGGTGCAGCTGCGACAGGCCGAAGCGCTCGGCGTGCTCGATCACCATCAGCGAAGCGTTGGGCACATCCACGCCCACCTCGATGACGGTGGTGCTCACCAGTACGTGCAGGGTGCCGGCGGTGAAGTCGGCCATGACGGCCTGCTTCTCGGCCGTGGGCATGCGCGAGTGCAGCAGGCCGACGCGTACGCGCTCGCCCAACACATCGGCCAGTTCGTCGCGGGTGGCGGTGGCATTGCGCAGATCGACGGCCTCGCTTTCCTCGATCAGCGGGCAGACCCAGTACACCTGCCGCCCCTGCGCCAGCTGGCCCTGGATGCGTTCGATCACCTCGTCGCGGCGGTGCTCGGCCACCAGCCTGGTGATGACGGGCGTGCGGCCGGGCGGCAGCTCGTCGAGGGTGGAGACGTCCAGGTCGGCGTAGTAGCTCATCGCCAGCGTGCGCGGGATGGGGGTGGCGCTCATCATCAAGAGGTGGGGCTCCTGCTCCCCTTGCGCCTTGCCGCGCAACGCGAGGCGCTGGGCGACGCCGAAGCGGTGCTGCTCGTCCACGATGGCCAGCGCCAGCCGGGCGAAGCGCACTTTCTCCGAGATGACGGCATGCGTGCCGATCACCAGCGCCGCCTCGCCGCTCTGCACGGCGGCGGCCATGGCATCGCGCTCGCGCTTCTTCTGGCTGCCGGTGAGCCAGGCCACGCGCAGGCCGCGCTCGGCCAGCAGCGGATCGAGCCACGCCACCAGCTTGCCGAAGTGCTGCGAGGCGAGGATCTCGGTGGGCGCCATCAGCGCGCACTGGAAGCCGACGTCGATGCAGCGCGCTGCCGCCAGCGCCGCCACCAGCGTCTTGCCGGAGCCGACGTCGCCCTGCAGCAGGCGGTGCATGGGCTGCTGGCGCGCCAGGTCGGCGGCGATCTCGCCGTCGGCGCGGCTCTGGGCGCCGGTGGGCGCGAAGGGCAGCACGCCGAGCAGCTGCGCATGAAGCGAGCCGGCGCCGGCCGGCGCGCGCAGCGTGGGCGCCCGCTGCGCCGCG
>JASGDG010000118.1:0-5699 GCA_047607325.1 Xenophilus sp. | reverse complement strand
TCGGTGGTGCCTCTTTCATGATGGTAGTGGTTGCGGGAAGGGAAGCGCGATGCGTCAGAACGCCACGGCCGGCAGTGCCGCCGCATCGGGCACGGCGGCAGGATCGGCGGCGGGTGGGGCGGCCGGCTGCCGTTCGCCCGGGCGCACGGCGCCGGGACCGAGGGGCCGCGCATGCACCTCGGCCCAGCTCAGGCGGACGGCCTCGCCCACGGCATAGGGCCGGGCATCGAAGGCGGCCTCGGCCAGCTGCACCGACACGCCGGCCTTGCCCGCGGGCGCCTCGGCCAGTTCCAGGCCAAGCAGCACGTAGGTACCCTGGTATTCCACATCCGTCACGGTCGCGGCCAGGCCGGCCGAAGACGCCCCGGCCGGCGCGATGCGCATGTGGTCGTTGCGCACGGCGATCGGCCCGGCCGGTGTGAACAGCACGTTGTGCCCCCCCATGAAGCGGGCCACGAACTCGCTGGCCGGATGGTTGTAGACCCCGTGCGGCGAGCCGACCTGCTCGATCAGGCCGTGGTTCATCACCACCATGGTGTCGGCCAGCGCCATCGCCTCTTCCTGGCTGTGGGTGACGTGGATGAAGGTCAGCCCCAGCTCCTTCTGCCAGCGGCGCAACTCGGCGCGCATCTGGACGCGCAGGAAGGGGTCCAGCGCCGACAGCGGCTCGTCCAGCAGCAGCACCTTCGGCTGCGTGATGAGGGCGCGCGCCAGCGCCACGCGCTGCTGCTGGCCGCCCGAGAGTTCACCCGGCCGGCGGGCGGACAGCGGGCCCATCGCCACGCGGTCGAGCAGGTCCTGCGCGCGGCGGTGGCGCTCGGCCCTGGCCACGCCCTTCATCTTCAGGCTGAAGGCCACGTTGTCCAGCGCCGACAGGTGCGGGAACAGCGCGAAACTCTGGAACATCATGGCCGTGCCGCGCTCGGCGGCCGGCAGGTCGGTGATGTTGCGGTGGCCCTGCAGGATGTCGCCGCTGGTGGCGCGCTCGTGGCCGGCGATCATGCGCAGCGTGGTGCTCTTGCCGCAGCCCGAGGGCCCCAGCAGGCAGCAGTAGCTGCCGGCGGCGATGCGCAGGTCGACGGCGTCCACGGCGGCCGGCGTGCCGGGGGCATAGCGCTTGGTCAGCGCGACGATTTCGATGGCCGCGGGCTCGGGTGCCGGGGTGTCGGGCATGCACGCACCATCGCAAGACATGTGCCAAGGCCTTGCGGGCCGGCGCTGCCAGCCGCCGCACCAGCGCGGTGCTGCCCGGCGGGGCGGCGGCTCATGGGGAAACGCCGGGCCGCGCCGAGTGTCCCCTCCAGGCGCTCAGCCGGGCGGCGCGCGGCGCGCCCGCACCCGGGCGGTGTACCAGAGCGTGAAGCGCACGGCCGCCATCAGTGCGGCCACCGTGACGGCGATGCCCACCCACAGCGGCACGTGCAGCGCGAAGGCGATGAGGAGGAAGCCCAGCAGGATGCCCATCACGCCGCTCCCTGCGCCGCGCCGGCGGCGAACCAGTTGCCATGGAAGCCTTCCGGCACGCGGTGCGGCAGCGAGGCCAGGCACAGCGGGCCGGCCGAGAGGCGGCAGGCGTCGAAGACGGCCAGGTCGCTGGTGTGGCTGGCGGCGCGGTAGAGCACGGCCAGCACCCAGCCGTCGCCCTCCGGCGCACCGGCGTGGCGCGGCACGAACACCGGCTCGGAGGCCCTGTCGCCGGCGGGCAGCGCCCACAGGTCGATGCGCTCGGAGGCGTGGTCCACGTGCACCAGGGCGCCGGCGGGCAGCGGCTGGTCCTGCGCGTCGGCCAGGTTGCCGGTGAACCAGCCGTGGCGGTAGGGCAGGCCGGTGCGGCGGTCGTCGATGCGGGGGAATTCGCCCGAGACCGGATGCAGCCGCCGGGTGCGCAGGGTGCGCGACGGATCGGCCAGGTCGAGCTCCCAGCGCACCAGCACGGCGGGCGCCGGGCCATCCGGCGACGACGGCCGGCCGTCGGGCAGCGGGAACAGGGGCGGCTGGGCGTACTGCATCACGTCCAGGAAGACGCGCTCGCCGTCCTCCCAGGCGTTCATGACGTGGAAGACGTAGCAGGCCGGGCCCTCCCACCACTGGATGCCGGCGGCGCCGCCGGCGCGCGGCAGCAGGCCGACGCGAGTGCCGTGCTGCGGCTCCCAGGCATAGGGCGGCCGGCCCGATTCGGCGCGCTCGCGGCTGGCGGTCAGCGGCATGACGGGGAAGACGGCGAAGCGCTCGGTGATGGCGAAGTCGTGGACCATCGAAGCATAGGGCGCCTCGAAGGTCTCGAAGCGCGTCACCTCGCCCTGCGGCGAGAGCACGCCGAAGCTCATGCCGGCCGAGAGGCGCTCGGGGGTGCCGTAGCCGAAGAACAGCAGCTCGCCGGTGGCCGGGTCGGTCTTCGGATGGGCGGTGAAGGGCTTGGCGCGCAGGCCGCCGCCGAAGTCCGTCGGACCCCGCGTGTCCAGCCCCGGCAGCGCGACCTCGATCGGCAGGTGCGCCTCTTCCAGCGCGAACAGCCGGCCGGCATGGCCGACGATGTTGGTGTTGGCGGCGCCGTCGTTCTCGATGCCCTCGAACTCCTTGGCCAGGCGCATGCCGTCGAGCGGGTTGCGGCCGGTGCGGCGCGCCAGGTCCAGCTGCACGGTGCGCACCCAGCGGTTGCGGTAGTCCACCCGGCCGCCGGCGATGCGGAAGGCGTGCAGCATGCCGTCGCCGCCGAACCAGTGCGCCCGGGGGTCGGGCACCAGCGGGTTGGGGCCGTTGCGCACCAGGGTGCCCTCCAGGCCGGGCGGCAGTTCGCCGGCCAGGGGCAGCGCCTCGATGTCGCCCTCGACATCGATGGGCAGGCGGTTGGGCGGCGGCGCGGGGCGGACGGGGTCGGTCGCGATGCTCATGGCTCGGCTCCTGGAAAGGGAAGGACGTCGTGGAAATATTTGCCAGTGGCAATATAAAGACTTGCCGCATGCCGGCGCAAATATTTTCCAGTGTTAAGATGCAACGCCTTCATGCCCGCCTCACCCCGCGTTCCCCGACCCTCGCGCCCGCCTCCTGCCGGCCAGGACGCCGCGCCGGTCCCGCGCCCGCGCGGCCGTCCGCGCAAGGACGCCGCCGATGCGCTGCCCTATCACCACGGCGCCCTGCCCGAGGCGCTGCTGGCCGCCGCCGAGCGCGTGCTGGTGCGCGAGGGCATCGCCGGGCTGGGCCTGCGCGCCATCGCCCGCGAGGCGGGCGTCTCGCACACGGCGCCGCGCCACCACTTCGGCGACACGACGGCGCTGCTCAGCCAGCTGGCGGCGGTGGGCTTCCGGCGGCTGCGCGCTGCGATGGTGCGGGCGCTCGAGGCCGGGGCGCCGGATGCGCGCGCGCGGCGCAACGCCATCGGCCGCGCCTACATCCACTTCGCGCACGCCAACCCGGCGCTGTTCGGCCTGATGTTCCGCAACGAGATCATCGACATGCGCCACCCCGTGCTGGCCGAGGCCACCGCCGCGGCGATGCGGGTGATGGCGCCCACCATCAGCGGCGAGGCCGAGCTGCCGGCGGACCGCACGGTCGAGCTCTCGGCCGAGGAGGCGATGCGCGTGACCTCCGCCTGGGCCTACGTGCACGGCCTGGCGACGCTGCTGATCGACGGGCGGCTGCGCGGCATCCTCAAGTCGACCCGCGCCTTCGACGACCCGCTGGCGCTGGTCGATGCCGTGCTGGCGGACGTGAGCCTGGGGCTGGAGTTCAAGGGCGCCGGCGGCTGAGGCCGCCGGCCAGCACCGCCGCGCCGGCCCAGGCGCGCCACAGCCCCAGGGGCGCCAGCGCCGCGCCCACAAGACGCTGCCAGAGCGGGTCCGGGCGCAGGACCGCCCAGGCACCCAGTACCGCGAGCGCCAACCCGCCGGCCAGGTTCACCAGGCAACCGGCGACCATGGCCCGGCGCCCTCGTGCCTCACGCGCGGCGGCGCGTCATTCGGCGGCGGGCGCCGGATAGCGCGCGCTCTCCACGCTGCGCAGCAGCGCGGCGCGCTGGGCGCGCGAGATGCCGCGGATGCCCTCGGCCACCCACTTCAGCCGCTGCGGGTCGAGCGTGCCCTCGCGCGCCCAGCGCTCCGCCGCCAGCCCGGGCGCGTGCAGCATGGAGGCCAGCCACACCGCCTGCGCCGGCTCCAGCCGCGCCGCCGGGCGCTTGAAGTAGTGGCGCGCCGCCGCTTCGGCGCCGCACACCCGGCCCCAGGGCGCGTTGTCCAGGTACAGCTGCAGGATGCGCGCCTTGCCCAGCGTCTGCTCCATCTCGACGGCGTAGAGCAGCTCGCGCAGCTTGCGCTCCAGCGAGCGCTCGCTGCCGGTGACCAGCATCTTCGCCAGCTGCTGGGTGATGGTGCTGCCGCCGCGGTCGATGCCGCCCTTCTGCTGGTTCCTGTCGAAGGCGACGCCGAGCTCGACCAGGTCGTAGCCGGGGTGCTGGAAGAAGCGCTGGTCCTCGGCGGCGATCACGGCGCGCGCCAGCCAGCTGTCGGCCTTCAGGTTGGCGCCGGGGCCGCAGGCGGTGCGCGCGCCCAGCATGGCCTCGGTGCCCAGGCCCGAGACGGTGAACTGCGCCACGCGCGGCTGCACGCCGAGCGCGCCGGCGGGCAGGGTGAACTGCGTCTTCAGCCCGGCCGTGCCGCCGATCTGCGCGCGCTGCAGCTCGGGCAGATCGGGCACCAGCACGGCGTACCAGCGGGCGATGGGCGCGTCGGCAAGGTCGGCGTCGACGTGCAGATCGCGCTGCGTGAGGCGGCCGCTCCACCGGCCCTGCAGCGGCCCGCCGCCCCGCGTGCCCTCGGGCGGCGCCGCCTCCAGCTCGCCCGCCAGGCGGTCGGCATCGCGGCGCACGGTGATGCCGAGGTGGTCCAGCTTCAGCGGCTGCGGGCCCAGCGCCGGCAGCGTGGCCTGGCAGGGCGCGCAGCGGGCCTCGAGCTGGCGGCGGCCTGCGTCCCAGCGCAGCCGCACCGGGCCGTGCGCGGTGTCGAGGCTGCGCCCGTCGAGCCAGGGCGCGAACCAGGGCGTGGTGGCCAGGCGGATCAGCGTGGGCACGCCCAGGTCCAGGGTCAGCGGGCCCACCTTGTGCTGCACGGCCCACTCGTCCTTCGACGGGGCCAGGGCGATCCGCACGATCAGGGCCAGCGCCACCGCCGCCGTCAACACCAGGGCCAGCAGGCTCCACAGCACGAATCGCAAGGCCTTGTTCACCGTTCTCCCCCGCACGTCTCGCTCACAGCGGCGTGACGACCGTCACCGCCTGCCACGGGCCGGTGGAATGTCCTCCCACGCCGGCCCAGTACCAGGCCGAAGTGTCGGTGAAAGCCCGGCCCCCGGCGTCCTCGATGCGCTCGCAGACGCGCAAACCGGGCATGCCGTCGCGCCGGGCTTGGAAGCAGCGCCACAGCCGGGCCTGCCCGTCGCGCTCCAGCCGCGTCTGCACGATGCGCCAGCCCAGCGCGCGGTAGCAGTCGGCGGCCGGATGCAGCATGCGGGTGGGCTGCACCACGTGGCGCAGCACGAAGAGGTGGCGGCCGTCGGTCATGCGCGCGATGTCGCCGGGGAACTGGCGGGCGAAGCGGGCCTCGACGGCGCTCAGGGCCAGCGGGCGCAGGGGCGCGCCGTCCCATTCGCGCGGCCACTCGTGGGCCGAGGCGGCGGCGGGCGCGGTGCCGGCCGCGCGCCCGCCGGCC
>JASGDG010000117.1:0-6132 GCA_047607325.1 Xenophilus sp. | reverse complement strand
GTTCGCGCGGCCGGCGGACTGGCGCCGCGTGCGCGCGGCCGGCATGCGCCGGCCGGCCGGCTGGAGCGAGCCCGCGCAGCGCTATGTCGATGTGTACAGGCAGGCGCTGGCAAACTGAACCGGCGCCCGCGCGAACCCAAGCAAGACTTCACGATCGCCCCATGACCCCTGCCGCCTTCGAATACGACCATCCGGACCGCGACGTCGCCGCCTTCAAGCGCGCGCTGGCCAACAAGCTCATGTACGCCGTCGGCAAGGACCCGGTGGCCGCCAGCCAGGACGACTGGCTGCATGCCGCCGCCCTGGCCGTGCGCGACCAGCTGGTCGAGCGCTGGATGGCCACCACCCGCGCCAACTACGCCCAGGACCTCAAGCGCGTGTACTACCTGTCGGCCGAGTTCCTGATCGGCCGCACCTTCACCAACGCGCTGCTGGCGGTGGACCTGTACGACACGGTGAAGGCCGCGCTGGCCGACTTCGACATCGACATGAGCCAGCTCGCCGAGCGCGAGCCCGACGCCGCGCTGGGCAACGGCGGCCTGGGCCGGCTGGCCGCCTGCTTCCTCGACTCGATGGCCACGCTGGGCGTGCCCGGCATGGGCTACGGCATCCGTTACGAGTACGGCATGTTCCGCCAGAACATCGTCGACGGCCAGCAGATGGAGACGCCCGACTACTGGCTCACCCGCGGCAACCCCTGGGAATTCCAGCGCCCCGAGGTGAAGTACCGCGTGCGCTTCGGCGGCCACGTGGAGGGCCGCCAGGCCTACGGCCCTGCGAAGTGGGTGGGCACGCACGACGTGCTGGCCATCGCCTACGACACCATCATCCCCGGCTTCGGCACCCAGGCCACCAACACGCTGCGCCTGTGGTCGGCGCGGGCGACGGAGGAGATCGACCTCTCGGCCTTCAACCGCGGCAACTACTTCGAGGCGGTGGAGAGCAAGAACCACTCCGAGAACGTCTCGCGCGTGCTCTACCCCGACGACTCCACCCTGTCGGGCAAGGAGCTGCGGCTGCACCAGGAGTACTTCTTCTGCAGCGCCAGCGTGCAGGACCTGGTGCGCCGCTACCTGCGCAACCACGAGGGCTTCGGCCAGCTGCACGAGAAGGTCAGCATCCACCTGAACGACACGCACCCGGTGCTGGCCGTGCCCGAGCTGATGCGCCTGCTGGTGGACGAGTACGGCGCCAGCTGGGACGAGGCCTGGGCGCAGACCCAGAAGGTCTTCAGCTACACCAACCACACGCTGATGCACGAGGCGCTGGAGACCTGGCCGGTGGAGATGCTCGGCCGCGTGCTGCCGCGCCACCTGCAGATCATCTTCGACATCAACTCGCGCTTCCTCTCCGAAGTGGCGGCGAAGGTGGGCCACGACAACGAGCTGATGCGCCGCCTGTCGCTGGTCGACGAGACCGGCGAGCGCCGCGTGCGCATGGCCTACGTGGCGGTGCTGGCCAGCCACTCGGTCAACGGCGTGTCGGCGCTGCACTCGGAGCTGATGAAGCAGTCCATCTTCGCGGACTTCGCCAAACTCTTCCCCGAGCGCTTCAACAACAAGACCAACGGCGTGACGCCGCGCCGCTGGCTGGCGCAGGCCAACCCGCCGCTGGCGGCGCTGCTGGACAAGCGCATCGGCAGGGGCTGGCGGCGCGACCTCTCGCAGCTGGAGGCGCTGCGCCCGATGGCCGAACAGCCGGCCTTCGTGCGCGCCTTCCGCCATGCCAAGCGCGAGAACAAGCTGCGCCTGGCCAACTGGATCGAGCAGCACATGGACGGCCTGGTGATCGACACCGACGCCATGTTCGACGTGCAGGTCAAGCGCATCCACGAGTACAAGCGCCAGTTGCTGAACGTGCTGCACGTCATCACCCGCTACCAGCGCATCCTGGACGACCCGCAGGGCAGCCACGTGCCGCGCGTCGTCGTCTTCGCGGGCAAGGCCGCCTCGGCCTACGCCATGGCCAAGCAGGTGATCCGGCTCATCAACGACGTGGCGGCGGTCGTCAACGCCGACGAGCGCGTGGGCAAGCTGCTCAAGGTGGTGTTCCTGCCGAACTACTCGGTGAGCCTGGCCGAGGTCATCATGCCGGCGGCCGACCTGTCGGAGCAGATCTCCACCGCCGGCACCGAGGCCTCCGGCACCGGCAACATGAAGTTCGCGCTCAACGGCGCGCTGACCATCGGCACGCTGGACGGCGCCAACGTCGAGATGAAGGAGAACGTCGGCGACGACAACATCTTCATCTTCGGCCACACCACGCCCGAAGTCGCCGACCTGCGCGCCGCCGGCTACCAGCCGCGCCAGTACTACGAGCGCGATGTGCAACTGCGGCGCGCGCTCGACGCCATCCAGTCCGGCGCCTTCTCGCCCGGCGAGCCCGGCCGCTACCAGGCCATCTTCGACACCCTGGTGAACTGGGGCGATCACTATCTTCTGCTGGCCGACTACGCCAGCTACATCGCCAGGCAGGCCGAGGTGGACACCCTCTACCGCGACCCCGACGCCTGGACGCGCAAGGCCATCCTCAACGTGGCCGGCATGGGCGTCTTCTCGTCCGACCGCACCATCGCCGAGTACGCGCACGACATCTGGCACACCAAGCCCGTGAGTCTTTAGCGGCTCCCGTCAGAAGGCCGCGGAGCAGGCCATGCGTGAACATCCGCGGAACTGGCTTTGCCAGGCCGCAGGATGTGGGGTGGTCTATTTGTCCCGCAGCTCGCGCCGCAGGATCTTGCCCACGGGCGTCTTGGGCAGGTCGGTGCGGAACTCGATGATCCTGGGCCGCTTGTAGCCGGTGAGGTTGTCGTGGCAGAAGGTGCGCACCTGCTCCTCGGTCAGCGTGGGGTCGCGCTTGACGATCACCAGCTTGACGGCCTCGCCGGTCTTCTCGTCGGGCACGCCGACCACCGCGCATTCGAGCACGCCGTCCAGCGCCGCCACCACGTCCTCGATCTCGTTGGGATACACGTTGAAGCCACTGACCAGCACCATGTCCTTCTTGCGGTCGACGATCCTGAAGTAGCCGCGCTCGTCCACCATGCCGATGTCGCCGGTCTTGAAGTAGCCGTCGGCCGTCATGGCCTTGGCCGTCTCGTCGGGCCGCTGCCAGTAGCCAGCCATCACCTGCGGGCCCTGGATGGCGATCTCGCCGCGCCCGCCGGGCGGCACCTCGTGGCCGTCGTCGTCGAGCAGCTTCATCCGGGTGCCGGGCAGGGGCACGCCGATGGTGCCGGTGTATGCCTTGCTGGTCACCGGGTTGCAGCTCGCCGAGGGACTGGTCTCCGACAGGCCGTAGCCCTCGCAGATGGGACAGCCGGTCTTTTCCAGCCACAGCCTGGCCACCGCGCCCTGCACCGCCATGCCGCCGCCCACCGAGACCTTCAGGTGGCTCCAGTCCACGGTCTTGAAGTCGGGGTGGTTGGCCAGGCCGTTGAAGAGGGTGTTGACGGCCGGGAAGCTGTGGATGGTGTGTTTGGACAGTTCCTTGAGCGTGGCCGCCAGGTCGCGCGGGTTGGGAATGAGCACCAGCTTGCCGCCGGTGCGCATGCTCAGCATCATGCCCACGGTGAAGGCGAAGATGTGATAGAGCGGCAGCGCGCACACGCTGGTGGGCTGCTCGTCCTTGGGCACGGCGTCCATCACCGGCTGGTTCCAGGCCTCGGACTGCAGCACGTTGGCGATGACGTTGCGATGCAGCAGCACGGCGCCCTTGCTCACGCCGGTGGTGCCGCCGGTGTACTGCAGCACCGCCACGTCGTCCGGCCCGATCTCGGGCGCCTGCAGCGTGCGGCTGCCGCCCTGCGCCAGCGCGTCGTTGAAGCGCGCGACGCCCGGCAGCTGGAAGGCCGGCACCAGCTTCTTGACGTTGCGCACCACGTAGTTGACCAGCGCCCCCTTGAGGAAGCCGAGCCGGTCGCCCATGGCCGCCAGCACGATGTGCTTGACCTGCGTGTGCGGCAGCGCCTGCTGCAGGGTGCTGCCGAAGTTCTCCATGACGACGATCGCCTTGGCGCCCGAATCTTTGAGCTGGTGCTCCAGCTCGCGCGCCGTGTACAGCGGGTTCACGTTCACCAGGATCAGGCCCGCGCGCAGGATGCCGGCCACGGCGATCGGGTACTGCGGGCAGTTGGGCATCATCACCGCCACGCGCTCGCCCCTGGCCAGGCCCAGCCCCTGCTGCAGGTAGGCCGCGAAGGCGCGGCTGGCTCGGTCCACCTCGGCGTAGGAGACGTCCTTGCCCATGAAGCTGTAGGCCGTGCGTCCGGCGAAGCGGCCGAAGCTCTCCTCCATCAACCCGACCAGCGAACGATACTGCGAAGGGTCGATGTCGGCGGGCACGCCGTCGGGGTAGCTGGAAAGCCAGGGGCGGTCGGTCATGGGTCTCCTCGGGTCTCTCGAATTCAACAACAACAGCAGGCCGCCGTCAGCCCTTCAGCGCGGCCAGCACCTCGTCGAGCATCTTCTTGGCATCGCCGAACAGCATCCGGTTGTTCTCCTTGTAGAAGAGCGGGTTGTCCACGCCGGCGTAGCCCGAGGCCATGGAGCGCTTCATCACGATCGAGTGCCTGGCCTTCCACACTTCCAGCACCGGCATGCCGGCGATGGGGCTCGCCGGGTCGTCCTGCGCGGCCGGGTTCACGATGTCGTTGGCGCCGATCACGATGGCCACGTCGGTGTCCGGGAAGTCCTCGTTGATCTCGTCCATCTCCATCACGATGTCGTAGGGCACCTTGGCCTCGGCCAGCAGCACGTTCATGTGGCCCGGCATGCGGCCCGCGACGGGATGGATGGCGAAGCGCACGTTCACGCCCTGGTCGCGCAGCGTCCGCGTGATCTCGTTGACCGTGTGCTGGGCCTGCGCCACCGCCATGCCGTAGCCCGGCACGATGACCACGCTCTTGGCCTCGCGCAGCAGCTCGGCCGTCTCGGCGGCGGAGATGGGCACGGCCTCGCCCTGCGGCTCGGTCGCCTCGCCGCCCTTCTTCGCCGGCGTGCCGGCGCCGGACCCGAAGCCGCCCGCGATCACGCTGATGAAGTTGCGGTTCATCGCGTTGCACATGATGTAGCTCAGGATCGCGCCCGAGGAGCCCACCAGCGCGCCGGTGACGATCAGCAAGTCGTTGTTCAGCATGAAGCCGGTGGCCGCGGCCGCCCAGCCCGAATAGCTGTTGAGCATCGACACCACCACCGGCATGTCGGCGCCGCCGATGGCCATGACCATGTGCACGCCGAAGAGCAGCGCGATCACGGCCATCACCACCAGCGGCAGCATGCCGGCCTGCACGTCGTGCGCGGCCAGGAACCGGCGGCCGAACCAGATCACCACCAGGAGCGCGATCAGGTTGAGCCAGTGGCGCGCCGGCAGCAGCAGCGGCTTGCCGCCGATGCGGCCGGCGAGCTTGCCGAAGGCGATCAGCGAGCCCGAGAAGGTGACGGCGCCGATCAGGATGCCGATGTAGATCTCCACCTCGTGGATGATCTTTTCCGCGCCCTCGAACCGGATGGACGTGTCCACGTAGCTGGCAAAGCCCACCAGGCAGGCGGCCAGGCCCACCAGGCTGTGCATCAGCGCGACCAGCTCGGGCATCTGCGTCATCTTCACGACCTTGGCGGCGAAGATGCCGATGCCGCCGCCGATGACCAGCGCGACGACGATCCAGGCGACGCCGCCCTCGCTCACGCGCGGGCCGAACACCGTGGCCAGCACGGCGATGGCCATGCCCACCATGCCCAGCAGGTTGCCGCGGCGCGAGGTCTCCGGGTTGGACAGGCCGCCCAGGCTCAGGATGAACAGAATGGCGGCGCCCAGGTAGGCGACGGTGGAAAGGCTCGGGCTCAACATGGCCGCTTCTCCTCGTTCTTCTTCGACTTACTTGCGGAACATGGCCAGCATGCGGCGCGTGACGGCAAAGCCGCCGAACATGTTGACGGCCGTGAGCACCAGCGCGGCGAAGGCGAGCCAGCGGATCAGCTCGTCGGGCCGCCCGCTGCCCGCGGTGCCCGGCGGCGCGATCTGCACCAGCGCGCCGATGGCGATGATGCTGGAGATGGCGTTGGTCACGCTCATCAGCGGCGTGTGCAGCGCGGGCGTGACGTTCCACACCACCATGTAGCCGATGAAGCAGGC
>JASGDG010000116.1:0-6808 GCA_047607325.1 Xenophilus sp. | reverse complement strand
CGCGCCTCGGCGGCGCCGGGGCCGCCCGCCGCGGCAAAGCGCGCGCTCACCGCGAGCGCGACCCCCACGCCGACCAGGATGGTCAGCAGGCGGTCCAGCCCCAGCGCGGCGATGTGGCCGGGCCGATCGGCCTCCAACAGCGCGACCATCGCCGCCGAGTAGCCGGCCAGCAGCGTGCCGTAGCCGGCGAAGCCGCGCAGCAGCTGCCCGGCGCCCGTGCACAGGGCCACCCACAGCGCCAGCCCCGGTACCACCACCGCGGGCGCGCCGCCGCCCAGCGCCACCAGGGCGACGCCATAGGCCACGCCCAGAACCGTGCCCAGCAGCCGGAACAGGCTTTTCTCCAGCAGGTGGCCGCGCACCGGCTGGGCGGCGATCCACACCGTCATGGCCGCCCACGGGGGGTGGCCCAGCCCCAGCGCGCCGGCCAGCAGCAGCGCCAGCCCGGCGCCCAGGGCGGTGCGCAGGGTGAAGGCCAGCCGCGCGGGCTCGAAGCCGCCGCGGCGCGCCAGGCGGGCGAAGGCGGCGCTCACGGGAAGACCTTCCATGCAGCGGACTGCGGCGGTGCGGTGCGCGTCATCCCCGGGCCTCCATCGCCCCGATGGCTTCGCCGATGCGATCGAAGGCCTCCAGCATGGCCTGCAGCTGCGCGTCGTCCAGGCCGGCCAGCATGCCCGCCTCCACCCGGTCGAGCACCGACCGGATGCGCCGGACCATCCCCTGCCCTTCGCGGGTGAGATGCAGCCGCCAGGCGCGGCGGTCGCCCGGGTCCTCGCGGCGCTCGACCCAGCCGGCGCGCACGTGCTGGTCCAGCAGGCGCACCAGGCTGGAGCCGTCGATGCCGATGCGGCCGGCCAGCTCGCGCTGCGTCAGGCCGCCGGCCTGCGCCAGGTACACCAGCGGCGGCCAGCCGGCATCCGTCAGGCCCAGCGCGGCGAGCTGCGTGTCGAGCGCACGCCGCCATTGGCGCGCCAGCACCACGAAACGCATGCCGAAACGCTGGCGGGGGGGCGGGTTCGAATCGTTCATGCGGGTGGATTGTATCGAAATCATTTGAATACAAACGATTTGTCGCGCGCTGAGCCGGCCTGCCGGTCCGCGCGGAGGATCGACCCCGACGCCCTGCGGATGGCGCCGTCGCGGGGCTTATCGCCGCAAGAGCGCCTGCCGCAGAAGACGCGAGGCGCGGTCGCGGATGCGGCCCGGCATGCCTCGGTGCGCGCGCCGCGGCTGCACGCGCGCCGTGGCGCAGGCCCACAGGAAGTCGTTCAGGATCGGCGAGTCGTCGATGGTCTCGGTGCTGCCGTACTTGTGGAACTCGGGGTGCCACTGCGTCGCGGCGATGTAGCTCGCGCCCTGGTCCGGCCGGCGCCGGATGGCCTCGGGGATGCGGTCCGGTAGGCTCCAGGCCTCCACCTCGAAGCCCGGCGCCAGGCCCTTGATGCCCTGGTGGTGGATGCTGTTGACGCGCGCCGTGCGCACCTCGGGGTAGAGCTTCGCCAGCCGCGAGCCGGGCACGATCTCGATGGCGTGGAAGTTCTGGTCGTAGGCCACCGGGTCGCGGTGGCGCAGCGTCCCGGGGTGGCCGTGCTGCGCCTCGATGTCCTGGTAGAGCGTGCCGCCGAAGGCCACGTTGATCAGCTGCAGCCCGCGGCACACGCCGAACACCGGCTTGCCGGCCTGGGCGAAAGCCTCCACCAGCGCCAGGTCGTACAGGTCGCGGATGCGGTCGCCGACCCAGGCGTCCTTCAGCGGCGCCTCGCCGTAGCTGCCGGGCCAGACGTCGGCGCCGCCGTGCATCACCACGCCGTCCAGCCACTCGGCGTAGTGGGCCAGCGCGGTGTCGCCGCGCGCGGTGTCGCCGGTCGGGCAGGGCACCATCACCACCATCGCGCCGGCCGACATCAGCCAGTGGCAGATGGACTGCTCGACGTACTGCAGCGTCTTGTTGGTGAACAGCGAGCGCTTCGGGTCGGCGTGCGAGAAGCAGGCCGAGAGGCCGATCTTGAGGCGGGCGGCGGCGGGCTGGGGCATGCGTGCATTGTGCGCAGCACGGGTGGGCCGGCTGTGTCAGAGCGTGTTGGCGATCACGCGCCGCGCGGCCGTCGGGCCATCATGGCAAGGATCGTGCCAACACGTTACAATCTTCGGCTTCGCCCCCCGCACGACATCTGCGTGTCGCCACTGCCTGCCTGCCACACACGCCTGCCCCCGCCGTCCGGGCCCGCGATCACTGAGAAGGACACAGTCACATGGCAAAGGAAGAACTCATCGAGATGCAGGGCGCCGTCACCGAAGTGCTGCCCGATTCGCGCTACCGCGTGACGCTGGAGAACGGCCACGAGGTCATCGCCTACAGCGGCGGCAAGGTGCGCAAGAACCACATCCGCATCATCCTGGGCGACAAGGTCTCGCTGGAGATGTCGCCCTACGACCTGACCAAGGGCCGCATCACCTTCCGCCACCTGGAGCGCCGCGGCCCGCCGCCGACCGGCCGCTGACCGGCGCCGCGCATCCATGCTTCGAGGGCCTCTTGCGAGGCCCTTTTTCACAGGGAATGACCGCGCCTTATCAGGTAAGGGGCGATGCTGAGCAGCCCCAGTACCGCAAGCGCAGCGCCCACCCACAGCGGCGAGAGCAAACCGTAGCCTGCCCCGATGCCCCGTCCGCCCAGCCATGCTCCTGCCGCGAGGCCGATGTTGATCACCGAGACGTGCACGGTATTGACCAGTGGGCCGGGGCGCGCCGTGCTGACGACGCGGGCCACCATCGCGGGGTTCATGGGCAGCCCCACCAACCCGATCACGACCACCAGCGCCGCGCTGACAGCCGGCCATTCGGCCATCATGACGAATGCGGCGAAGGCCATGGCCAGCACGCCCAGCCCTGTTGCCATGATGGGCATCGCGTGGCGATCAGCATAGCGGCCCACGACCATGTTGCCAGCCACATTGGCGAGTCCGTAGGCACCCAGAATCCAGGGGATGGCGGACGCGGAAAAACCCGTGATCTGCGTGAGGATGGGAGCGAAATAGCTGAAGCCGGCGAAGGTGGCGCCGATGATGAGACCGCTGGTGGCATAGGCCGCCCACAAATGACGGTTGCTGAACTCCGGCAGTTCCGCGTCCAGATGCGCTTCTTGTCCCGGCCGGGACGCTGGTGCCAGCCACGCGATGAGCACCGCGCACAGGAGCGTCAATACCACCACAAGCCCAAAGCTGATGCGCCAACCCCATTGCTGGTCGATCAGCGTTGCGGCGGGAAGGCCGATAACAGGCGCAAGCATCAGCCCGGCAAGCACCGTGGCGGCGGCACGTCCGCCAGATGCTGTGCCCAGCAGTTCCATGCCGATGGCGACGGAGACGCCGAAGCAGGCGGAGCCGGCTACGCCGGTGGCTATCCGAGCCAGTGCGATGACTGCGTAATCCGAAACCGATGCGGCCGTCGCCTGCGCGATGGCGTAGATCGCCAGCAGCCAGAGCAACGCTTGCTTGTTCGGCGTGCGCCATTTGAGCAACAAGGCGGTAAGCAGCGGGCCGCCGGCAACCATGCCGGCGGCGTAGAGCGAAATCAGATGGCCGACTTGTTCGACGGATACGTCCAACGCCCGGGTCAGCGAGGGCATCATGCCGGCCACCATGAATTCGGATGTTCCGAGGATGAAGGTGGTCAGGCACAGCACATGGATCACGATGGGCATGGATGGCTTCATAGTTGACTGATCAGTAAAAATAGACCCAGAAAAAAGGCCCAACGGCCCAGAGACATTCGACGGTCGTTCAAAGCCTGGCCATGACGCCCTCGATCACATCGTTCAGATACGCGCGTTCTGGCAGTGTCCGCCCCAGTATGCGCAGGCCGTAGTAGCCCGCCAGGAAGGCGCGGGCCATCTCCAGTGCGGGTCTTCGCGTGTCCAGTTCGCCATTGCGCTGCCCTACAGCCATCAGATGACACAGAGCGGCCTCCAGCCGCGTGATGTAGATCCGGTTGATCTCGGCCACGACAGGGTCTTTGCAAGCTCTTTCCAGCACCGAGAACTGGGCCATGCAACCGCGATCCGGTTTCTCCAGGTTGGCGCTCACACCCCAGTCCAGCAGGCCGCGCAAGCGTTCCTTGATGGAGCCCGGACCGTTGAGAATTGCCGTCTGCGCCTGAATGCCCAACTCCTGATAGCGGCGCAGAGCCTGTTCATAGAGCTTCTGTTTACTGCCAAAGGCATGGTAGAGGCTGCCGCGGCCCAGGCCCGTGCGCTCACACAGTGCCTGCGTCGAACTGGCTTCGTAACCGTTCGTCCAGAAAACATCCATCGCGGCGTCGACGACGGCGGTGTCGTCGTATTCCTTCGGTCTTCCGCTCATGGCTGCTGCCTTTCCACGCAAGTCATGGGCAGGATTGAACCAATATTTTACCAATCAGTCAATAATTGGCTCGAGCCTGCCGTCCAGTCGCCCGGGACACCCCACCGCTGCACACCGTCGCGTCGATCTGCCGCCCTGGCCGCTGTACGATGGCCGCGCCACGGCACCAGGCATGAAACCCAAGCCATCACCGAGCATCGCGTGGCGCCTGTTTGATCGCCCGCGACATCCGCGATTGTTCGGCTCGGGTGAAATGGAGTTCTTCGGCCACCTCAAGGAAACAGCGAAGATGACGAAATCCTGCTGCTGACCCTCTCGCAATATGGTTTGTATTTTTCCGCTGGCTTAATTTATCCGCCAGCCGCCATTCACGGGAATGTTTGCGCCGGTGACGAATGAAGCATCCGGGCTTGCCAGCCATGCGACTGCCGCAGCAACGTCCTCTGGAACTCCTGGGCGCCCCACCGGAATTTCACCGACTATTGCAGCCATACGCTCGGGGGGAATCCCGGAAGCGCCAAAAAAACCAGTTTCCGAGATGAGCCCGGGGGTGACTGTGTTAACGGTAATGCCACGGGAAGCAAGCTCGCGTGAGAGACTGGCTGTGAATCCCTGTACGCCGGCTTTTGCTGCGGCATAAGCCAAGCCTCCCGGACGCCGGCTGCCAGACAGTCCGGCAATCGAGCCTATGTTGACGATTCTTCCATTTGGGGTTCGCAGATGAGGTATCGCGACCATGGTGGCGAGAAAGGTGCTTTTGAGATTCGCATGAATGACCGAATCCCAATCGATCTCTGCCTGTGACAAGGGGCTGTCAGCCGAAACGGGGAGCGTCGAGCCTGCCGCATTCACCAGAACGTCCACACGACCCAGCCTGATTGACAGATCATTGATGGCGTTTTCGGCTCCTGCCCGCGCGCCCAGATCGGCGGCGTGCCAGACGCAGCTTTCGCCAAGGGTCGAGGCCGCTTTCTGGAGCCGCTCTCCATCACGTGCGACCAAGCCCACACGGTATCCGTTGGACTGTAGACGCCTGGCGATGGCCAAACCTATGCCACTTGAGCCACCTGTAACGATGGCGGTTCTCTCCACATTCGTTTCGTTCGGCATTGCAGACCTCATGAGTTGACGGCGGGAGCCGATTGCGCCCGGCTGGAGCGATCTTCCACCCACGCGAGGCATATGTAAAATATGAATGTCATGAATATACGATACATTGCATGTATCACATGCCAGACCTCCGACAGTTCCGACAATTCATTGCTGTCGCTGAAGAGTTGAGCTTCAGGCGCGCAGCAGCACGCCTGCACATGGCCCAGCCGCCATTGACCACTGCAATCAAGAAGCTCGAAGAAGAAATAGGAGTGGTGCTGCTCGAGCGAGCAAATCGAATTCATCGTCTAACCGATGCAGGTAGTGCTTTTCTGCTCGAAGCACGCCGGTCCTTGGAGCAGGCTGATCGAGCCGTACAAGCCGCGCGGCAAGCGAGCTTGGGGAGAGCCAGAACACTGCGCATCGGGTTTGTGGATAGCGTTATCCCTCGGCTGCTGCCGCAAGTCCTGCTTGGCTACAAGCAGCAGCGTCCCGATGTCGACTTTCATCTGGAGGAAGCGACAACAGCAGATCAG
Source organism: Xenophilus sp. (assembly GCA_047607325.1). Lineage (GTDB taxonomy): Bacteria > Pseudomonadota > Gammaproteobacteria > Burkholderiales > Burkholderiaceae_C > Xenophilus. The sequence goes on along the minus strand of JASGDG010000116.1, from coordinate 822 downwards.
CTGGTCGCCCTGCGGGAGGATAGGCTTGATCTCGGGCTGCTCATTCTCCCTATCGGCGACGTATCTGCTGAAATGACTGTCGAGCCTGTATTGCACGGGCATATGCTGCTGGCCGTGCCGGAGTCACATAGGCTTGCCAAGCGGCAACGAGCCCAGTTAGTCGAGTTCGCCGGTGATCCTTGGGTGGCATTTCCCTCCCACCATGGTCCGGGAATGCACTCCCTCATGCTCCAAGCGTGCGCGGCAGCGGGTTTTAGCCCTCGCGTAGCCCAGCATGCTCGCCTCATGTATACAACCGCTGGGTTGGTCGCGGGCGGGATTGGGATCGCATTCATGCCGAGCCTTCATCTCGGAGCGTCGCTTCCCCGTGGCTTGCGCCTTGTACATCCAATGGGAGAAGGCACACCCATCCCGTACGAGCTGGCAATGGTGTACAGGGTCGCGGATGTCCCCGAAGATTTCTTGGGGACGATCAGGAAGGTCATGAAAAACTTCCAGAACGAATTGAACGTACTGTTGAAAAATCCGGTGGCAAAAACTGAGCTTGATTCATGATTGAGCCGGGCTGGCAATCACCGGCGGCCACGGCACTGGGCTGAATCCCATGCCAGGGGCCATCGGCGCATTGCGACAGGACCTTCTCACACCACCCCGCCGCGCCGCAGCGCCTCGATCTCGCCGGGCGCCAGACCCAGTTCGGCCAGCACCTCGCCGGTGTGCTGCCCCAGCGCCGGCGGCGCGCGGCGCAGCACGGGCGGCGTGGCCGCCAGGCGCAGCGGGCTGGCCACGCCGGCGATGGCGGCGATGCCGTCGCCGGCGTCG
>JASGDG010000115.1:0-15442 GCA_047607325.1 Xenophilus sp. | reverse complement strand
CGCTGGCCCAGGGCAACTACGGCGAGTGGGGCGCGGCGACCGCGCCGGCCGCTGCCGAGGCCGCGCGCGCCGCCGCCCGGCAGTGCGACGACCACCTGCCCACCGAGCCCTGCAAGGTGGTGGTGCGGGCCTGCTCGCCGGGCGGTTGAGGCCCTGTCGCCCACGGGCTGCGCGCGTGTGGGGCAAGGTGCAGAATCGGACACCCTGCCTCTGATGGCGAGACGAGACCCGCAACCATGATCGACAAGATCGCGCCCTCGGTGGCCGATGCGCTGGCCGGCACGCCCGATGGGGCCACGGTGCTGATCGGCGGCTTCGGCACCGCCGGCATCCCGGGCGAACTGATCGACGGCCTGATCGCGCAGGGCGCGCGCGACCTCACGGTGGTCAACAACAACGCCGGCAACGGCGACACCGGCCTGGCCGCGCTGCTGGCCGCCGGGCGCGTGCGCAAGATCATCTGCAGCTTCCCGCGTCAGGCCGACAGCCAGGTCTTCGACGGCCTGTACCGCGCCGGCAAGGTGGAACTGGAACTGGTGCCCCAGGGCAACCTGGCCGAGCGCATCCGCGCCGCCGGCGCCGGCATCGGCGCCTTCTTCTGCCCCACCGGCTACGGCACCGCGCTGGCCGGCGACCGCGAGACCCGGGTCATCGACGGCAGGCCCTACGTACTGGAATACCCCCTCCACGGCGACCTGGCCCTGATCAAGGCCGAGCGCGGCGACCGCTGGGGCAACCTCACCTACCGCAAGGCCGCGCGCAACTTCGGCCCCGTGATGGCGATGGCCGCGAAGAAGACCGTGGCCAGCGTGCACGAGATCGCCGAGCTGGGCACGCTGGACCCGGAGGCCATCGTCACCCCCGGCATCTTCGTGAGCAAGGTCGTGAAGATCGCGCGCAGCGCCACCCAGGCCGGCGGCTTCAAGGAGGCGGCATGAGCTATCAGCGCAGGAGCAAGGACCAACTGGCCGCGCGCGTGGCGCAGGACATCTTCGACGGCGCCGTGGTCAACCTGGGCATCGGCCAGCCCACCCTGGTGGCCAACCACCTGCCGCCCGGGCGCGAGGTCATCCTGCACAGCGAGAACGGCCTCCTGGGCATGGGCCCGGCGCCGGCCGCGGGCCGGGAAGACTACGACCTGATCAACGCCGGCAAGCAGCCGGTGACGCTGCTGCCCGGCGGCGCGTACTTCCACCATGCCGACAGCTTCGCGATGATGCGCGGCGGCCACATCGACATCTGCGTGCTGGGCGCCTTCCAGGTGAGCGCGACGGGCGACCTGGCGAACTGGAGCACCGGCGAGGCGGGTGCCATCCCCGCCGTGGGCGGCGCGATGGACCTGGCCACCGGCGCGAAGCAGACCTGGGTGATGATGGACCTGCTGACCCGGCAGGGCCGGAGCAAGCTGGTCGAGCGCTGCACCTATCCGCTCACGGGGCTGGGCTGCGTCAGGCGGGTGTACACCGACCTGGGCACCTTCGAGTGCACGGCGCGGGGGCTGAAGCTGATCGACACCGTGGACGGGCTGGGGCGCGCCGAACTGGAGCGCCTGGTGGGCCTGCCGGTCAGCGCCTGACATTTGCCACCTTCCAAGGAGACCTCATGACCGTCCTCGATGCCTTCATCTGCGATGCCATCCGCACGCCCTTCGGCCGCTACGGCGGCGCGCTTTCCGGCGTGCGCGCCGACGACCTGGGCGCCCTCCCGATCAGGGCGCTGATCGAACGCAACAAGGAGGTGGACTGGCAGGCCGTCACCGACGTGATCTACGGCTGCGCCAACCAGGCCGGCGAGGACAACCGCAACGTCGCGCGCATGGCCGCGCTGCTGGCCGGCCTGCCGATCGAGGTGCCCGGCGCCACCGTCAACCGCCTGTGCGGCTCGGGATTGGACGCTGTGGGCACCGCCGCGCGCGCCATCAAGGCCGGCGAGGCGCAGCTCATGATCGCCGGCGGCGTCGAGAGCATGAGCCGCGCGCCCTTCGTCATGCCCAAGGCCGAGAGCGCCTTCAGCCGCGCCAACGCGGTCTACGACACCACCATCGGCTGGCGCTTCGTCAACAGGCTGATGAAGGCGCAGTACGGCGTCGACTCGATGCCCGAGACGGCGGAGAACGTGGCCACCGACTACAGGATCGAGCGCGAGGCGCAGGACCGCATGGCCCTGGCCAGCCAGCAGCGCGCCGTGGCGGCTCAGAAGCGCGGCTTCTTCGACGCCGAGATCGTGCCGGTGACCCTCCCGCAGAAGAAGGGCGACCCGCTGGTCGTGAACAAGGACGAGCACCCGCGCGACACCGGCCTGGAGGCGCTGGCCAAGCTCAAGGGCGTGGTGCGGCCCGACGGCACGGTGACGGCCGGCAACGCCAGCGGCGTGAACGACGGTGCCTGCGCGCTGCTGATCGCCGGGGAGCAGGCAGCGGTGAAGAACGGCCTCACGCCTCGGGCGCGCATCGTGGGCATGGCCACCGCCGGGGTGGCGCCGCGCATCATGGGCATCGGCCCGGCGCCGGCCACCGGGAAGGTGCTCGCGCTCACGGGCCTGAAGCTCGACCAGATCGACGTGATCGAGCTGAACGAGGCCTTTGCCGCGCAGGGCCTGGCGGTGCTGCGCCTGCTGGGCCTGGCGGACGACGACCCGCGCGTGAACATCAACGGCGGCGCCATCGCGCTGGGCCATCCGCTGGGCGCCAGCGGCGCGCGGCTGGCGGCCACGGCGGTGAACCAGCTGCACAGCGGCGGCGGCCGCTACGCGCTGTGCACCATGTGCATCGGCGTGGGGCAGGGCATCGCGCTGATCCTCGAAAAAGTCTGAGCGATCCGCCGCCGATAATCCCGGCCCGGCACTGTCGCCCGGCCGTCCCCTCCGTGAGCATGTCCCTGCAGAACACCCCGCCCGTCGATGTCGTCGTCATGGCCGCCGGCAAGGGCACGCGCATGAAGAGCCGGCTGCCCAAGGTGCTGCACCGCCTGGCCGGCCGGCCGCTGATCGGCCACGTGGCGGACACCGCCGCGGGCCTGGGCGCGCGCTCGCTGGTGGTGGTGACCGGCCATGGCGCCGGCGAGGTGGAGGCCGGCCTGCGGCAACTCGCGCCGCAGGCGCCGCTGGCCTTCGTGCGCCAGTCGCCGCAGCTGGGCACGGGCCATGCCGTGCAGCAGGCCGCGCCGCGGCTGCAGGACGACGGCATCGTGCTCATCCTCTCCGGCGACGTGCCCCTCATCGCCGCCGACACGCTGCGCGCGCTGGTGCAGGCCAGCGGCGGCGAGCGCCTGGCGCTTTTGACCATCGATCTGCCCGACCCGACCGGCTACGGCCGCGTGCTGCGCGCCGCCGACGGCAGCGTGCAGGGCATCGTCGAGCACAAGGACGCCACCGGGGCCCAGCGCGCCGTGCGCGAGGTCTACAGCGGCGTGCTGGCCGCGCCCGCCGCCGCGCTCAAGCGCTGGCTGGGCCGGCTCACCAACGACAACGCGCAGGGCGAGTATTACCTGCCCGACGTGGTGAAGCTGGCGGTGGACGAGGGCACGCCCGTCATCGCCCAGCGCACGGCGGACGAACTGCAGGTGGCCGGCGTCAACAGCCCGGCGCAGCTGGCCGCGCTGGAACGCGCCTGGCAGCGCCGCCAGGCCGAGCGGCTGATGGAGGCCGGCGTGCGCCTGGCCGACCCGGCGCGCTTCGACCTGCGCGGCGAACTGACGTGCGCGCAGGACGTGGAGATCGATGTCAACTGCCTCTTCGAGGGCCGTGTGGAACTGGGCGAGGGCGTGCGCATCGGCGCGCACTGCGTCGTCGCCAACGCCCGCATCGAGGCCGGCGCGGTGATCCACCCCTTCACCCACATCGAGGGCGGCAGGGAAGGCGTGGTGGTCGGCCCCGGCGCGCTGGTCGGACCCTATGCACGGCTGCGGCCCGGCGCGCAGCTCGGCGCCGAGGTCCACATCGGCAACTTCGTCGAGGTGAAGAACTCGACGCTGGCCGCCGGCGCCAAGGCCAACCACCTGGCCTACCTGGGCGACGCGACGGTGGGCGAGCGGGTGAACTACGGCGCCGGCAGCATCACCGCCAACTACGACGGCGCCAACAAGCACCGCACGGTGATCGAGGCCGACGTGCACGTGGGCAGCAACTGCGTGCTGGTGGCGCCGGTGACCCTCGGCGCGGGCGGCACCATCGGCGGCGGTTCCACCATCGGCAAGAGCACCGAGCCCGGCGCGCTCACCGTGGCGCGGGCGCGGCAGCTCAGCTTTGCCAACTGGCAGCGGCCGAAGAAGGCGCCGAAGGGCTGAGTCTTCCTTTTTCTCTCTCAGCGCTGCGCCGGCAGCGGCAGGCGCGGCTCGAACTTGGCCCGCCTGACGCTGAAGAAGGCCTTGACGTTGCGCACGTTGGCATCGCTGGTGAACAGGCGCTGGGCCAGCGCGTGGTAGGCCGGCATGTCGGGCGCGGCGACGACCAGCACGAAGTCCGGCCCCGGCGAGACGCGCCAGCACTGCTGCACCGCCTCGTCGGCGATCACGCGGGCCTCGAACGCGTCGAGCGCGCCGGCGTCCTGCCGGTCCAGGGAGACCTCCACCACGGCCGTCAGCACGGCGGCCAGCCGGTCGGCGGCGAGCAGCGCCACCTCCCGCTCGATCAGGCCCGCCCGGCGCAGCCGCTGCACCCGGCGCAGGCAGGTGGGCGGCGACAGGTGCAGGTCGGACGCCAGCTGCTGGTTGGTGCGCGAGGCGTCGCGCTGGAGCGCGTCGAGCAGGCGCCAGTCCGTGGCGTCAAGGGAAATTTCTTCCATCAATATAATGTAATTGGAATAAAAATCCACTACATCAATGGTGCGATTGATTATTCTGAAAATCTGGAGATTTTGAAAAAACATTCCTCTTTGAAAGTCCTAGCATCCGCCCACGTCCAGCTTCCACCGGAGACCCAGCATGTGCGGCATCGTCGGCGCGGCATCCCATCGGGACATCGTTCCCATCCTGGTCCGGGGCCTGTCGCGGCTCGAATACCGGGGCTATGACTCCTGCGGCCTCGCCGTGCTCGGCGGGCCGGGCCTGGCGCGCACCCGCACCACCTCCCGCGTGGCCGACCTCATGGCGCAGGTGCAGGCCGACCGCGTGCAGGGCCGGACCGGCATCGCCCACACGCGCTGGGCCACGCACGGCGCGCCGGCGGTGCACAACGCGCATCCGCACTTCAGCCACGGCACCGGCGCCGACGCCGAGCAGGCCCGTCCGGCACGGGTGGCGCTGGTGCACAACGGCATCATCGAGAACCACGAGGCGCTGCGCGCCGCCCTGCAGGCGCGGGGCTACCGGTTCACCAGCCAGACCGACACCGAGGTCATCGCCCACCTGGTCGACAGCCTCTACGAGGGCGACCTGTTCGAGGCGGTGAAGGCGGCGGTCGCGCAGCTGCACGGCGCCTACGCCATCGCCGTGGTCTGCCGCGACGAGCCGCACCGCGTGGTCGGCGCGCGCGCCGGCTCCCCGCTGGTGCTGGGGGTGGGGCAGGGCGAGAACTTCCTCGCCAGCGACGCGATGGCGCTGGCCGGCGTGACGGACCGGATCGTCTACCTGGAAGAAGGCGACGTGGTGGACGTGCAGCCCGGCCGCCACTGGATCGCCGGCCGCGACGGCCGGCCGGCCGAGCGCCCGGTGCGCACCGTGCAGGCCCACAGCGGCGCGGCCGAGCTGGGCCCGTACCGCCACTACATGCAGAAGGAGATCTTCGAGCAGCCGCGCGCCATCGCCGACACGCTGGAAGGCGTGGAGGGCATCGTGCCCGAGCTGTTCGACGGCATCGGCCGGGACGGGCGCACCGGCGCCAGCGCGCACCGTGTGTTCCAGGCCATCGACAAGGTGCTCATCCTGGCCTGCGGCACCAGCTACTACAGCGGCTGCGCCGCCAAGTACTGGCTGGAGGGCGTGGCGGGGATCCCGGCGCAGGTGGAGATCGCCAGCGAGTACCGCTACCGCGATTCGGTGCCCGACCCGAGGACGCTGGTGGTCACCATCAGCCAGTCGGGCGAGACGGCCGACACGCTGGCCGCGCTGCGCCATGCGCAGTCGCTGGGCATGCACGAGACGCTGACCATCTGCAACGTCGCCACCAGCGCGATGGTGCGCGAGTGCAAGCTGGCCTACATCACCCGCGCCGGGGTCGAGATCGGCGTCGCCTCCACCAAGGCCTTCACCACGCAGCTGGCGGGCCTGTTCCTGCTCACGCTGGCGCTGGCGCAGGCCAAGGGGCGGCTGCCGGAAGCCGGCGAGGCGCGCTGGCTGCAGGAGATGCGCCACCTGCCCGTGGCGCTGCAGAAGGTGCTGGCGCTGGAGCCGCAGGTCATCGGCTGGGCCGAGCAGTTCGCACGCAAGGAGAACGCGCTCTTCCTCGGTCGCGGCTTGCACTACCCGATCGCGCTGGAAGGCGCGCTCAAGCTCAAGGAAGTGACCTACATCCACGCCGAGGCCTACGCCGCCGGCGAACTCAAGCACGGCCCGCTGGCGCTGGTGACGGCCGAGATGCCGGTGGTGGCCGTGGCGCCCAACGACGCGCTGCTGGAGAAGCTCAAGAGCAACCTGCAGGAGGTGCGCGCCCGCGGCGGCGTGCTCTACGTGCTGGCCGACGCCGACACCCGCATCGAGAGCGGCGAGGGCATGCACGTCATCCGCATGCCCGAGCACTACGGCCTGCTGTCGCCGCTGCTGCACGTGGTGCCGCTGCAGCTGCTGGCCTATCACACCGCCGGCGCGCGCGGCACCGACGTGGACAAGCCGCGCAACCTGGCCAAGAGCGTGACGGTGGAATGAGCACCGCCGCCCGCGGGAAGCAGCGGCGCTTTCAAGAAAAACAGCCGGACCGCTTCCGAGGGTTTCTCGCCCCTCCCGGGGGAAGCGGTCCGGGCGCGTTCAGAAGCGGACGGTCGCGTTGAGGCTGAAGGTGCGCGGATCGCCGGCCTTCACGTAGTTGGCGTACTGGAACAGCCAGTAGCGCTTGTCGGTGGCGTTGTTGACGGCCAGCCGGAACGTGGTGTCGTAGCCGAACAGGCGGGTGTCGTAGGTTGCGCCGAGGTCGAGCAGGGCGTAGCCGGGGACGGTGATGTCGTTGGCCGGGCGCAGCATGGCGCGCCCGGTGTACTTGACTCCCGCGCGAAGCCGCAGGCCGGGCACCGCGGGCACGGCATAGCCGAGCTGGGCGGCGACCGTCGCGCGCGGGGCGCCTGCCACCCGGTTGCCGGCGTAGCTGCTGCCCTTGCGGTATTCGGAGTCGAGCAGCTGCAGGCTGCCGCCCAGATCCCACTGCCGCGACAGGCGGGTGGAGGCGCTGAGCTCCAGGCCCTGGTAGAGCTCCTCGCCGTCCTGCACCAGCACGTTGGCGCTGTTGGCGTATTCCGTCTTTTTCTCGATGCGGAACAAGGCGGCCGTCGCACTCCAGTCCTCGCGCTGCGTCTTGGCGCCGATCTCGTACTGCCGGCTCTTGAGCGGGTCCAGAAGGGCGCCCCGGTTGGCATAGGTGTTGCCCACGGTCGAGCCGGGCTCCAGCGACTCGACATAGCTGCCGTAGAGCATCGTCTGCGGCTGCAGCCGGTACATCAGCGCCAGTGTCGGGGTCAGCACGCCCTTCTTGCTGTAGCTGGAGGACACGACGCCGGTCGTGCTGAACCCGGTCTGCGCGTAGTTGACGGAGCGCAGCCCCACGAGCGCGGACCAGCGGTCCGACAGCTTGAGCGTGTCGCTGGCGAACAGCGCCTTCTGCGTGATCTCCGACGCGCGGTACATGTGCAGCGAACTGCTGCTGAAATAGGCGTTGGTGTTGGGCTGCCAGAGCGACCCGGTGCCGATGTAGCTGTAGACGCCATCGCCGCTGTAGTCGTTCGTGTGCTTGTCCCAGGAGGCGCCCAGCACGAGGGCATGCTCCACGCCGCCGGTTCGCAGTTTGCCCTCCACCATGGCCTGCAGCTGGTTGTACTGGTAGGCCTCGGCGTAGTCGGACGCGTAGTCGACGTAGTTGCCCTGGCTGTCGGTGGGCATCAGCACCGATTCGTTGCGGCGTGTGTGCGTACTGCTGTGGCTGTAGCTCAGGCGGGCGGTCCAGTCCGGTGCGAGGTCGTACTTCAGGCCGGTGGCGTAGTAGCGGAAGTGGTTGTCGACATAGGTGCCGGAATGCACCAGGTTCTTGGTGTTGCGCACGGGCGAAGGCAGGGAGCCGGACGACAGCAGACCGGTGTAGAAGGTGGGCTCCTGGCCCTCGGTCTTGCGATCCTGGATCAGGGTCTGGAAGTCCCAGGTCAACCCCGGCGCCAGCCGCGCGTCCAGCGCCAGCGACAGCGACGAGCGCCGCAGGGAGCCCTGGTTGTAGGTTTTTCCGGCTTCGCGCGTGACGTTGAGTCGCCAGCCCAGTATGCCGTTCGCGCCGGCCCGCCCCCCCAGGTCCGCATGCAGCAGGCCCACGCCGCGGGAGCCGTAGCCGAAGGTCACCGACCGCACCGGTTTGTCCGTCGGCTTCTTGGTCACGTAGTTGACCAGCCCGCCGGGAGAGCCGAAGCCGTACATGAAGCCCGATGCCCCCTTGAGCAGTTCCACCTGCTCGAAGTGCTCATAGGGCAGCACGGTCGCATAGCTCAGGAAGGGGTTGCCGTCGATGCGGTAGCTGTTCTGCCAGTCCAGCGCCAGACCGCGCACGATCAGATAACTGGCCCAGGCACTGTTGGCCGAACTGTTGTCGACCACCGAGGCATCGGTGGAGAAAAGGTCCCCCAGCTTGGTCACCTGGCGCGACTCGATGTCGGCGGCGGTGACCACCGCGCTCGAAAAAGGCGTGTCGGTCTGGCTGCGCTGGCCCAGCGCACCGGCCTGAACCTGCGCATTCAGATGCTGAATGCTGGTGTCGGCGGCCGTGTCCTGCACCGTCACGGTCGGCAGGTTGGAGTTGGTTGATTCGTCGGTCTCCTGCGCCCTGGCAACACTTGAAGCCACCAGGCTCACTGCCAAGGCCACCTGGCAGATCGGAAACCGCCCCGCCTGCCGTTGATACGAATGCACGATTCCCACGATTCCAACTCCTTGAACAATGAAAACGTCGCAAATTGTATATGAATAATGAGAATTGTTTTCATTCTGTGAATTATTCCAAGTGTTGGCCGAACCGGGCGCTGCGCGTCGTCGAGCGCTCGATCGGACCGGGGCTGATCCGGCGGGCCCGCAGGCTTGAGCCCGGGCCCGTTGCGACGAGGCCGGCCGGATGCGGATCCCGCTTTTCCCCATGCCTCTTTTGTCCGTCCGCGCGACGCAGACGCTCCTTTCACGTCTTCAGGAAGTGCCCTCGCGCTGCGCGGCTGATGGCGGCCACGCAGGGATGGGTGATGCGCCGCTCCACCGAGATGGCGAAGAACTCCTCGATCAGTTCGTCCGCCCGGCCGAAGGCCTGCACGCCATATTGGGCGCAGGTTTCTTCTTCCAGCACGGCCGGCGACATGAACACGCCGCGGCCCTCGCCGCCGAAGGCCTTGAGCAGGGCGGCGTCGTCGAACTCGCCGATGGGCCGCGGGCGCAGCCCGCGCTCGGCGAGCCACAGATCCAGCCGCTGGCGCATCGCCGACGAGGCGCCGGGCATGAGCATGGGAGCGCCCTCGAGGCAGGCGGGAAAGTCGGTGCCGATCTCCCGCAGCAGCGACGGCCGGGCGAAGAACAGCATGCCCGTGGCCCCCAGCGCGTGGCTGAACGCCTTGACGCCGGTTTGCCGGCCCATCGACTCGGTGGCGATGACCAGGTCGAGCCGCTGCACCGACAACTGGCCCAGCAAGTCGCGGAAAGAGCCCTCGTGGCAGATCAGGCGCACCGGCTCCTCCAGCGCCAGGGCCGGTTCGAGAAGGCGGTACGCGATCGGCTTGGGCACCGCATCCGCAATGCCGACGCGCAGGCTGAGCGCGCGCTGCGCATCGCGCCGCTGGCCGACGGCAGCCTCCAGTTCCGCGCCCAGCGTGAAGATCTGCTCCGCATAGGCGAGCGCCGTGCGGCCCTCCGGCGTCAACTCCGAATGGCGGCCCGTGCGGCGCAGCAGCCGGCAGCCGAGCGCCTCCTCCAGCAGCTTGATCTGGGCCGAGAGCGTTTGCGGCGTCACATGCAGCTGCGCCCCCGCCTTGACGATGCCGCCCGCCTTGGCGGCTGCCCAGAAGTAGTGCAGGTGCTTGTAGTTCATGGCTCATCATCAGTTATTTGCGAAATGATGGTGCATAAAAAACGACTTTTCCCGAAGGGTCTGGGAACCTACATTCGATGGGCGGTGTCCATCGGCGGCATCCTGCCCACTTCCACCCCCCTGCGCCGCGCTGCGGCAGAAGGAGACTCCATGCGTCTGAGCACCAAGGGCCGTCAGGCCGTCGCGGCGATGATCGACGTGGCGCTGCACCGCCACGCGGGGCCGCTGTCTCTGGCGGTGCTCAGCCGCCGCCAGAACATCTCGCTGTCCTACCTGGAGCAGATGTTCGCGCAACTGCGCCAGCACGGGCTGGTCGCGTCCACGCGCGGGCCGGGGGGCGGCTATTCGCTGGCGCGCCCGGCGGCGGGCATCACGGTGGCCGACATCCTTTACGCCGTGGATGCGCTGGTGTCCACCGGAGCCCCGGCCGCCGCGGCGGAGCCGGACGATCCGCAGCGCTGCGGTGCGCCCGAGCTGTGGGCCTCGCTGAGCCAGAAGGTGGTCGAGTTCCTGGACTCGGTGACGCTGCAGAAGCTGGTCGACGATCAGGTCGCGCAGGGCGTGCGCCTGCACCAGGCCGCGCCGGAGCGCGCCGTCAAGAGGCCCCTGCCCGGTCCTGTCAAGCCCCGGCTGCCGGACGCGCCGAACTCGGTGTTCCAACTCGGACGGATGCGGCCGGCGAACTGATCTGCGCCCAGGCGCTCGGGGTCAACCCGGGATCGTTATGACGGCGGCCGACGGGTCCTCGCGGGAACGGCGCTGGACGCTTCAGGTGCTGCGCCGGTCACGCTGATTCCCGCTCGGGCGCAGGAGGCGGCGCATCGCCTGCCGCGGCCCGTTCGTGACATGAGCATGCCCGAGAATGGCCGCGGCGCCGCCGCAACGGCGGCGCCCCATGCCATGCGCGACCGCCCCTTCCACCTTCTCCTTCTCAGCGTCAGCGCCGGCCACGGCCATGTGCGGGCGGCCCAGGCGCTGGCCGCCACCGCCGCGCGGCACTGGCCCGGCTGCACCGTCACGCACGTCGACGCCATGGACCACGTGGCGGCAAGCTTCCGCAAGCTCTATACCGACGGCTATCTGGGCCTGGTCCACCGGGCGCCCGAGCTGTGGGCCTACCTGCACGGCAAGGCCGACGCCACGCCGCACGCCGCCGCTTCGCAGCGGCTGCGCCGCGGCATCGAGCGCCTGAGCGCCACGGCGCTGCTGCGCGAGATCCGGCGCCAGCGGCCCGACGCGATCGTCTGCACGCACTTCCTGCCGGCCGAGCTGCTGATGCGCGAACAGGCCCGCGGGCGCATCGGCGGCCCGGTGTGGCTGCAGGCGACGGACTACGACCTGCACAACATGTGGATCGTGCCGGGCATGGCGGGCTACTTCGCCGCCAACGAGGAGGTCGCCTTCCGCATGCGCGCGCGCGGGCTGCCGGCGGGCCGCGTCCACGTCACCGGCATTCCCGTGATGCCGGCTTTCGCCGCGCCGGACGATCCCGCGCTGGACCGCACCGCCTGCGCGAGCGCGCTGGGGCTGGACCCGGCCCGGCGCGTGCTGCTGATGGCATCCGGCGGCGCCGGCACCGGCGACCTGCCCAGCATGGCCCGCCGCGCCCTGGCGCTCGAAGGGCTCGACTTCCAACTCGTCGCCGTCGCCGGCCGCAACGCGCGGGCGCACGCCGCGCTGCAGGCGCTGGAACGCGAGCACCCGCAGCGCCTGCGCGCCATCGGCTTCACCGACGCGATGCACCGCCTGATGGCCGCGGCCGACCTGGTGGTCACCAAGCCCGGCGGGCTCACCGTCTCCGAATGCCTGGCGCTGGGCCGTCCCATGCTGCTGGCCTCGCCCATCCCCGGCCAGGAGGAGCACAACGCCGCCCACCTGATGGAAGAGGGCGCCGCCTGGCTGGCCTGGGACGCCATCGGCCTGGACTACAAGCTGGCGCGCCTGATGGCCGCGCCCGCGCTGCTGCAGGCCATGGCCGCGAGGAGCCGCGCGCTGGGGCGCCCGAAGGCGGCGCGGCAGGTGCTGGAGCGGGTGCTCGGCCCCGCGCCGGACGCGTCGCCGGAGACGGCGCCTTGACGCGCCCCCGCTCGCCCTGGCGCCGCGTCGCCGTCTACTACGCCTGGGTGCTGACGATGGCCTTCTTCTTCGCCAACGCGGAGATCCAGATCGAGGGCGGTGCCGGCTGGGCCACTTCGCTGCCCACCTGGCGCATCGAGAAGCACTGGCTGCTGGACCTGTTCTGGGGCGGCCGCGCCATGACCGGCTACCACGCCTGGGTGTTCAGCTTCATGGCGCTGGCGTTCTTGCTGCCGCTGGCCTTCCAGGGCCGCTGGCGTGGAAGGGACGTGGTGCTGGCCCTTGGCGGCCTGGCCGCCTTCTGGGTGGCGGAGGACCTGCTGTGGTTCCTCGTCAACCCGGCCTTCGGCCTGGCCCGGATGGACCCGGTGCATGCCTTCTGGCATCCGCGCTGGCTGTTCGGGCTGCCGCTGGACTACTGGTGGGGCGCGGCGGCTGCGGCGGCGCTGGCTGCATGGCACGTGCACCTGTGCCGCCGCGCCGCGCAAGGCTGATCAGACCAGCAGCGCGTTGACCCGCCGCACGTAGGCGGCCGGGTCCTCCGGCAGTCCGCCCTCGGCCAGCAGCGCCTGGTCGAACAGGATGTTCGCCAGGTCGTCGAAGTGGGGCGGGTCGGACTCCAGCTTCTTTACCAGCGGGTGGCCGGCGTTGACCTCCAGCACCGGCTTGACCTCCGGTGCTTTCTGGCCGGCCTGCCTGAGCATGCGCGCCAGCTGCATCGACATGCCGTGGTCCTGCACCACCAGGCAGGCGGGCGAGTCCACCAGGCGGGTGGTCACGCGCACGTCCTCGGCCTTGTCCTTGAGCGCTTCCTTGAGTTTCTCCAGCACCGGCTTGAAGGACTCGGCCGCTTCCTCGGCGGCTTTCTTCTCGGCCTCGTCCTGCAGCTTGCCCAGGTCCACCGCGCCCTTGGCCACGCTCTGCAGCGGCGTGCCGTCGAACTCGGTGAGGTAGTTCAGCGCCCACTCGTCCACGCGGTCGGTCATCAGCAGCACCTCGATGCCCTTCTTGCGGAAGACTTCCAGCTGCGGGCTGTTCCTGGCGGCGGCCAGCGTGTCGGCGGTGATGTAGTAGATCGCCTCCTGGCCCTCCTTCATGCGCGCCTTGTAGTCGGCGAAGGACACGTTCGCCGCGTCGCCGGCGGTCGAGGCGAAGCGCAGCAGCTTCGCGATGCGGTCGCGGTTGGCGAAGTCCTCGCCCAGGCCTTCCTTGAGCACGGCGCCGAACTCGGCGTAGAAGCGGGCGTACTTGCCGCTGTCGTCGGCGGCCGGGTCCCCGCCTTCCTTCTTGTCGGTCACGTCGGTCACGCCGTCGGCGGGCGGCGCGGCCTTCTTCGCCAGGTCCTCCAGCATCGACAGCACGCGCTTCGTGCTGCCCTCGCGGATCGCCTTCACGTCGCGGCTTTCCTGCAGCAGCTCGCGGCTGACGTTCAGCGGCAGGTCGGCCGAGTCGATCACGCCGCGCACGAAGCGCAGGTACGAGGGCAGCAGCGCCTCGGCCTCGTCCATGATGAAGACGCGCTTGACGTACAGCTTCACGCCGCCCTTGTGGTCGCGGTTGAACAGGTCGAAGGGCGCCTTGGCCGGGATGTACAGCAGCTGCGTGTACTCGGTGCTGCCCTCCACGCGGTTGTGGCTCCAGGCCAGCGGCGCCTCGGCGTCGTGGCTGATCGACTTGTAGAACTCGACGTACTGTTCATCGGTGAGGTCCTTCTTCGGACGCGTCCAGAGGGCGCTGGCCTGGTTGACGGCCTCCCACTCGCCGGTGGGCGCCATCTCGCCGCCCTTGCCGTCCTCGCCTTCCTTCCATTCCTCCTTCTCCATCAGGATGGGCAGCGAGATGTGGTCGGAGTACTTGCCGATGACCTGCTTGAGCTTCCAGCCGTTGAGGAATTCCTCGGCGTCCTCGCGCAGGTGCAGGATCACGCTGGTGCCGCGCTGCGCGCGGGTGATCGCCTCGACCTCGAAGTCGCCCGTGCCGGTGCTGCTCCAGCGCACGCCTTCCTCCGGCGGCAGGCCGGCGCGGCGCGACTCGACGGTGATGCGGTCGGCCACGATGAAGCCCGAGTAGAAGCCCACGCCGAACTGGCCGATGAGCTGGGCGTCCGCCTTCTGGTCGCCCGTCAGCCGGCCCATGAACTCGCGCGTGCCGCTCTTGGCGATGGTGCCCAGGTGCTCGATCGCCTCCTGCCGGCTCAGGCCGATGCCGTTGTCGGAGATGGTGAGCGTCCTGGCCCGCTTGTCGAAGGCCACGCGCACTTCGGGCGTCGGCGCGTCTTCGTACAGCGCCGGCGCGTCCAGCGCCTCGAAGCGCAGCTTGTCGCAGGCGTCGGAGGCGTTGGAGATCAGCTCGCGCAGGAAGATTTCCTTGTTGGAGTACAGCGAGTGGGTGACGAGGTGCAGGAGCTGGGCCACCTCGGCCTGGAAGGAATGGGTTTTCTTGCTCATGTCTCGATGGAGAGGCCAAAAAATGCAAACGCCCCGCAGCTCGGGGCGCCAGGCGGATTATCAAGCCCGTGCAAGTGTCCACCCCATCTCCATCCCCGGGGCCGGCTCCCGGGGCCGCCCTCAGCGCACCGTGCCGATCGGCAGGGCGGTGGACGAGCCGATGGCCTCTGTGCCGGCCTGATGCGCAACCGCCACAGCACCGGTGTACACATCGCTGGAGGCCACCGACACCTGCAGAGCGGGCAGGGCGGTGGACGAGCCGACGGCCTCCGTGCCGGCCTGATGCGCGGCGGCCACGGCGTCGGCCTGTACTGCGGTGCGCGAGACCGCGGAGCCCGGGAGAGGCACCGCGGTGGACAGGCCGATGGCCTCGCTGCCGCCGCCGTCCCAGGCGGACTGGGCCGAGGCGCCGGCGGCGCCCAGGGTGGCGAGGCCGCCGATCGCGAAGGCTGCGGCCAGGTGGGGAATGCGTGTGGACATGTGGATCTCCTTGGAGAAGAAAACCGAGGGCCGGTCTCTGGCCGCGGGCGCGACCTGCGCCGCAGCGGACCTCCCTCGGGGCACTCTAGGCCGGCTGTCTGAGCCTGGCGTGAGCAAAGAATGAGGAGAAGATGAGGACGGGGCGGAGGAGGCGGTCGGCCCGGCGCGCCGCGCGCCCTTCTCAGTGCGGCAGGTGCACCCGCGCCCGCAGCCCCGGCCCGCCGGCCCGGGCGTCGCGCCGGTGCAGCTCGATG
>JASGDG010000114.1:0-5092 GCA_047607325.1 Xenophilus sp. | reverse complement strand
GAGATCGACGGCCGGCGCGTCCGCCTGGGCCTGCCGGCGCTGCTGCTGCGCGGGCTGGCAGCCGGCGCCGGCGCTCCCGGCCTGCCGGTGTCAGAGGCGCAGGCACCGGCGGATCCGTCGGCCGTCGCCGCGCCCATCGCCGGCACCCTGCACGCCTGGAAGGTGGAGGAGGGCGCCGAGGTGGCTGAGGGCGAACTGATCGCCGTGATGGAGGCGATGAAGATGGAGATGCAGGTCCATGCCCACCGGGCGGGGCGCATCCGCCTGAAGGCCGCCGCCGGCAGCTACGTGGCCGCCGGCGCCGCGCTGGCGGCCATCGGCTGACGACCGGGCTTTGACCGGGATCAACGGGTGCGGCGTGCGCCGTTCAGCAGCAGCGCCCCCGGCCGGCGCCATAGCGCGCCTGCAGCCGCTCGCGGAAGAAGGCCTCGTAGCTCATCGGCGCGCGCTCCGGGTGGGTGGCGGCCATGTGCGAGAGGTAGGCGTCGTAGTCCGGCAGCCCCACCATCAGCCGCAGCGACTGCCGCACCGAGCGCGCGATGTAGCGGCCCGTCTCCGGCAGGGCGGCGAGCTTCATCACCGCGCGCCGGCCGCCGCGGCCAGCGGCTCGTAGGGTGTTTCGCGCACCGTCGGGCGGTGCGCGGCGCGGGCGGCGAGGCAGGCCCGCACGGTGTAGACCAGCACGCTCAGCACCACGAACATGAAGAGGGCGCACAGGCCGGCGTCCAGGCGGTCGTTGAAGACGATGCGCGCCATCGCCTCCGGCGTCTTGGCCGGCGCCACCAGCACGCCGCCGGCCAGCCCTTCGGCGTACTTGGCGGCGTGCGAGAGGAAGCCGACCTTCGGATCGGGCGAGAAGATCTTCTGCCAGCCCGCCGTCAGCGTGCAGGCCAGCAGCCACACCGCCGGCGCGACGGCCACCCAGGCGTAGCGCTCGCGCTTCATGCGGAACAGCACCACCACGCCCAGCATCAGCGCCACCGCGGCCAGCATCTGGTTGGAGATGCCGAACAGCGGCCACAGCGTGTTGATGCCGCCCAGCGGATCGGCCACGCCCTGGTACAGGAAGTAGCCCCAGGCGCCCACGGTGAGCGCGGTGGCGAACAGGTTGGCCGGCAGCGAGTCGGTGCGCTTGAGCGCGGGCGCGAAGCTGCCCAGCAGGTCCTGCAGCATGAAGCGCCCGGCGCGCGTGCCGGCGTCCACGGCGGTGAGGATGAAGAGCGCCTCGAACAGGATGGCGAAGTGGTACCAGAAGGCCATCATGGCCTGCCCGCCGATCACCTGGTGCAGGATGTGCGCCATGCCCACCGCCAGCGTGGGCGCGCCGCCGGCGCGGCCGAGGATGGTGCTCTCGCCCACGTCCTTCGCCGTCTGCACCAGCATCTCGGGCGTGACCACGAAGCCCCAGCCGGAGATCGTCTGCGCCGCCTGCTGCGCCGTGCCGCCCACCAGCGCGGCCGGGCTGTTCATCGCGAAGTAGACGCCCGGCTCGATGCATGAGGCGGCCACCAGCGCCATCACCGCGACGAAGGACTCGGCCAGCATGCCGCCGTAGCCGATGAAGCGCGCGTGGCGCTCGTTGTCCAGCATCTTGGGCGTGGTGCCCGAGGAGATCAGCGCGTGGAAGCCCGACACCGCGCCGCAGGCGATGGTGATGAAGAGGAAGGGGAAGAGGCTGCCCGACCACACCGGCCCGTTGCCCTGCGCGAACTGCGTGAGCGCCGGCATCTTCAGCTGCGGCATCACGTACACGATGCCCAGTGCCAGCGCGATGATGGTGCCGATCTTCAGGAAGGTGGAGAGGTAGTCGCGCGGCGCCAGCAGCAGCCACACCGGCAGGCTGGCGGCGACGAAGCCGTAGCCGATCAGCATCCACGTCAGCGCCTTGCCGTCGAAGGTGAAGAGGGCGGCCCAGGCCGGGTGCTCGCTCACCGCCTGGCCGCCGAAGAGGGCCGCCATCAGCAGCACGAAGCCGATCGCCGACACCTCGCCGATGCGCCCGGGGCGCAGGTAGCGCAGGTACACGCCCATGAGCACCGCCACCGGGATCGTCGCGGCCACCGTGAAGGTGCCCCAGGGCGACTCGGCCAGCGCCTTCACCACGATCAGCGCCAGCACCGCCAGGATGATGATCATGATCATGAAGGTGCCGAACAGCGCGATCATCCCCGGCACCGCGCCCATCTCCTGCTTGACCAGGTCGCCCAGCGAGCGGCCGTCGCGGCGGGTGGAGATGAACAGGACGATGAAGTCCTGCACCGCGCCGGCGAACACCACGCCGGCCAGCACCCACAGCAGGCCGGGCAGGTAGCCCATCTGCGCCGCCAGCACCGGCCCCACCAGCGGGCCCGCGCCGGCGATGGCCGCGAAGTGGTGGCCGAACAGCACGTTCCTGTCGGTGGGCACGTAGTCCAGCCCGTCGTTGTGGCGGTGCGCCGGCGTCCTGCGCGTGCCGTCCAGGCCCAGCACCTTGTCGGCGATGAACAGGCTGTAGTAGCGGTAGGCGATGAGGTAGGTGCAGACGGCGGCCGTCACCACCCACAGGGCGTTGACGCTTTCGCCGCGCGTGAGCGCGACCGTGGCCAGCGCGAAGGCGCCGAGCACGGCCACGACGAGCCACGCCAGGTGGCGGCGCAGGGTTTGCATGCGGATGTCTCCTTGGGGTCCGGTGAACCCGTGGAGTTTTCCGCGTGCGGGCGTGCCGCGCATCGGCGGCACTGCGCAGGCGGCTCGCGCGGCATTGCTTAAGGGACAACCCTGAGAAGGGTGGGGCCGGACGGTCAGCCTTCGCCGAAGCGCTGCGTGTGCTCCACCGCGTACTTGATCAGCTCGGCCTGCCCTTCGATGCCCAGCCGGCGCTTGATGCTCTGCCGGTGCGCGTCCACCGTGCGCACCGACAGGCCCAGGCGGCGAGCGATCTGCTTGCTGGACTCGCCGCGGCCGAGGCCGGAGAGGATCTCGCTCTCCCTGGGCGTAAGCAAGGGCCGTGCCGCCTGGTTGCGGAACAGCTTCTTCGACACCGCCGGGCTGAGGAAGGTGCCGCCCGCCGCCACCGCCTCGATGGCGGCGACGATCTCCGACGCCGGCGCGTCCTTGAGCACGTAGCCCCGGGCGCCGGCCTGCAGCGCGCGCTGCACGTACTCGGGGTTGTCGTACATGCTGAGCATCACCACGTGCGGCGGCGCGGGCCGCTGCAGCAGCAGCGCGGCCAGCTCGATGCCGTTCATGTCCTTCATGCCGACGTCGAGCAGCAGCAGGTCGGGCCGCAGCGCATCCAGCTGCGCCAGCGCCTCGGCGGCGCTGCCGGCCTCGCCCACGATCCGCAGCCCGGGCAGGCCGTCCAGCCGCGCGCGCAGGCCGTCGCGCACCAGGGGGTGGTCGTCCACCAGGAACAGGCGCACCGGCGCCGGACGAGGGGGGTTCATGCACGGTCCTCCTGCTGCAGGGCGGCGTGGCCGCGGGCCACTTCGGCCGTGACGGTGGTGCGGCCCGCGCCCGATCGCAGCAGCAGCCGGCCGCCGATCGACTCCATGCGCTCGCGCATGTTGCGCAGGCCCAGGCCGCGGCGCGGGTCGGCCTGCGTCGCCTCCACGTCGAAGCCGGCGCCGTCGTCCTGCACGTCCAGCCGCACGCTGCCGCCGTCGAAGCGCAGGGCCAGCGCCACGCGGCGGGCGCGCGCGTGCTTGTGCACGTTGGTCAGCGCCTCCTGCGCGACGCGGAAGAGGGCGGTCTTGGCCTCGGGCGTCAGCTCGAAGGGCGTGCCCTCGATGTGCAGCTCGACCGCCGGCGCACCGCTTTCGCCGGCCTCGTCGGCCAGGCGTTCCAGCGCGGCCGGCAGACCCAGCGTGTCGAGCAGGGCCGGGCGCAGCCGGTGCGAGATGCGGCGCACCTCCAGCAAGGCATCGCCCAGCCGCTGCAGCGCCCTGGACAGCAGGGGCGGCACCGGCCGGCCCTCGCGCTGCAGGCCCTCCACCGCCGATTCGACCAGCAGCTTGGCCGAGACCAGCGTCTGGCTGGTGCCGTCGTGCAGTTCGCGCGCCAGATGGCCGCGCTCTTCCTCCTGCGACTGCACCACGCGCCGCGCCAGCAGGCGCAGCTTGGCCTCGGCGACGCGGTGCTCGCTCAGGTTGAGCGCCAGCCCGCCGGCGCTCACGGCCGCCAGGCACAGCGTGGCGATGGCGGCGATCCACAGCAGCGTGCCGCCGACATTGCCGCTGGTCTGGCGGTCCAGGGTGTCCAGCGTGGCCTGGATGTCGTCCAGGTACAGGCCGGTGCCGACCATCCAGCGCCAGCGCGGCAGCGCCGTCACGTAGCCGAGCTTGGGCGCCAGGCCGCCGAGCGAGGGCTTGCGCCACTCGTACTCCACGTAGCCGCCGCCGGCCTGTGCCTGGGCGATCAGGTCGCGGATCGTGTAGCGGCCCTGCGAGTCGCGCAGGTCCCACAGGCTGCGGCCGACCAGCTCGGGCTGGCGCGAATGCATCAGCGAGCGGCCGTCCATGTCGTAGACGAAGAAGTAGCCGTCGCCGCCGTAGTCCAGCGCGGCCAGCAGGCGCAGCGCCTCCTGGCGGGCGGCCTCGTCGTCGCGGCCGGTGTCGTACAGCGGGTGCACCACGCTCAGCGCCAGGTCGACGTAGCTGCGCAGCTCGGCGCGGCGCTGGGCCATGTGGCTTTCCTCGATCAGCGCGCGCTCGCGCCGGGCCAGGTCCTGCGACTGGTGGCGCACCGCGAAGGCCACCAGCCCCAGCGCCACCAGCAGCGGCGCGACGGCCAGCAGGAGGATCTTGCTGCGCAGGGTCATCGCGGTCCTCTCGGCGGGGCATCGAGGGCCGGCGGCACGGCCTCGGCCGCCCACGCGCCCGGCGCCAGACCGTCGAGCGTGAAGGGGCCGACGGCGACGCGGATCAGCCGCAGGGTCGGCAGGCCCACGGCCGCCGTCATGCGCCGCACCTGGCGGTTGCGGCCCTCGCGGATCACGAGTTCGATCCACGTCGTGGGGATGTGGCGCCGCTCGCGGATCGGTGGATCGCGCGGGCCGACGGCGGGCGGCGGATCGAGCCGCCGCGCCTGCGCGGGCCGGGTCGGCCCGTCGTTG
>JASGDG010000113.1:0-12553 GCA_047607325.1 Xenophilus sp. | reverse complement strand
GCGGCGTCGCGGGCCGCTGCGGCCCGCCCGGGCCGGCCCAGAGCTGCCCCAGTTCGCGCGCGTCGAGCTGGATCAGCCCGGCCAACTCGCCCAGCATCTGGCGCTTGAGCGCGCCGTCGGGCAGGGCCGACCACAGCGGCCGGGCGTTGGCCGCCAGGTGGGCTCGGCCCTCGGCGGTGGCCAGGTCGCAGCCCTCGCGCGCCGACTCGGCCAGGAAGCGCGACAGCGGCATCGCCTCGCCGACGAAGCGGGCGAAGGCCTCGGCGCCGTGCTCGCGGACGAAGCTGTCCGGGTCGTGCTCGGGCGGCAGGAACAGGAACTTGACGCTGCGCACGTCGGTGGCGAAGGGCAGGGCGGCGTCCAGCGCCTTGCGGGCGGCACGCCGGCCGGCCTCGTCGCCGTCGAAGCTGAAGACCACCGCATCGGTGAAGCGGAACAGCTTCTGCACGTGGTCGGCGGTGCAGGCCGTGCCCAGCGTGGCCACCGCGTTGGGAAAGCCCAGTTGCGCCAGCGCCACCACGTCCATGTAGCCCTCGGTGACGAGCGCATAGCCCTTGTCGCGCAGGGCGGTGCGGGCCTCGAACAGGCCGTACAGCTCGCGGCCCTTGCTGAACACCGGCGTCTCGGGCGAGTTGAGGTACTTGGGCTTCTCGTCGCCCAGCACCCGGCCGCCGAAGCCGATGCACTCGCCCTTGACGTTGCGGATCGGGAACATGATCCGGTCGCGGAAGCGGTCGTAGCGCTTGCCGTCCCCTTCCTCCTCGCCCACGATCACCAGGCCGCTCTCGGCCAGCAGCGGGTCGTCGTAGGCGGGGAAGACGCTGGCCAGGGCGCGCCAGCCCTCGGGCGCGTAGCCCAGGCCGAAGTCGCGCGCCACCGAGCCCGACAGGCCGCGGCCCTTGAGGTACCCGACGGCGCGGGGGGATGTCTTCAGGTGCCTGCGGTAGGCCTCGCCGGCCTTCTCCAGCACGTCGGTCAGCGTGGCCTGCTTCTGGCGCGCAGCGGCGGCGCGCTCGCGCTCGGCCGGGCTGGCGTCGTCCTCCGGCACCTGCAGGCCGTACTGGCCGGCCAGGTCGTGCACCGCCTCGACGAAGCCCATGCCGGCGTGCTCCATCAGGAAGCCGATGGCGTTGCCGTGCGCCCCGCAGCCGAAGCAGTGGTAGAACTGCTTGGTCGGGCTGACCGAGAAGGAAGGCGACTTCTCGCCGTGGAAGGGGCAAAGCCCCATGAAGTTGGCGCCGCCCTTCTTGAGCTGCACGTAGCGGCCGACGATCTCGACGATGTCGGCGCGCGCGAGCAGTTCCTGGATGAAGGATTGCGGGATCGCCATGAGGGAGCTGCGGGCCTCAGCGTGGCGCCAGGCGGATCGCGCCGTCCAGCCGGATCACCTCGCCGTTGAGCATGTCGTTCTCGATGATGTGCTTCGCCAGCTTCGCGTAGTCGGCCGGCGTGCCCAGGCGCGAGGGGAAGGGCACGCTGGCGGCCAGCGCGTCCTGCACCTCCTGCGGCATGCCGAACAGCATGGGCGTGCCGAAGATCCCAGGCGCGATGGTCATGTTGCGGATGCCGCTCCTGGCCAGGTCGCGCGCGATGGGCAGCGTCATGCCCACCACGCCGCCCTTGGAGGCGCTGTAGGCGGCCTGCCCGATCTGCCCGTCGTAGGCGGCCACGCTGGCGGTGGAGATCAGCACCCCGCGCTCGCCGGTGGGCTCGGGCTCGTTCTGTGCCATGGCGTCGGCGGCCAGGCGGATCATGTTGAAGCTGCCCAGCAGGTTCACGCGCAGCGTCTTCTCGAACACGGCCAGGGCGTGCGGGCCGTTCTTGCCCACCGTCTTCTCGGCCGGGGCGATGCCGGCGCAGTTGACCAGCCCCACCAGCTTGCCCAGCGACAGCGCCGCCGCCACCGCCGCCTGGCCGTCGGCCTCCTGGCTCACGTCGCACCTGACGAAGCGGGCGCCGGTCTCCTGCGCAATGGCCTCGCCCTGGTCGGCCTGCATGTCGGCGATGACCACCCTGCCGCCGTTCTCGGCCAGCATGCGGGCCGTGCCTTCACCCAGGCCCGAGGCGCCGCCGGTGACGATGAATACCTTGCCTTCGATCTGCATCCGGGCCTCTTTCTTCTGCAGGGGTCATTGAAAGAGACGCATCATAGAGAAGCTCCCCTGCGCCGCGCGTGACCCGTCCTGAATTGCGTTGACACCCAAACAGCTGGCGTTCAGCCGGCATCGGTCATCGAGCACCTCAGCCCATGGCGTTGATGCAAGGCCTGGTAGTAGCTCGAGCAGTACTTGGATGCCTCGGTCAGAGTGATGGACGAGTTCCCGGCACGTCTGCCGGCCTCGCAAAGCCATCTTCAACGCCTGTGCGACCTCCTCGGTCTGCAGGCTGGGATGCACATGCCAGCCCACGATCTTGCGCGAGTATCCGCCAGGCGGAACTGCTGGGCGAGCCCGATCCCCGGGCCAAGGTCTCGCTCATTGGCAGGCTGCTGCCACTGCCGTTCCTGCTGGCCGACAACCTGGGCCAGCGGTTGTGCTATTGGCCGACGTTCCCGAGGGCATGGAACAGCGACTGCGGCCAGAAACGCCGTGAGAGCGGCATAGGGCCGCAGGAGCCAGCTATGCTGGACGCCAACGAAAGCGTAATGGGCAAGGGAATGTCTGATGCGTGGATCGTCCAGGAGACTTCGACCGAAGTCGCGGCTGAGAGCAGGGCGAGCGCATGCTGGCCAACGCCGCCCAGGCCCTGGCGGCGCGCGTACACACATGGCATGGCCAATCCACCGTGCGCACGCTGGGGGCGCACGCAACCTACGGGCTGCGCCTGCTGCGCAGCGGTTATGTCTACGTCTTCGACCGCACTTACCGGGATGAATACTTCGTCACCGCTGATGGCTTCCTGACCAAAATGCCGCCCCGGCCCAAGACCGGCAGCCGCCCTGTGCCAGCCACCGAATTCGCCTGCGCACGCAGTGGGGCCGCTCCCTTGGCCGGTGTCATCACCATCCGCAACCCCAAACACGCGAGCGACGTATGGATCGGCTTCAGCGACGTGGAGTGGACAGATGCGACGTGGGAACTCCATGAGAACGCGGCGTACCGGGACGGCACATGCTGAAAATCGCCATCAGCGGTGGCATGGTGGGCGCACAGCCGCATACGGCGCCCATGGAGCAGGTCACTGCGCTGGTGCCGGATTCAAACTTGATGCGGACACCGTCAAAAAGCACGTAGCACCCTGGGTGCCGTTCCAGTTCAACAGCCGAGCGATGGGCGCCGACAGCTTCAAGGCGGCAGTGACACAGGCAAGGCCGCAGGGCGGTGCGGCCATTGTGGCTCTGCATGAGCCGGTGGGATTGGTGATGGAAATCGCCGCTTTGATGGAAACACGCAAGCTGAATTTCATGGCCGTGGAAAGCGATGCCAAGCCGCGTTTTGCGGCCAGTACCATCGCCAGCATGGAATCCGCCATCAAAGCGCAGGCTGAGCAGAGAGAAGTCATCGCATCGGAAGAACTGGCGCAACGTGCTGAAGAAGGCCCTGGCGCCTTTAACCCTAACGCCGCCTTGGCGGGGATCGGTGGCGATTACGAAGAAGCAGCCCGTTGGCGGCAAAGTGTCACCCCGGCGCACCTGCGGCGCGTGGCTGATCAAAAGTGGCGCCAATACACCCACAAAGCCAACGGCCAGCCGCGCTTTGACGAGTCGGCCAGCAAAAGCTGGCTGGACGGCTACGACAGAAAATTCCAGAACTTCGATACCGGCTACATCGCTCCCTTGGCCAAAGCGCACGCGGCCTGGATGAAGCACTCCTGCCTGATCGAGCAGATGACCTGCAACCACGACGAAGCCGACCAGGAAGACGGCGTTGCCTATACAGATACTGTCGCCAAGCTGCTGCGTTATACGGAAGACAAGCAACCCAGCTACGACCTCTACCTGTCCTGGCTCAAAAGTGGTGAGTTCGCCGCCGAGAATCTGGTCATGCGGGCCTTGGCCTTCAACCAGAAAGAACTGATCGCCAAAATCCAGGAAGCCGACGAAGCACCGGTCGATGGCCGGGCCTTCCCGAGCGATGTCGTGGCTGGAGCCATTGCCGCCTATATCGAAAAAATGCCCGCCTCGGCCAATGACCGGCTGGTTGCGCTGCTGGCCGGCATCAGCGGCCCGGCGCTCAAATACTGGGACGACTTCAACGCCGGCAAGGCAGGGTCGAGCGCTGCGGCGGCTCCGGCAGGGGTTTCCGGCAAGCAATTCGTGCGCTTGCCGATCAACGGCAACACGGGGCAGTTCATTCAGGCGTACATGCGGCAGCTCTACCTGCTCGACCCCAACCTGAAGATCAACCCCAACCAGTTGCAAAAGGCCATCTCGGCGCAGATGAGGCTGCTGAAAATCCAGGGGGTTCCCACCCAGGCCAAGGGCAAGCTGGGCTGGTACGTGCTGCTTGATCGGGAAGTCGTGGCCGGCGCCACCTCGAAGGGCCTCGCCGGTCAGGCGCTGGCCGATGAGGTGGCGAAGGCGATTCGCACACCGGAAGACCTACGGAAAATCGACCTCGCCCGTGCCACAAGAGTCAGAAACGTCGCCGCCGCGGGCGGCACGATGCTGGCGGGCCTGCTGATGGTGTGGAACTACACCAAGCTGCTTGAAGACGTCGAGAAAGGCATGAGCCACGAGAAGACGGAGGCCATCGCCAAGCTGTGGGCCGGCCGTGTCGCCATCGGCGGCTTTGTTGCTGAGCAGGTAGGCAATGGGCTGGAGAAACTTGGGGAAACGCGGTTGAAGAACATGATGGGACGTGCTGGCGCCTTTGTTCCTCGTGCATTGCAGATTGTTGGTCGCTTTGCTGGGTTTGGGGTGGGATTGATGTTGGGGATGTGGGATATCTCGAAGGGGGGCGCTGAATTCAGAAAAGGAGATTTCGGATTGGCTACCGCTTACTTTGTATCGGGATTTGCAGGCATCGCGGTTGCTACCACCATGTTATTTGTGGCAATGGGCTGGGTCGCTCTCGGACCGCTCGGCTGGATTGTGCTGGCTATAGGCGTTCTGATCTGGTTGGCTGCTACTCTCTTCATCGAAACTAACAAGGACAACAAGTTGCAAGAATGGCTGTCGCGCTGCCATTTTGGGACAGGCGTGGAGAAGTATCCAGACACGGCCACGCACGTTGAACAATACAAACTGGCTTTGACCGAGTAAGGGAAGGTGCGACATGTCTACCTTCAGTGCTTATGGAATGGGTCCCAAAGGATTCTTGGTTAATCGCCCGCTCAACGAATACGAACGCGAGCACCACTTTGACGTCAAGAAACTGACCAGTGACAAGGTTCATTACGACCTCTCTCTCGTTAAACTCAACAGTACCTTCGTGGAATGTGTGGACAAGTGGTACTCGATGCGGGGATTTGTTGCGATGGTTGGAGGGGTATTCTCCGCAATTCTTATCGTTGGTATTTGCTTCGTTGTATACGCGCTCTTCTCCAGTGGCTTTCTTGGTTTTCTTCTACCACTGCCAATAGCTCTAGTTGCCCTCTGGCTGCCACTTAAAGGTTTCCTTTCAGATGCTTTTACCTACACCCATTACCCGATCCGCTTCAACCGAAAGAACCGACAGGTTTATGCCTTTCGCCGCGATGGCACGGTGCTCAAGGCCGGCTGGGATGAGTTTTACTGGACGATCTACAACACTCCGCAGGCGTTCGGAGGCGGCGATCTGAACGTGATGGGCCATCTTCTGGATAAAGATGGCATCACGGTGAAGGAGTCGATTGGCTTGAGCATGGTTGGCGCTGGGCGCCAAGGTGAGGAAGCTATGCGAGTATTTTTCGAGTTCTTCCGCCGCTACATGGAGGAAGGCCCCGGCCCGGTGCTCGATGCGCTCAAGCCGGTGCCGCTCATCATGCTTCCGGGCATTGACCATGAAAAAGAAAGCTGGTTTTTTGGGTGGGAGCACCTGACCGGGAGTTTGAAGGGAATGCCGCTGCTGCAACTCCTGCTTCAACCTTTCTTCTTGCCGATGAGCCTCTTCCGCTGGGTTGTGATGCGCACCAGCAAAATTCCACAGTGGCCGCAGTGGGTGGAGGAGGAATGCGCCATTGCAGATAATGATTCCTGGGGGCGGGATGGAAGGCATCGGGCTTGATATGGTGGAGCGACATCTTCCCTATGATTCACGACCTTTGAGTCCGCATGAAAGAGAATATGTTGACATGATCATCGGGCGGCAAATTCGTGCTGTCAGGTGGGTTTTGGGTGGGATTGGAATACTTCTGCTGATGTTTGCTGTCACATTCCCAGTGGTTATGGTTTTTGATAGTACATTCCACAACCCTGAGAAAATAATGGGTGTACTCTTTGCCCTGGGTTTATGTGCTGCCACTTTTCTCATAGGCCTGTTCTTCTGTCGGACTGGATTTCGCAGGAGGCTTGTTTTCGATGGGCAGGCTTGCAAAATTTTTGGTGTTTTAAAGAGGCAGTCAGCCCGTGTTGTCAACCCCAAAACAGGGGGATCTAACACAATAACGAGATTCATGGTGGACGGCTTCTTCGTTGTTTTCCCAACGGGGAGTGAGGAGTTGTTGATTCCTCTTGAAGGTAAACCGGTTGAGGTGACTGTGGCTGTTGTTTCGGTATCCAATCCAGTGGCCATCTTTGGTCGAGAATCAGTTTTTTCCGAACCGCCGGAGATGGCGTTGGCTCTGCGGTTTTGTGAGGTAATAGATATACAAAAGGCGATTGAAAGTCATGGGATTGGTTTTCTCAGGAACAGGGTTTACCTAGAGGTTGTGGAGATGCTGCTGTATGGGGTGGTTATGCTTTTGGCAATTTGGTTTTTGGATGAGAATTATCCGGATCTGGATTTCTTTTGGATCATTCCGTTGGCGATGGGTGTGTGCGTTCTTATTTTTGCTTTTTTTCTTATTTTGAAAGAAGCTTTGATGTCATTTGGGCTGATAAAGAAAAGGGTTTCTTATATTGAGAAGCTAAAGGGGTAGGGGGCGCTATTTTCCTGGAAATGAAATAAGGCGTTATCGCGATAGGGTTAACATTAATAAAATATGCGATGATGGAATTTTTCGAATTTGTCGCCGGGCAGAGGGGCGATCTGAGCAAGGAAGACGAGATCGAATTCCTGAAGCATTGGGGCACTGAAGAATCCCTGGCCGAGGGAGGGAAATCCTTAGTAAACGCTCCTAAAACAATCGCTTCCTGCGCATGCTGCACGGGCGTTTGGGGGTAATTTGACCTGAAGAAAACCAGCCACGGCCTGCGACTGCACCCCAAGCCCGTCGTGCATGGCAGCCAGACAGCGATCGTCATCGGCACGCCAGGCCAGGCGCTTGCTATTCAAGGGTTGCAAGTGCTTTTAAGCAGGTACGTCGGCAGCGCCGTCCAGCCCCTGGCGTGGACAGACGACAGCGGCGTCTATGGCTGGGCCACACGCAAGCAGGGCGAGCGCATGCTGGCCAACGCCGCCCAGGCGCTGGCGGCGCGCGTGCACACATGGCATGGCCAATCCACCATGCGCACGCTGGCGCCGGCCACCACCTTCCTGATCGAAGGCCACCACGCCCATGCATCCGCGAGGACGAACGCCGCTTCCTGGTGCTGGAGGTGGTGCACAGCGCACGCAACAACTTCGACGAAGACCTGCGCCAGGCCCTCGACCAGGCGCTCCCTCAGGTCAGCCAGGCGCAGGACGGCATGCAGCACCCCACGCCGGGCGGCAACGCCGCAGCCGACACCCCGTACTACCGCAACCGCTTCACGGCCATCCGCGCGGCAACGCCCTGCTGCGGCAGATGATGAAGGGCCGTCGCCGGCCATTGCATCTGGTGCTGGACGGGCTGCCGGCGCACAAGACCAAAGCGGTGCGCACGTATGTCGATCGTCTGAAGGGCAAGCTGACGCTGCACTTTCTGCCCGGCTACGCGCCGGACTTGAATCCGGACGAACTGGTCTGGAGCTACGCCAAGCGCACCGGCGTGTCGCGCAGCCCGTTGCGGGCGGGCGAAAAGCTCGGCGATCGCGTACAGGAGCAACGGGCCTGGATCAAGGCGCGTCCCGACCTGGTACGCTCGTTCTTCAAGCATCCGAGTGTCGCCTATATTACTGACTTATGAGTAATGCGGCCTCAGGTCCACGCGTACCTTGACGCCTGTATCCATGGCGTTTCTTCCTTTCGATGATGAAAGGTGTCAACGCTGGGCAGGACGGGTCAGCACGAAGAAAAAAGGCCCCGTCGCGAGGACGGGGCCCGAAGTGGATCCGCAGGACCCAAGGAGACAACTTGCCTGCCCATGGCCGGCCGGGCGGTGGTCGCCCGCGGCCGGCGGGCAAGGATCAGCGCTTGGCGCGGCTGGTGGCCGTCTTGGTGGCGGCGACGGCCTGCGACTGCACGGCGTTGAAGTTGGCTTCGGCGACGTCGGAGGCCTGCTTGACGGCTTTCTGCACCGACTCGAACGCGTTGTTGGCGGCGGCCACGGCGCTCTTGAGCACGGCCACGGCGGTCTCGGAGCCGGCGGGGGCGTTCTTCGCAGCGCTGTCAACCAGGCCCACGAAGGCCTGCTGGGCTTCGGCGGCCTTGGCTTCGAAGGCCTTGGTGAATTCAGCGCTGGTGCCCTGGGCGATCTCGTACAGATGGCGGCTGTAGGCGGCGGTCTTTTCAGCCAGGGGCTGCAGCAGGCCGGCCTGCAGGGCCAGCAGTTCCTGCGCGTCCTTGGCGCTCAGCACAGCCTGGGCGGTCTCGGCGGCTTCGCCCAGGGCGGTCTTGGACGCCTGGACGTTCAGTTCGACGATCTTCTCGACGCCTTCGAAGGCCTTGGTGGTCAGGCCGAACAGGATTTCGACGTTGGCCTTGTGGGCGGCGATCAGTTGGTCAGCGGTCAATGCCATGGTTCATCTCTCCGGTCAGGTTGGTGGAAGGGCGGCTGCTTTTGTTGCGGTGCAGCATGAATCGAAGTATGGCATCCAGAGTTTCCCTCTACAAGTCCCATTTGTTGCACTGCAGCAAGATTAGAGGCATCTGCCTAGGAACGTGTTCGAAGTCTCCTGAACTGGAGCGACAAAAAGGCCAAGTGGAGGAACTGCAGGCTGGTGCCGTGTCACGGTACCTGACCCCATCACCTGGGGCCAGATGCGCCGGCTGACGTGGGCCTTCGTGCTCAGGTACTGCGACGAGGCGTATGCGTCTCGACCGGTTCGAGAGGGGCGCCGAGCCATCTGACCTGGGACGCGATCCAGGCCCATCTCAAGAGCATCGTGGGATGAAGGCTACTGGATATTGGCAGTTGCCAAACAAGCCGCCCCAAAAGCAAATGCCTCGCTACCGGATTGATAGCGAGGCATGCAGTAACCACAAGGGTTTGATTGGCTCCCCGACCTGGGCTCGAACCAGGGACCTACGGATTAACAGTCCGGCGCTCTACCGACTGAGCTATCGGGGAATGAGCCCACTAGTATAGCGTGTTTTTTGCTCTTTCCTCTACGGCTCCCGGGCCGATGACGGATGAGGCGGCTCAGCGCGCGGGCTCGCGCTGCCCGTGGTGGACCAGGCCGCTCATCAGCGACCGGGCGGCAGCCTCCGGGTCTTCGGCGGCGACGATGGCACGCACCACGGCCGCGCTGCCGACGCCGGTGGCCATCACGGCCGGGAGGCTTGCCGCGTCGATGCCGCCGATGGCCACCAGCGGGTAGCCGCGCATCAGCCGGGCGTAGTCGCCCAGGCGCGCCAGGCCCTGCGGGGCGGTCTGCATCTGCTTGAGCGTGGTGGGGAACACGGCACCCAGCGCGAGGTAGCTGGGGCTCACGGCGTCGGCGCGGATCATCTCGGCGTAGCCATGTGTGCTCACGCCCAGGCGCAGGCCGGCCGAGCGCAGCATGTCCACATCGGACCCGTTCAGCGCGTCGAGGTCTTCCTGCCCCAGGTGCACGCCGTAGGCGCCGGCTTCGATGGCCTCGCGCCAGTGGTCATTGATGAAGAGCAGCGCCGGCGTGCCGTGCACGGCGTCGACGGCGGTGCGCACCTCGCGGCGGATCGCCGCGGCATCGGTGGACTTGAAGCGCAGTTGCACGGTGGGCACGCCGGCGCGGGCCATGCGGCCGACCCAGGCGGCGTCGGGCAGCACGGCGTACAGGCCCAGGCGCTCGGGGCAGGGCGGGAAGGCGTCGTCGCGCACCTGGGGCGGAAACTCGCGCAGGTCGAAGTCCACCGGCGTCGCCGGCCAGGCCTGCGCGTCGAAGAAGCCCAGCCGCTCGGTCTGGTTCCGCCAGGCGCGCGCGATGCATTCGGCGTCGTGCTCGATGAAGCCCAGCAGCACGCAGGCCTGCTTGACGCCGCGGTACACGGGGTCGGCCGGCGTGTCGTCCTGCGGCACGCTGGGTGGATGCGTGCCGAAGCGCGGCAGGTGGGCGGCGAGCACCGCCGAGGCGATGGTGGTGGCGTCGTGTTCAGTCATGGGCGGCTGCATGGTGCCAGAAGGGGGTGCCCAGCACCGGCGTGCTGGGTTGGGCGGCATCGCTGGCAGGCATGGCGCCGGCCAGGCGGGCGGCACGGCCGGCGCGCACGGCGTCGGCGAAGGCGCCGGCCATCGCGACCGGGTCCTGCGCCAGAGCGACGGCGGTGTTGAGCAGCACGCCGTCGTAGCCCCACTCCATCACCTGGCAGGCGTGCGAGGGCAGGCCCAGGCCGGCATCGACCAGCATGGGCACGTCCAGCCGCTCGCGCAGCAACTGCAGCGCGTAGGGGTTGACGGGGCCGCGGCCGGTGCCGATGGGCGCGGCCCAGGGCATGACGGCCTGGCAGCCGACGTCGACCAGGCGCTGGCACAGCACCAGGTCCTCGGTGCAATAGGGCAGCACCTGGAAGCCGTCGTCGATCAGCAGGCGCGCCGCCTCGACGAGGTTGAGCGTGTCGGGTTGCAGGGTGTAGTCGTCGCCGATCAGTTCCAGCTTGATCCAGGGCGTGTCGAACACCTCGCGCGCCATCTGCGCGGTGGCGACGGCCTCCTGCACGCTGTGGCAGCCGGCGGTGTTGGGCAGCACCGGCACGTCCAGGCGCCGCAGCAGCGACCAGAAGTCCTGCCCGGCGTCGGCGCCCGAGGGCGCGGCGCCCTGGCGGCGCAGCGAGGCGGTGAGCATCGCCGGCCGGGCGCGCTGCACGGCGGCCTCCAGCACGTCGGGCGAGGGGTAGCGGGCGGTGCCCAGCAGCAGGCGGCTGTCGAAGCGCTGGCCGTAGAGGACCAGCGCATCGCCGGCCGTGGAAGAAGTGGGGGTGTTCATGTCGTTCAGCCTCCCGTCACCGGCCGGATCACCTCGACCTCGTCGCCCTCGCGCAGTTCGCGCTGGGTATGCGAGGAGCGGGGCACGAATTCGCGGTTCACCGCAGCTGCGTAGGGCGGCGCCGGCGCCAGCAGCGCGATGGCGTCGGCCAGCGTGGCGGGCGGCGCCAGTTCGCGCGGCTGGCCGTTGAGCAGGATGATCATGGGGTGTCCAGTAGGGGCAGATCGAAGCGGCGCGCCAGGGTATCGCCGTCATCCGCCAGAACTTGTATCGCCGCGTCGAGCACGGCGGGCGAGATCATGAAGCCGTGGCGGTACAGGCCGTTGATCTGCAGCACGCGCGGCGCCAGCCAGCGCAGCGCGGGCCGGTTGTCGGGCAGGGTGGGGCGGCACTGGGTCGCCACCTCGAGGATGCGCGCCTCGCCGAAGCCGGGGTGCACGGCGTAGGCGGCGCTGAGCAGTTCCATCGCCGAGCGCACGCTGGCGGGCGAGAGGTCGCCGGACTCGATCTCGGTGGCGCCGACGACGAAGACGTGGCCCGGCTTGGGCGCGATGTAGAGCGGGTAGCGCGGGTGCGCGAGGCGCGTGGGCCGGCGCAGCTCGACGTCCGGCGCATGCAGGCGCAGCACCTCGCCGCGCACGCCGCGCAGCGCGCTCCACTGCGGCTTGGCGCCCAGGCCGCGGCAGTCGATGACGCGCTCGTGCGCGGCGGGCGAGAAGTCCTGCGGCGCGCGCGGGCTGTGCCAGTGCAGGCGCACCTGTGGCAGCGCCTGCAGGCCGGCGAGCAGGGCGGCCAGCAGCTCGCGGTTGTCGAGCTGGCCTTCGCCGGGCAGCAGCCAGCCCTGGGCGAAGCGGCCGGCCAGCACCGGCTCCAGCGCCGCCAGGGCCGGGCCGTCCAGGCGCTGCATGGCGGGCAGTTCCGGCATCCCTGCCTGCGTGCGCTGCAGCGTGGCGGCCAGGCGAGCGGCCTCGTTCGCGTCCTGCCGGTGCCAGACGAAGAGCGTGCCTTCGCGCTGGAAGAAGACGGGCGCGGGCAGGCCGGCCAGCAACTGCGGCCAGCGTTCCAGCGCATGCACGCCCATGCGCACCAGCGGCTCGGGCGCGATGGCGGATTCGGCCAGCGGCGCCAGCATGGCGGCGGCCACGCGGGCGGCCGCGCCCTCGGCATCGGGGCCGCCGGCCTCGTGCACGTCGACCGTGCAGCCGGCGCGGGCCAGGGCCAGCGCCATCAGGCGGCCCATCAGGCCGGCGCCGAGGACGTGGGCATGCG
>JASGDG010000112.1:0-2885 GCA_047607325.1 Xenophilus sp. | reverse complement strand
GGCTTGGTGGCGCTGGAGCGCGTGCCGGTGCGCGAGCCCGCGGCGCTGCACGTGCCGGGCGGCGAGGCCGTCGGCCGCGTCACCAGCGGCCTGCTGGGACCGGGCATCGACCAGCCCATCGCCATGGGCTACGCGCCGCCGGCCTTCGCCGCGCCGGGCACCCGCCTCGACGCGCTGGTGCGCGGCAAGCCGGTGCCGATGGAGGTGACGCCCCTGCCCTTCGTGCCCGCCAACTACTTCCGCGGCTGAGAATCCGCGCCTCTCCTTCTCCCTTTTTCTTCACGAGGAACCCGCAGATGAGCAACGTCAAGTACACCAAGGACCACGAGTGGGTCGCCACCGAAGGCGAGATCTCCACGGTGGGCATCACCGTCCATGCGCAGGACGCGCTGGGCGACGTGGTCTTCGTCGACCTGCCCGAGGTGGGCAAGCAGTTCGCGCAGGGCGAGGTGGCCGGCGTGGTGGAGTCGGTCAAGGCCGCCGCCGACGTCTACATGCCCGTGACCGGCGAGATCACCGAGGTGAACGAGGCGCTGCGCGCCGACCCCTCGCTGGCCAACAGCGATCCGCTGGGCGCGGGCTGGTTCTTCAAGGTGAAGCTGAGCGATGCCGCGCAACTGGACCGCCTGCTGGACGCCACCGCCTACGAAAAACTCGCCTCCGAATCCTGACCCCTTTCGCCTCCATGACCGCGCCCGCCCCCTTCCCGCCCCTGGCCGCCCTCGAACGGGCCGACGCCTTCGCCGGCCGCCACATCGGCCCCTCGGCCGACGACGAGGCGGCCATGCTGCGCGCCATCGGCTCGGCCTCGCGCGCCAGGCTGATCGACGGCATCGTGCCGCCGGCCATCCGCCGCAGCCGCGCGATGAAGCTGCCCACGCCCGCCACCGAGGCCGAGGCGCTGGCGGAGCTGAAGGCCATCGCCGCGAAGAACAAGGTGGCGCGCAACTTCATCGGCCAGGGCTACCACGGCACGCACACGCCGGGCGTCATCCTGCGCAACATCCTCGAGAACCCCGCCTGGTACACCGCCTACACGCCCTACCAGGCCGAGATCTCGCAGGGCCGCATGGAAGCGCTGGTCAACTTCCAGGCGATGGTGTGCGACCTCACGGGCATGGCCATCGCCAACGCCTCCATGCTCGACGAGGCCACCGCAGCGGCCGAGGCGATGACGCTGGCCAAGCGCAGCGTCAGGAGCAGGAGCAACGTCTTCCTGGTGGCCGGCGACTGCCATCCGCAGACCATCGAGGTGATCCGCACCCGCGCCGTGCCGCTGGGCATCGAGGTCAAGGTCAGCACCCTCAACGAGACGCTGCCGCACCTGATGGCCGGCGGCGAGTTCTTCGGCGTGCTGGCGCAGTACCCCGGCACCACCGGCCGCGTGCACGACCTGCGCCCGCTGGTGGGCATGGCGCACGAGAAAGGCGCCGCCTTCTGCGTGGCGGCCGACCTGCTGGCCCTCACGCTGCTCGTGCCGCCCGGCGAGTGGGATGCCGACATCGTCTGCGGCACCACGCAGCGCTTCGGCATGCCGATGGGCGCGGGCGGCCCGCACGCGGCCTACCTGGCCTGCCGCGACGCCTTCAAGCGCTCGCTGCCCGGCCGCCTGGTGGGCGTGAGCGTCGATGCGCACGGCGCGCCCGCCTACCGCCTGGCGCTGCAGACGCGCGAGCAGCACATCCGCCGCGAGAAGGCCACTTCCAACATCTGCACGGCGCAGGTGCTGCCGGCGGTGATCGCCAGCATGTACGCCGTCTACCACGGCCCCGAGGGCCTGACGCGCATCGCCCAGCGCGTGGCGCTGCTCACCGCCGTGCTGGCGCGCGGGCTGAAGCAGATCGGCCGCCCGCTGGTGCACGACACCGCCTTCGACACGCTCACCGTGAAGACCGGCGAGGACACGCAGACCATCTACGACAAGGCGCAGCAGGCCGGCATGAACCTGCGCCACCGCCTGCAGCAGCACCTGGGCATCACGCTGGACGAGACCCACACGCGCGCCGACGTGGAGGCGCTGTGGGCCGTGTTCGTGCCGGCCGGCACGCCGATGCCGCGCTTCGAGGACCTGGCGGCCGAGACCCGGCCGCGCCTGCCGGATGAACTGCGCCGCACCAGCGCCTTCCTCACGCACCCGGTGTTCAACACCCACAAGAGCGAGACGGCGATGCTGCGCTACATCCGTGCGCTGTCCGACAAGGACCTCGCGCTGGACCGCAGCATGATCCCGCTGGGCAGCTGCACCATGAAGCTGAACGCGACCAGCGAGATGATCCCCATCACCTGGCCCGAATTCGCCAACGTGCACCCCTTCGCGCCGGCCGAGCAGCTGCAGGGCTACAGGCTGCTGGACGAACAGCTGCGCGCCTGGCTGTGCGAGGCCACCGGCTACGCCGGCATCAGCCTGCAGCCCAACGCCGGCAGCCAGGGCGAATACGCCGGGCTGCTGGCCATCCGGGCCTGGCACGCCAGCCGCGGCGAGGCGCACCGCAACGTGTGCCTGATCCCCTCCTCCGCGCACGGCACCAACCCGGCCAGCGCGCAGATGGCCGGCCTGCAGGTGGTGGTGACGGCCTGCGACGCGCAGGGCAACGTCGACATCGACGACCTGAAGCGCGCCTGCGGGCAACACGCCACCGACCTGGCCTGCGTGATGATCACCTACCCCAGCACGCACGGTGTGTTCGAGACGCGCGTGAAGGAGCTGTGCGAGATCGTCCACGCCCACGGCGGGCGCGTGTACGTCGACGGCGCCAACATGAACGCGCTGGTCGGCGTGGCCGCGCCGGGCGAGTTCGGCGGCGACGTGAGCCACCTGAACCTGCACAATACATTCTGCATTCCGCACGGCGTCGGCGGCCCGGGCGTCGGTCCGGTGTGCGTGG
>JASGDG010000111.1:0-12104 GCA_047607325.1 Xenophilus sp. | reverse complement strand
TCACGCGCGGCGAGACCCAGGCGCTGGTCGTGACCACGCTGGGCACCGAGCGCGACGCGCAGCGCATCGACGCGCTGGCCGGCGAGTTCGAGGACCGCTTCCTGTTCCACTACAACATGCCTCCCTTCGCCACCGGCGAAGTCGGCCGCATGGGCTCCACCAAGCGCCGCGAGGTGGGCCACGGCCGCCTGGCCAAGCGCGCGCTGGTCGCCTGCCTGCCGAGCAAGGAAGAGTTCCCCTACACCATCCGCGTGGTGTCCGAGATCACCGAGTCCAACGGCTCCTCGTCGATGGCTTCCGTCTGCGGCGGCTGCCTGTCGATGATGGACGCCGGCGTGCCGATGAAGGCGCACGTGGCCGGCATCGCCATGGGCCTGATCAAGGACGGCAACAAGTTCGCCGTGCTGACCGACATCCTGGGCGACGAGGATCACTTGGGCGACATGGACTTCAAGGTGGCCGGCACCACCAACGGCATCACCGCCCTGCAGATGGACATCAAGATCCAGGGCATCACCAAGGAAATCATGCAGGTGGCGCTGGCGCAGGCCAAGGAAGCGCGCATGCACATCCTGGGCAAGATGCAGGAGGCGATGGGCGAGGCCAAGGCCGAAATCTCCAGCTACGCGCCCAAGCTCTTCACCATGAAGATCAACCCCGAGAAGATCCGCGACGTGATCGGCAAGGGCGGCGCCACCATCCGCCAGCTCACCGAGGAGACCGGCACGCAGATCAACATCGAGGAAGACGGCACCATCACCATCGCCTCCAACGACAGCGCCAAGGCCGACGAGGCCAAGCGCCGCATCGAGGAGATCACCGCCGAGGTGGAGGTGGGCAAGGTCTACGAAGGCCCGGTCACCAAGATCCTGGACTTCGGCGCGCTGATCAACCTGCTGCCCGGCAAGGACGGCCTGCTGCACATCAGCCAGATCGCGCACGAGCGCGTCGAGAAGGTCTCCGACTACCTGTCGGAAGGCCAGATCGTGAAGGTCAAGGTGCTGGAGACCGACGACAAGGGCCGCGTCAAGCTGTCGTTGAAGGCGCTCACCGAGCGTCCGGCCGGCCTGCCCGAGTACGGCGACCGCCCGCCCCGCGAGGAACGTGAAGGCCGCGGCGAGCGCCGTGAACGGGGCGATCGCGGGGACCGCGGCGACCGTCCGCCGCGCGAGGAGCGCCAGTCGCGCGTGGCCGCCGAGCCGCAGCAGCCCGCCGAGGCCGCGCCGCAACAGGCCGGTGAAGCCGGCGACGCGCAGTAGGGTTGAGCCCGACCGGCCCATGAAAGCCATTGAAATCGCTTCCCATGGCGCACCGGATGTGCTTCGCCTGGCCGGGCGCCCCGACCCGGTGCCCGGCGCCGGCGAACTGCTCATCCGCGTGCATGCCAGCGGGGTCAACCGGCCCGACGTGCTGCAGCGCGCCGGCAGCTATCCGGCGCCGCCCGGGGCCTCGGACCTGCCGGGCCTGGAGGTGGCGGGCGAGATCGTCTCCGGCGATGCCATCGCGCTGGCCGAGGCCGGCCTGCGCGTGGGCGAGCGCGTCTGCGCGCTGGTGGCCGGCGGGGGCTACGCCGAGCTGTGCGTGGCGCCCGTCGCGCAGTGCCTGCCGGTGCCGCAGGGCCTGAGCGACATCGAGGCCGCCTCGCTGCCCGAGACCTTCTTCACCGTCTGGAGCAACGTGTTCGAGCGTGGCCGGCTGCAGTGCGGCGAGACGCTGCTGGTGCAGGGCGGCACCAGCGGGATCGGCGTCACCGCCATCCAGCTGGGCAGGGCCTTCGGCGCCACGGTCGTCGCCACCGCCGGCAGCGACGAGAAGTGCGCGGCCTGCCTCCAGCTGGGCGCCGACCATGCCGTCAACTACCGAACGGCCGATTTCGCCGCCGAGGCGAAGCGCCTGACGAACGATCGCGGCGTCGACGTGATCCTCGACATGGTGGCCGGCGACTACGTCAAGCGCGAGGTCGAGTGCCTGGCCGAGGACGGCCGGCTGGTGATCATCGCGGTGCAGGGCGGCACGCGCGCGGAGTTCAACGCCGGCCTGGTGCTGAGCCGCCGGCTCACCATCACCGGCTCCACGCTGCGTCCGCGCCCCGTGGCCTTCAAGGGCGCCATCGCCCGCTCGCTGCGCGAGCGGGTGTGGCCGCTGCTGGCGGCCGGCACGGTGCGGCCGGTGATCCATTCGACGCTGCCCGCCGCGCAGGCGGCGGACGCGCACCGCCTCATGGAGTCCAACCAGCACATCGGCAAGATCGTGCTGACCTGGTGACCTGACGCACGAGACATGACCTCTCCCCAGAAGAAACTCATTGCCGGCAACTGGAAGATGAACGGCGGCCTGGCCGCCAACGAGGCGCTGCTGCAGGCGCTGCGCGCCGGCCTGGGCCGGCCGGCCAGCGAGGTGGCGGTGTGCGTGCCGGCACCGTACCTGGCGCAGGTGCAGGCACTGGTGGCCGGCTCGCCGATCGCGCTGGGCGCGCAGGACGTCTCCGCGCATGCGCAGGGCGCCTACACCGGCGAGCAGTCGGCGGCCATGCTCAAGGACTTCGGCGTGCGCTTTTGCATCGTCGGCCACTCCGAGCGGCGCCAGTACCACGGCGAGCGCGACGAGGCGGTGGCGGCCAAGGCCGGCGCCGCGCTCGGCGCCGGCATCACGCCCATCGTCTGCGTGGGCGAGACGCTGGCCGAGCGCGAGGCGGGGCACACCGAGGAGGTGGTGCGCCGCCAGCTCGCCGCCGTCGTCCATGCCCACGGCCACTGCATCACCGAGATCGTGGTCGCCTACGAGCCGGTGTGGGCCATCGGCACGGGCAGGACCGCCACGCCGGAGCAGGCGCAGGCGGTCCATGCCGTGCTGCGCGCCCAACTGCAGCACGCGGCGGGCGACGGCGCGGCGCGCATCCGCATCCTGTATGGCGGCAGCATGAACGCGGCCAACGCCGCGAGCCTGCTCGCCCAGCCCGACGTCGACGGCGGCCTGATCGGCGGCGCTTCGCTGAAGGCGCCTGATTTCCTGCAGATCATCGCGGCGGCGGCCTGACGGCGCGCCCCGCTCGAGGAGTTGAATCCATGAACATCATGCTGAACATTCTGGTGGCCGTGCAGATGCTGGCCGCGATCGCGATGATCGGCCTCATCCTCATCCAGCACGGCAAGGGCGCCGACATGGGCGCGGCCTTCGGCAGCGGCAGCGCCGGCAGCCTGTTCGGCGCCAGCGGCAGCGCGAACTTCCTGTCGCGCACCACTGCGGTGCTGGCCGCCGTGTTCTTCATCTCCACACTGCTGCTGGCCTATTTCAGCCACGGCCGCACGGTGGGCGGCGACAGCCTGCTGGAGCGCGCGCCGGCCACCGCGCCTGCACCGGCGGCACCCGCTCCGGCCTCGCAGATCCCCTCGGGAACACCAGCTTCGCCCGCCCCCGAGGCGCCTGCATCGAACCCGGCCCAGATCCCCGGCAAGTGATGCCGGCAGCGGCATGTGCCGCTGGCGATAAAGACCCTGATCGGCAACGGATTTCAGGGTAAACTCCAAGGCTGCCCGGAAAGCCAACAGCTTCTCGCAAGAAGTTCCTCATGCCATCCGGGCAGCACGTAACAAGCCGTCGTGGTGGAATTGGTAGACACGCTATCTTGAGGGGGTAGTGGCGAAAGCTGTGCGAGTTCGAGTCTCGCCGACGGCACCAATATTGCAACCGGGGTAGGCCCACAGGCGCCCCCGCGGCTGCAAGCGGTACAGAGCTCCCGATGAACCTCGATTCCTACCTGCCCGTCCTGCTGTTCATTCTGGTCGGTATTGCAATAGGGATCCTGCCCCAGGTCTTGGGCTTCGTCCTGGGGCCCAACCGGCCCGACGCAGCCAAGAACTCCCCCTACGAGTGCGGCTTCGAGGCCTTCGAGAACGCCCGCATGCAGTTCGATGTCCGCTATTACCTGGTGGCCATCCTCTTCATCCTCTTCGACCTGGAGATCGCCTTCCTCTTCCCGTGGGCCGCGGCCTTCAAGGACGTGGGTGCGCTGGGCTTCTGGGCCGCCGTGGTGTTCCTGGCCATCCTGGTGGTCGGCTTCGCCTACGAGTGGAAGAAGGGCGCCCTGGACTGGGAATGACGCACAGGGGTAGCAAACCGACTGGAAGGTGTGGCCATGGCCATTGAAGGTGTGTTCAAGGAAGGCTTCATCACCACGTCCTACGACGCGGTGGTGAACTGGGCGAAGACGGGCTCTCTCTGGCCCATGACCTTCGGCCTGGCCTGCTGCGCGGTCGAGATGATGCATGCCGCCGCGGCGCGCTACGACATCGGCCGCTTCGGCGCCGAGGTGTTCCGCGCCAGCCCGCGGCAGTCCGACCTGATGATCGTGGCCGGCACGCTGTGCAACAAGATGGCGCCGGCGCTGCGCAAGGTCTACGACCAGATGGCCGAGCCGCGCTGGGTGCTTTCCATGGGCTCCTGCGCCAACGGCGGCGGCTACTACCACTACAGCTATTCCGTGGTGCGCGGCTGCGACCGCATCGTGCCGGTGGACGTGTACGTGCCCGGCTGTCCACCCACGGCCGAAGCGCTGATCTACGGGATCATCCAGTTGCAGCAGAAGGTGCGGCGCACCAACACCATCGCGCGGGCCTGAGCGGCGCCCCGGAAAAGCAGCCATGACAACCTTCGCTGTCGAGCCACAACACATCCAAGACGCCGTCGCCGCCGCCCTGGGCGACAAGATCAAGTCGATCGACGTCCGCCTGGGCGAAGTGACGGTGGTGGTGCACCACGCCCACTACCTCGACGCCATGCGCACGCTGCGCGACGCGCCGGCCTGCCGGTTCGAGCAGCTGATCGACCTGTGCGGCATGGACTACCACGCCTGGCGCGACGAGGTGTGGGAGGGGCCGCGCTTCGCGGTCGTCTCGCATCTGCTGTCGGTGAGCCTGAACCAGCGCGTGCGCGTGCGCGTGTTCTGCCCGGACGACGACCTGCCCGAGCTGCCTTCGGTCCACGAGCTCTGGGCCTCGGCCAACTGGTTCGAGCGCGAGGCTTTCGACCTGTACGGCATCGTGTTCGACGGCCACCCCGACCTGCGCCGCATCCTGACCGACTACGGCTTCATCGGCCATCCCTTCCGCAAGGACTTCCCGCTCTCCGGCCACGTCGAGATGCGCTATGACGAGTCGCTGCAGCGGGTGATCTACCAGCCGGTGACCATCGAGCCGCGCGAGATCACGCCGCGCGTGATCCGCGAGGACAACTACGGAGGCCTGCACTGAAGCGCCGCGAGGACGGCTTCGTGACCGAACATGGCTGAAATCAAGAACTACACGCTCAACTTCGGGCCGCAGCACCCGGCCGCGCACGGCGTGCTGCGCCTGGTGCTCGAACTGGACGGCGAGGTCGTGCAGCGCGCCGACCCGCACATCGGCCTGCTGCACCGCGCCACCGAGAAGCTGGCCGAGCACAAGACCTTCATCCAGTCGCTGCCGTACATGGACCGTCTCGACTACGTGTCGATGATGTGCAACGAACACGCATACTGCCTGGCCATCGAGAAGCTGCTGGGCCTGGAAGTGCCCATCCGCGCGCAGTACATCCGCGTGATGTTCGCGGAGATCACGCGGCTGCTGAACCACCTGATGTGGCTCGGCTCGCACGGCAACGACTGCGGCAGCTCGACCATCCTGATCTACGCCTTCCGCGAGCGCGAGGACCTGTTCGACGCCTACGAGGCCGTCTCGGGCGCGCGCATGCACGCGGCCTATTTCCGTCCGGGCGGCGTCTACCGCGACCTGCCGGACAGCATGCCGCAGTACAAGCACAGCAAGATCAAGAACGCCAAGGCGCTCGCTCGCATGAACGAGAACCGCCAGGGTTCGCTGCTGGACTTCCTGGAGGACTTCACGAAGCGCTTCGAGGTCTACCTGGGCGAGTACCACACGCTCCTGACCGACAACCGCATCTGGAAGCAGCGCACCGTGGGCATCGGCGTGATGACGCCCGAGCGCGCGCTCAACCTGGGCCTCACCGGTCCCATGCTGCGCGGCTCCGGCATCGCCTGGGACCTGCGCAAGAAGCAGCCCTACG
This sequence comes from Xenophilus sp., assembly GCA_047607325.1. GTDB lineage: Bacteria > Pseudomonadota > Gammaproteobacteria > Burkholderiales > Burkholderiaceae_C > Xenophilus. The sequence continues at coordinate 6,044 of JASGDG010000111.1, read as the reverse complement.
ACGTCTACGACCAGCTCGACTTCGACATCCCCGTGGGCAAGACGGGCGACTGCTACGACCGCTACCTGGTGCGCATGGAGGAGATGGCGCAGTCCAACCGCATCATCCGGCAGTGCGTGCAGTGGCTGAAGGCCAACCCCGGTCCGGTGATCACCGACAACCACAAGGTGGCGGCGCCGAAGCGCGAGGCCATGAAGGCCAACATGGAAGAGCTGATCCACCACTTCAAGCTCTTCACCGAGGGCTTCCGCGTGCCCGAGGGCGAGGCCTATGCCGCCGTCGAGCACCCGAAGGGCGAGTTCGGCATCTACCTGGTGAGCGACGGCGCCAACAAGCCCTACCGCCTGAAGATCCGTCCGCCGGGCTTCGTGCACCTGGCCGCGCTGGACGAGATGGCGCGCGGCCACATGCTGGCCGACACGGTGGCCATCATCGGCACGCTGGACATCGTTTTCGGAGAGATCGATCGATGAGCGATTCCCTGAACACCCCGCCGGTCGCGCCCGCGGCGCTGCCGCAGGAAGTCCTGGACCGCTTCGCGCGCGAGGTGGCCAAGTATCCCGACAACGACGCCGGCCGGCAGTCGGCCGTGATGGCCTGCCTGTCCATCGTGCAGCAGGTGTACGGCTGGATCAGCGACGAGAACGAGGCCGCCGTGGCGGCCTACCTCGGCATGCCGCACATCGCCGTGCGCGAGGTGACGACCTTCTACAACATGTACAACCAGCAGCCGGTGGGCCGCTACAAGCTCAACGTCTGCACCAACCTGCCGTGCCAGCTGCGGGACGGCGTGCGGGCCCTGGTGCACCTCGAGAAGAGGCTCGGCATCAAGATGGGCGAGACCACGCCCGACGGCCTGTTCACGCTGCAGCAGAGCGAGTGCCTGGGCGCCTGCGCCGATTCGCCGGTGATGCTGGTCAACGACCGCACCATGTGCAGCTTCATGAGCGACGAGAAGCTGGACCAGCTGGTGAATGGCCTGCGCGCCGCCGGCGCGGAAGGGGAGAAACGCTGATGACCCCCGAGCAAGTCCTCTCGCAGTTCGCCGCCACCGGCGTGCAGACCTGCTTCCACGGCCGCCACATCGCGCCGCAGATCTATGCCGGCCTGGACGGCACCAACTGGCGCCTGGCCGACTACGAGTCGCGCGGCGGCTACCAGGCGCTGCGCAGGATCCTCGGCGAGGGCCTGACGCCCGACCAGGTGATCGCCGAGGTCAAGGCCTCGGGGCTGCGCGGCCGCGGCGGCGCGGGCTTCCCCACCGGCCTGAAGTGGAGCTTCATGCCGCGCCAGTTCCCGGGCCAGAAGTACCTGGTGTGCAACTCCGACGAGGGCGAGCCGGGCACCTGCAAGGACCGCGACATCCTCATGTACAACCCGCACATCGTCATCGAGGGGATGGCGATCGCGGCGTACGCCATGGGCATCAGCGTCGGCTACAACTACATCCACGGCGAGATATTCGAGGTGTACGAGCGCTTCGAGGCGGCCCTGGAGGAGGCGAGGGCGGCCGGCTATCTGGGCGAGGGCATCCTGGGCAGCGGCTACAGCTTCCAGCTGCATGCGCACCACGGCTTCGGCGCCTACATCTGCGGCGAGGAGACCGCGCTGCTCGAATCGCTGGAAGGCAAGAAGGGCCAGCCGCGCTTCAAGCCGCCGTTCCCGGCCAGCTTCGGCCTGTACGGCAAGCCCACCACCATCAACAACACCGAGACCTTCGCGGCGGTGCCCTGGATCATCCGCAACGGCGGCCCGGCCTACCTGGAGTGCGGCAAGCCGAACAACGGCGGCACCAAGATCTTCTCGGTCAGCGGCGACGTGGAGCAGCCGGGCAACTACGAGATCCCGCTGGGCACGCCCTTCTCCAAGCTGCTGGAACTGGCGGGCGGCGTGCGCAAGGGGCGCCAGCTCAAGGCGGTGATCCCGGGCGGCTCCTCGGCGCCGGTGCTGCCGGCCGCCATCATGATGGAGTGCACGATGGACTACGACGCCATCTCCAAGGCCGGCTCGATGCTGGGCTCGGGCGCGGTGATCGTGATGGACGACTCGCGCAGCATGGTCGAGTCGCTCAAGCGCCTGTCGTACTTCTACATGCACGAGTCCTGCGGCCAGTGCACGCCCTGCCGCGAGGGCACGGGCTGGCTGTGGCGCCTGGTGGACCGCATCCACGCGGGCCAGGGCCGGCCCAGCGACATGGACCTGCTGGACTCGGTGGCCAACAACATCATGGGGCGCACCATCTGCGCGCTGGGCGACGCGGCGGCGATGCCGGTGCGCGCCATGATCAAGCACTTCCGCCACGAGTTCGAGGCGCTGATTCCGGCGCAGGCGAGCAGCGCCGCGGCGGCCAAGGCCTGATCGGGACACAACATGGTTGAAATCGAGATCGACGGCAGGAAGGTCGAAGTCGCCGAAGGCAGCATGGTCATGCATGCGGCCGACAAGGCGGGCACCTACATCCCGCACTTCTGCTACCACAAGAAGCTCTCCATCGCCGCCAACTGCCGCATGTGCCTGGTGGACGTGGAGAAGGCGCCCAAGCCGATGCCGGCCTGCGCCACGCCCGTCACGCAGGGCATGATCGTGCGCACCCAGACCGACAAGGCCGTCAAGGCGCAGAAGTCGGTGATGGAGTTCCTGCTGATCAACCACCCGCTGGACTGCCCCATCTGCGACCAGGGCGGCGAGTGCCAGCTGCAGGACCTGGCGGTGGGCTACGGCGGCTCCTCCTCGCGCTACCAGGAGGAAAAGCGCGTGGTCTTCCACAAGGAGGTGGGCCCGCTCATCAGCATGGAAGAGATGAGCCGCTGCATCCACTGCACCCGCTGCGTGCGCTTCGGCCAGGAAGTGGCCGGCATCATGGAGCTGGGCATGGTCAACCGGGGCGAGCACTCCGAGATCACCACCGTGGTGGGCGACACCGTCGATTCCGAGCTGTCGGGCAACATGATCGACATCTGCCCGGTCGGCGCGCTCACCAGCAAGCCCTTCCGCTACAGCGCCCGCACCTGGGAGCTGTCGCGCCGCAAGTCGGTCAGCCCGCACGACTCCACCGGCGCCAACCTGATCGTCCAGGTCAAGGCCAACGAGGTCATGCGCGTCGTTCCGCTGGAGAACGAGGACGTCAACGAGTGCTGGATCGCCGACCGCGACCGCTTCTCGTACGAGGCCCTGAACGGCGACGAGCGCCTGACGCAGCCCATGATCAAGCAGGGCGGCCAGTGGCAGGCGGTCGACTGGCAGACCGCCCTCGAGTACGTGGCCAACGGCCTCAAGCAGATCAAGGCCGAGCACGGCGCCTCGTCCATCGGCGCGCTGGTCAGCCCGCACAGCACGCTGGAAGAGCTGGCCCTGGCCGGCGCCCTGGTGCGCGGCCTGGGCAGCGAGAACATCGATCACCGCCTGCGCCACGCCGAGTTCCGCGCGGCCGAAGGCGTGCGCTGGCTGGGCACCTCCATCGCCTCGCTGTCGAACCTGCAGCGCGTGCTGGTCGTCGGCTCCAACCTGCGCAAGGACCATCCGCTGTTCGCGCAGCGCATCCGCCAGTCGCTGCGCAAGGGCGGGCAGCTCAGCGCGATCGTGTCGGCGCGCGAACTGCCTTCGGCCGAGGCCTGGGCCATGCCGCTGGCGCATGCGCGCCTGGCCGGCTTCGAGGCCTGGGAAGACGAGCTGGCCGTGCTCGCCGCCGCCATCGCGGCGGAGAAGGGCGTGGCCGCCCCGCAGCCGCGCGACGTGCCCGACGCCGCGCGCGCCATGGCGAAGTCGCTGCTCGGCGGCGAACGCAAGGCCGTGTTGCTGGGCAACGCGGCGGCGCACCATGCCCGCGCATCGCGGCTGCTGGCCTGGGCGCAATGGATCGGCGAGCAGACCGGCGCTTCCGTCGGCTACCTCACCGAGGCGGCCAACACGGTGGGCGCGCAGTGGGTCGGCGCCGAGCCGCGCGACGGCGGCCTGGATGCCGGCCAGATGCTCTCGGGCGGCCTGCAGGCCGTGCTGCTGCTGGGCACCGAGCCGGTGTTCGACGCCGCCGCTGGCCATGCCGCCGCCGACGCGCTGGGCAAGGCCCAGATGGTCGTCTCGCTCAACGCCTTCAAGGCCAACCTGGAGTTCAGCGACGTGCTGCTGCCCATCGCGCCCTTCAGCGAGACGCCCGGCACCTTCGTCAACGCCGAGGGCCGCCTCCAGAGCTTCCATGCCGTCGTGCGCCCGCGCGGCGAGGCGCGCCCGGCGTGGAAGGTGCTGCGCGTGCTGGGCAACCTGCTGGGCCTGGGCGGTTTCGACGCCGAGACCGCGCAGGACGTGCTCGCCAGGGTGCGCGGCACGCTGCCGGCCGACGCCACGCATCTGCCGGCCGGGCGCCTGAGCAATGCCGTGCAGGGCGTGGACCTCGCCGCGCCGGCCGCCGGAACCGGCGCTGCCGCGCCGGCGCCTGCGGTGGCGGCGATCTACCAGCTCGACGGCCTGGTGCGCCGGGCGCCGTCGCTGCAGCTCACCGCCGACGCGCGCCAGACGACCGCTGCCTCGCAAGAGGAGGTGGCGGCATGATCGACGCGCTGTACAACGCCGGCCTCGGCCTGAGCAATGCCGCCTGGTGGACGGGCGCCGGCTGGCCGGTGGTCTGGTCGCTGATCAAGATCGTCGTGGTGCTGTTGCCGGTGCTGATCGCGGTGGCCTATGCCACGCTGTGGGAGCGCAAGTTCCTCGGCTGGATCCAGGTGCGCCACGGCCCCAACCGGGTCGGTCCCTTCGGCCTGCTGCAGCCCATGGCCGACGCGGTCAAGCTGCTGACCAAGGAACTGATCAACCCCACGGCCGCCAACCAGGGCCTGTTCCGCCTCGGCCCGGTCATGGCCATCATGCCGGCGCTGGCCGCCTGGGTGGCGGTGCCCTTCGGGCCGGAGGCGGTGATCGCCAACGTCAACGCCGGTCTGCTGCTGATCATGGCCATCACCTCGATCGAGGTGTACGGCGTGATCATCGCCGGCTGGGCCTCCAACTCGAAGTACGCCTTCCTGGGCGCGCTGCGCGCCTCGGCGCAGATGGTCAGCTACGAGATCGCCATGGGCTTCTGCTTCGTGGTCGTCATCATGGTGTCGGGCAGCCTGCACCTGGGCGACGTGGTCGCGGCCCAGGGCAAGGGCATGGGCGCCCGCATGGGGCTGGACTTCCTGTCCTGGAACTGGCTGCCGCTGCTGCCCATCTTCCTGGTCTACCTGATCTCCGGCGTGGCCGAGACCAACCGCCACCCCTTCGACGTGGTGGAAGGCGAGGCCGAGATCGTGGCCGGCCACATGGTCGAGTACTCGGGCATGGGCTTCGCCATCTTCTTCCTGGCCGAGTACGCCAGCATGTGGCTGGTGTCGATCCTGGCCGTTCTGATGTTCCTGGGCGGCTGGCTGCCGCCGCTGGGCTTCCTTGCCTTCATTCCCGGCTGGATCTGGCTGGGCCTGAAGACCTGCTTCGTGCTGTCGCTGTTCATCTGGATCCGCGGCACCTTCCCGCGCTTCCGCTACGACCAGATCATGCGTCTGGGCTGGAAGATCTTCATCCCGGTCACCCTGGTGTGGCTGCTGGTGGTCGGGGGCTGGATGCAGACGCCCTGGAACATCTGGAATTAAGGGAGAAAACCGTCATGACAGCTGTGGCTGCCCCCGCCGGCTTTTCGATCAAGGACTTCCTCAAGAGCTTCATGCTGGTGGAGCTCTTCAAGGGCATGGCGCTGACCGGCCGCTATGCACTGCGCCGAAAGGTCACCGTGCAGTTCCCGGAGGAGAAGACGCCGCTGTCGCCGCGCTTCCGCGGCCTGCATGCGCTGCGCCGCTACGAGAACGGAGAGGAGCGCTGCATCGCCTGCAAGCTGTGCGAGGCGGTGTGCCCGGCCGTGGCCATCACCATCGAGTCGGCCGTGCGCGACGACGGCTCGCGCCGCACCACGCGCTACGACATCGACCTGACCAAGTGCATCTTCTGCGGCTTCTGCGAGGAGAGCTGCCCGGTCGACTCGTTCGTCGAGACCCAATTACTCGAATACCACGGTGAGAAGC
>JASGDG010000110.1:0-5137 GCA_047607325.1 Xenophilus sp. | reverse complement strand
GGCACCGGCGTGAAGCTGACGAAGGAGCAGCGCAAGGCGCTGGACGACTCGACGATGGCCGAAGACAACCGAGGCCGCGAGCAGACCTTCGCCGAACCGGAAGTGGAAGACGTGGCCGACGTCGCCTGTCCCACCTGCGAGGGCACGCGCCTGAATGCGACGGCGCGGGCCGTGAAGTTCAATGGCGTGGGCATCGCCGACATCGCGCGGCTGGCGGTGAGCGACGTGCGCGCCTGGGTCGAGACGCTGGCGCTCTCCGGCCGCGAGGCCGACATCGCGCGCGACCTGATCCCCGAGATCAAGAGCCGCCTCGAATTCCTGGAGGACGTCGGCCTGGGCTACCTCACGCTGGACCGCGGGGCGCCCACGCTCAGCGGCGGCGAGGCGCAGCGCATCCGCCTGGCGGCGCAGCTGGGCAGCAACCTGCAGGGCGTGTGCTACGTGCTGGACGAGCCGACCATCGGCCTGCACGCGCGCGACAACCGCATCCTGCTCGACGCGCTGCACAAGCTGGGGGACAAGGGCAACACGCTGGTGGTGGTGGAGCACGACGAGGACACCATCCGCCGCGCCGACCACCTCATCGACATCGGCCCCGGCGCCGGCAAGCGCGGCGGGCGCGTGGTGGCGCAGGGCACGGTGGCCGAGGTGGAACGCGCGGGCGATTCGCTCACCGGCCGCTACCTGCGCGACGCGATCCGGCATCCGCTGCATCCGCGCCGGCCGGTCCTGCCCTCGGCCGAGGAAGGCGAGGGCGCGGTGTCCTGGCTCGCGATCGCCGGCGCGAACCTGCACAACCTGCAGTCCGTCAACGTGTCGGTGCCGCTGAACCGGCTGGTGGTGGTCACCGGCGTCAGCGGCTCGGGCAAGTCCACGCTGGCGCGCGACGTGCTGCTGGCCAACGTGCAGGCCATCGTGCAGCAGCGCGCGACCCGTGCCGGCCGCGACGCCGACGCCGCGGGCAAGCGCCCGAAATGGAGCGGCTGCACCGGCGTGGCCGGCTACGAGGGCATCGACCGCGTGCTCGAAGTGGACCAGACCCCCATCGGCAAGACGCCGCGCAGCTGCCCCGCCACCTACATCGGCTTCTGGGACACCATCCGCAAGCTCTTCGCCGACACGCTGGAGGCCAAGGCGCGCGGCTACGGGCCGGGCCGCTTCAGCTTCAACACCGGCGAGGGCCGCTGCCCGACCTGCGAGGGTGCCGGCGTGCGCACCATCGAGATGAGCTTCCTGCCCGACGTGAAGGTGCCCTGCGAGAGCTGCCGCGGCGCGCGCTTCAGCCCCGAGACGCTGGCCGTCACCTGGCGCGGCAAGAGCATCGGCGACGTGCTGCAGATGGAGGTGGACGAGGCCGTGGAGTTCTTCGCCAGCATGCCGGTCGTCAGCCACCCGCTGCGGCTGCTCCAGGACGTGGGCCTGGGCTACCTCACGCTGGGCCAGCCCAGCCCCACGCTCAGCGGCGGCGAGGCGCAGCGCATCAAGCTGGTGACGGAACTCTCCAAGGTGCGCGACGATGTCACGCGGCGCGGCAACAAGGCGCCGCACACGCTCTACGTGCTGGACGAGCCCACCGTCGGCCTGCACATGGCCGACGTGGAGAAGCTGATCCACGTGTTGCACCGGCTGGTCGGCGGCGGCCACAGCGTGGTGGTGATCGAGCACGACCTGGACCTGGTGGCCGAGGCCGACTGGATCGTGGATCTGGGCCCCGAGGGCGGCCGGGGGGGCGGCCGGGTGGTGGCCTCCGCGCCGCCGGAGGAGGTGGTGCGCCTGGGCACGCACACAGGGGTGGCGCTGGCGCCCGTGCTGCGGCGCTGACGCGCCGGCTCAGCCGGGCGCGCCGTGGGCCGGCCGGTAGCCGGCGATCGCCTGCGGCAGCTGCGCCATGTCGGTGAGGATGCGCGCCACGCCGAGGGCGCGCATCGCGTCGGCGCTGCCGTGGCCCAGCCCGCCCGGGCAGTAGCCGAAGACCGTCGCGCCGGCCGCGATGCCGGCGGTGGCGCCGGTGACGGAGTCCTCCACCACCGCGCAGCGCGCCGGGTCCACGCCCAGCGCATCGGCGGCGGCCAGGTAGACGTCGGGCCAGGGCTTGCTGCGCGGCATCTCGTGGCCGCTGAAGATGCGGCCCTCGAAGGTGTCGAGCAGGCCGATCTTGGCGAGCTGCAGTTCCACCTTGCGCCGGTCCGCGCCCGAGGCGCAGGCGATGCGGCCGTCCAGCTGCGCATGCAGTGCGCGAACGCCCGCCACCGCGCCGGGAATGGCCGCGAGGTCGCGCTCCAGCGCTTCGTTGCGCCGTGCCCAGAACAGGTGCAGCCATTCCTGCGTCAGCGCGAAGCCGGTCTTCTCCTCGATCAGCGCCGCCTCGTCCTTCACCGCCTTGCCGACGAAGATGCGCATCGTCTCCTCGGCCGTCAGGCGCCAGCCCAGCTCGCCCAGCATCCGGGCCAGCACGCGGTGGGTGATGGGCTCGGAGTCGACGAGCACGCCGTCGCAGTCGAACAGCACGGCGTCGAAGGGGAGCGGAGCCATGGGGCAGGGGATGACGAGAGGGAGGCTGCCGATCGTAGCGCGCCGCTCCTTCAGCGCACCACGCCGCGCTCGCGCAGGGCCGCGATCTGCGCCTCGCTCAGGCCCACTTCGCGCAGCACGGCGTCGGTGTCGGCGCCCAGCACCGGCGCGTTGCGGCGGTGGCCGCCCGGCGTGGCCGAGAGCCGGGGCACGAAGCCCGGCAGCGTGAGCGTGCTGCCGTCGTCCATCGGCGTGGGCAGCAGCATGCCGCGCGCCGCGTAGTGCGGGTCGGCGGCGATGTCGGCCACGGTGTAGATGCGGCCGGCGGGCACCTGTGCCGCCTCCAGCGCGGCCAGCGCCTCGGCCACGCTGCGCGCGGCGGTCCAGCCGCCGATGGCGGCGTCGATCATCGCCACCTGCGCCACGCGGCCGGCGTTGTCGGCGAGCTGCGGGTCGGCCGCCAGGTCGGGCCGGCCGATGCACTGCATCAGGCGCTTGAAGATGCTGTCGCCGTTGCCGGCCACGAGCACGCAGCCGTCGGCGCAGCGGTAGGCGTTGCTGGGCGCGATGCCGGGCAGCGCGCTGCCGGCGGCCTCGCGCACCACGCCGAAGGCGCTGTACTCGGGCAGCAGGCTTTCCATGCAGTTGAAGACGGCTTCGTAGAGGGCCACGTCCACCACCTGGCCGCGGCCTTTCGGATATTCGGCGCTCACCGTGGCGTGGCGGTGCTGCAGCGCCATCAGCACGCCGATCACGCCGTGCAGCGAGGCCAGCGTGTCGCCGATCGAGACGCCCACGCGCACCGGCACGCGGCCCGGCTCGCCGGTCAGGTGGCGCAGGCCGCCCATCGCCTCGGCCACCATGCCGAAGCCGGGGCGGTCGCGGTAGGGGCCGCTCTGGCCGTAGCCGCTGATGCGCAGCATCACCAGCGCCGGGTTGGCGGCCCGCAGCGCGTCGGGGCCCAGGCCCCAGCCTTCCATCGCGCCGGGGCGGAAGTTCTCGACCAGCACGTCGGCCTCGGCGGCCAGGCGGCGCACGATGTCCTGCGCCTCGGGCTGCCGCAGGTCCAGCGCCAGCGAGCGCTTGTTGCGCGACTGCGCCTGCCACCAGACGGAGGTGCCGTCCTTGATGAGGCGCCACTGGCGCAGCGGGTCGCCGCCGGCGGGTGGCTCGATCTTGACAACCTCGGCGCCGAAGTCGGCCAGCGTGCGCGCGGCGAAGGGGCCGGCGATGAGCTGGCCCAGCTCGACGACCTTGAGTCCGGCCAGCGGGCCGGGCGTCGCGGCCGCGCTCACTGGACTACCCTCCGTCCTTCGGACTGCGGGTGCGAGCGCCTTCGGAGCGGCCGGGCGGCGCTCATGCCTTGCGTGCGCGGGCGGCGGTTTTCCTCGCGGCGGCGTCCCGGACGGCGTGCCCGACCTGGTCGTCCTGCGTGCCTTCCTCGTGGCGGCACTGCAGGCGGAAGTCGCTCTCGAGCCTGCCCAGCCAGCGGCGGGCGATCTGCCGGGCCAGCGGCAGTCCCGGCGCGTGCCGGCGTTCGATGTGGATGTCAGGCATCGTGGTCTCCTTCCCCGTGGCGGTGGTCGTCATTGTGAGGGGTGGCGCCGAGCGCGCGGCGGCGGGCGTCGTGGTCCAGCGCGGCGATGCGCCGCACCTGCGCATAGAAGCGCGGCCAGTCGCGTCCCTCGCGCTCGAAGAGGCGCTCGAAGTCGGGCACCAGCGTGTCGTAGGCGGCCTGCGCGCCGAAGATGGCGTTGTTGGCCTGCGCCACCCAGGCGTCGTAGGCGCCCTGGCGCGGCCCGCTCCAGCCGGCGCGCAGCTGTGCGTAGCGGTCGCGGAAGTCCGCCATCGCCTGCCGCTTCATGGTGTCCACGGCGGGCCAGTCCTGCGCCCTGGCTTCCTTCGAGCCATAGACCGCGGCCAGCCGGCGGCGCGTGTCGGCCATCAGCGCGCGCATGGCGCGGCGGCGCGCGTCGAACTGCGCGTACTCCTCGCGCGCCCGGGCGCTGGCGTGGGTGGCCAGCCATTCGGCGCCGCCCAGGCGCTCGACCGCGGTGGCGAAGGACTCGTTGAACTCGGTGTCGCCCGGGACGTACAGGACCTGGTGCGCCAGCTCGTGGAAGACCAGGCGCGCCAGCTCGCCTTCCGGGTAGGTGATGAAGGTGGACAGCAGCGGGTCGCCGCCCGCCCAGTTGAGCCAGCCGAGGGTGGAATAGGCGGGCACCGGGTACACGGCGGCCTCCAGGCCGCGGCTGCGCAGGCGCGCGGCCTCGGCCTGGGCGTCGGCTTCGGCGTAGTAGCCGCGGTAGCCCACGCAGCCGGCGATGGGGAAGCACCAGGTCTCGAGCGTCAGCGCGTAGGGCGGCGCGGCCACCACGTTCCACACGGCGGCGGCGCGGTGCAGGTCGGCGTAGGCGGTGTAGCTGCGGTTGTCGGGCAGGCCGAGCTGCGCGGAGGCGAAGCGGCGGATGCGCTGGCTCAGCTCCAGCCGGGCGCGCAGGGCCTCGGGCGTCGCCGCATCGGCCAGCCATGCGGGCACCGGCCGGGCGGCGCGCATCAGGCCGATGTGGCCGGCGGCCGACTGCCAGTAGTAGCCGGCGCTGGAGCAGCCGGCCAGCGCGGCGGC
>JASGDG010000109.1:0-20837 GCA_047607325.1 Xenophilus sp. | reverse complement strand
GCGGCACCGGCCCCGCAGGCCAGGACGGGAGCGCACGGACGCGGGGCCCCGCGCCGGCGCCGCACGCCCGCCCCGCCGCCTGAGGAGCAGCACTTGAAACGACGAGCCTTCATCGCATCGGCGGCCCTGGGCGCGGCGGCGGGTCTGCGCAGCCCGGATGCAGGCGCGCAGGTCGCGGATCTCAACGACGCGATCAACAAGGCGGGCCGCCAGCGCATGCTCTCGCAGCGCGCGAGCAAGGCCCGCCTCGCGCTGATGCAGGGCGTGGAGCCGTCCGCCGCGCAGCGGGTGCTCGACCGGTCGATCGCCCTGTTCGAACGCCAACTGGGCGAACTGCGTGCCTTCGCGCCCACGCCCGCCATCCGCGGCACCTACGATGCGCTGGGTACGGCCTGGGAAGTGTTCAAGCGCGAGCTCACCCGCACGGAGCCCGACAGGGACTCGGCGGCCAACGCGATCCGGCTCGACGCCGCAGTGCTCGCGCTCGCCAACCAGGGCACGACGCAGTACGAGGCGGCCCTGGGCAAGCCCGTCGGCCGGCTGGTCAACATCGCGGGCCGCCAGCGCATGCTCTCGCAGCGCATGGCCAAGTTCTATCTCGCCGCCGCGATGCAGATCGACCCGGCCGGCAGCGCCGCCGAGATCGGCAAGGCCCGCACCGAATTTCTGGCCGCGCTCGAGATCCTGCGCAGCGCGCCCGAGGCCACGCAGCGCATCCGCGACGAACTGGTGCTGGCCGATGCGCAGTGGGTGTTCTTCAACCGCGGGCTGCAGCGCCTGCAGGGCGCGCAGACCTCGCCGGCGCTGATGTCGGACGTGTTCGTGACCAGCGAGAACCTGCTGACCCTCATGGACCGGGTGACCGGCCTGTACTCGGACATCAGGGGCTAGGGCGGCGGCCATGGCTGAGACACGGTCCACCTGCCCCTACTGCGGCGTCGGCTGCGGACGCGCCTGCGGCGGTCCGCTTTGCGGTGCATGTGAACGCCGCATCCGGCCCCTCTTCCGCCATGGCTGAGACACGGTCCACCTGCCCCTACTGCGGCGTCGGCTGCGGCGTGGTCATCGAGTCGCAAGGTGCGCAGATCACCGGCGTGCGCGGGGACCCGGACCATCCCGCCAACTTCGGCCGCCTGTGCACCAAGGGCTCGACGCTGCACCTGACGGCCGCCGCCGAGGTGACGCGCCAGGCGCGGCTGCTGCAGCCGATGCGCCGCGCCACGCGCGCGGCGGCGCCGCAGCCCGTGGGCTGGGACGACGCGCTCGACCAGGCGGCCGGCACCTTCGCCCGGGTGATCCGCGACCATGGCCCCGATGCCGTCGGCTTCTACCTTTCGGGCCAGCTGCTCACCGAGGACTACTACGTCTTCAACAAGCTGGCCAAGGGCCTGGTCGGCACCAACAACCTCGACACCAACTCGCGCCTGTGCATGAGCAGCGCGGTCGCCGGCTACAAGAAGACGCTGGGCGCCGACGCGCCGCCGGTCTGCTACGACGACGTGAACCACGCCGACTGCCTGTTCATCGCCGGCAGCAACACGGCCTGGGCGCACCCGATCCTGTTCCGCCGCATCGAGGACGCGAAGCGCGCCAACCCGGCGATGAAGATCATCGTCGCCGACCCGCGCCGCACCGACACCTGCGAAATCGCCGACCTGCACCTGGCCCTGCAGCCGGGCACCGACGTGATGCTGTTCCACGGCATGCTGCATGTGATGCAGGAGGAAGGCTGGGTCCAGCCCGGCTACATCGCCGCGCACACCACCGGCTTCGACGCGCTCCAGGCCACCGTGAGCGACTGCACGCCCGCCAGGGTGGCGCAGGTGTGCGGCATCGCCGTGGCCGACCTGCGGGAGGCCGCGCGCCTCTTCGCCACCTCGCCCGCCACGCTGAGCCTGTACTGCATGGGCCTGAACCAGTCCTCGCGCGGCACCGACAAGAACGCCGCGCTCATCAACCTGCACCTGGCCACGGCGCAGATCGGCCGGCCCGGCGCCGGGCCCTTCTCGCTCACCGGCCAGCCCAACGCCATGGGCGGGCGCGAGGTGGGGGGCCTGGCGAACCTGCTGCCGGCGCACCGCGACCTGGACAACCCCGCGCACCGCGCCGAGGTCGCCGCCTTCTGGGGCGTGCCCGAGGTGCCGGCCGTGCCCGGCAAGAGCGCCATCGAGATGTTCCGCGCCGCCGCCGACGGCGAGATCAAGGCGCTGTGGATCGCCTGCACCAACCCCGCCCAGTCGATGCCCGACCAGGCCACGGTGCGCCGGGCGCTGGAGCGCGCCGAGCTGGTGGTGGTGCAGGAGGCCTTCGCCACCACCGCCACCTGCGCCTTCGCCGACCTGCTGCTGCCCGCCACGACCTGGGGCGAGAAGGAGGGCACGGTGACCAACAGCGAACGCCGCATCTCGCGCGTGCGGGCCGCCGTCCCGCCGGCCGGGCAGGCGCGTCACGACTGGGCCATCGGCGTGGACTTCGCGCGGCGGCTGGCGCGGCGGCTGGGCCGCGGCGAGCCACTCTTTCCCTATGAGCGGCCCGAGCAGGTGTGGAACGAGCACCGCGAATCGAGCCGCGGCCGCGACCTGGACATCACCGGCCTGAGCTACGCACTGCTGGAGGCGGCCCCTCGCCAATGGCCCATGCCGGAAGGTGCCGGCGAAGGCCGCGCCCGCCTGTACGAAGATGGCGTGTTCGCCACGCCCGACGGCCGCGCCCGCTTCGCCGATGCGCCCTGGCAGCCGGTGGCCGAGCCGCGCGACGAACGCTTCCCCTTCTCGCTCAATACCGGCCGCCTGCGCGACCAGTGGCACGGCATGAGCCGCACCGGCACGCTGGGCCGCCTGTTCGGCCACGTGCCCGAGCCGGTGCTGCACATGCATCCGCAGGACATGGCGCGCAGCGGCCTGGCCGAAGGCGAGCTGGTGGAAGTCACGTCGCGCCACGGCAGCCTGCGCCTGCCGGTGGCGGCCAGCGCGGACCTGGGCCTGTCGCAGGTCTTCATCCCCATGCACTGGGGCCCGGAATTCATGGGCGGCCGGTGCGCGGACGGCACGGCCATGGCGGGCGTGAACGCGCTGACCACGCCCGCGCACTGTCCGGTGTCCAAGCAGCCGGAACTGAAGCACGCCGCCGTGCGGGTGGCGCACGCCGCCCTGCCCTGGTCGCTGGTGGCGATGGCCTGGGTGCCCGGCGGGCGGGCCCTGGCCGTGCGCCAGGCCCTGCGCGCACTGGTGGAGGCGCTGCCCTTCTTCAGCTGCGTGCCCTTTGGCGACGGCGGCGCCGGCGTGCTGCTGCGCGCCGCCGGCACCGGGCCGCCGCCCGCTGCGCTGCTGGCGCAGATCGAGGCCCTGCTCGGGCTCGGCGACCGGCACACCGTGCGCTACACCGACGCGCGCCGCAGCCAGCACCGCGCCGTGCGGCTGGTGCGCAGCGAAGGCACGGCCCATGTGACCGGCGTGCTGTTGTCCGGCGACACGCGCGCCGAAAGCTGGCTGCGCGCCCTGCTGCAGGACCAGTTGCCGGCGCAGGATTTCGGCCGCCAGATCCTCTCCTTCCAGCCGACCGCGCCGGCGGGCCTGGCGGCGGCGCGCGGCAGGACCGTGTGCAGCTGCTTCGGCGTGGGCGAGCACGCGATCGGCGAGGCGCTGGCGGCCTGCGGCGGCAGCGACGAGGAGCGCCTGGCACAGCTGCAGGGCGCGCTGAAGTGCGGCACCAATTGCGGCTCCTGCGTGCCCGAACTCAAGCGCATGGTGCGTTCCATCCCGGCGGCACAGCCGGCATTGCCATGAACGCCGCTCCCCATCCCCTTCCTCCCCGCACAGGCATAAGCAACGCGCCGATCCGGCATAAGCCCTGCGAGACAATCCGCCCTCCCATGGGCAGCATCGCACACTACATCAAGGACATCGGCCGCGGCGCACGCGGCGCGCGGCCGCTCGAGCGTGCGCAGGCGGCCGACCTGTTCGGCCAGGTGCTCGACGGCGCGGTGACCGACCTGGAGGTCGGCGCCTTCTGCCTGGCCATGCGCGTGAAGGGCGAGACCACGCAGGAGATGGCGGGCTTCCTTGACGCCACGCACCAGCGCCTGCACCGGCTGCCGGCCAGCGGCCGCCCGGTGGTGGTGCTGCCCAGCTACAACGGCGCGCGCCGGCTGCCGGTGCTCACTCCCCTGCTGGCGCTGCTGCTGGCGCGCGAGGGGCTGCCGGTGCTGGTCCACGGCAGCGCCACGGAATCCGGCCGCGTGCTGGCCGCGGACGTGCTGGCCGCGCTGGATGTGCCTGCGCGGGCGGCGCTCGGCAAGGTCTCGGAAGGCGAGGTGGCGGTGGTCGAGACCGCCCTGCTGCATCCCGGCCTGAAGCGCCTGCTGGACGTGCGCCGCGTCGTCGGCCTGCGCAACGCGGGACACAGCGTGGTCAAGCTGATGCAGCCGGTGGACGGCCCCGCGGTGGTGGTCGGCAGCTACACGCACCCCGCCTTCGGCAGCGTGATGACCGAGCTGTTCCAGCTGCTCGGCCTGACCGCGATGCTCTCCCGCGGCCTGGAGGGCGAGGTGGTGTGCGACCCGCGCCGCACGCCGCAGATCGACGGCTTCGTGCGCGGCGGGCGCATCGAACTGCAGGCGCAGCAGCCCGGCACTGCCGCCGAGGTGCCCGGCCTACCGCAGGACACCGGCGCCGAAGCCACCGCCAGCTACATCCGCCGCGTGCTGGCCGGGAATCTGCCGGTGCCCGGCCCGATCGCCGCGCAGGTGCGGCACATCGCCCATCTGGCGGGCCACGCATGAGAAAGAACGACCCCATGGACATCGGAAGCTGCACCCTGGTCGGCGCGGGTCCGGGCGACCCCGAACTGCTGACCCTCAAGGCCGTCAAGGCGATCCAGGCGGCCACGGTGCTGCTGGTGGACGACCTGGTGAATGACGAAATCCTGCAATGGGCGCAGCCCGGCGCCCGCATCGTCCACGTCGGCAAGCGCGGCGGCTGCCGGAGCACGCCGCAGGCCTTCATCGAGAAGCTGATGATCGCCGCCGTGCGCGAGGGCGAACGCGTGGTGCGCCTCAAGGGCGGCGACCCCTTCATCTTCGGCCGCGGCGGCGAGGAGGTGGAGCACCTGCGCGAGGCCGGCATCGCATGCGAGGTGGTCAACGGCATCACCGCCGGGCTGGCCGCCGTCACCGCGCTGGGCGTGCCGCTCACCCACCGCGATCATGCGCAAGGCGTGGTGTTCGTCACCGGCCATGCGCGCACCGGCGCGGCGGCACAGCACGATCCCACCGACTGGCGCCAGCTTGCCGCCACCGCCCGCGATGCGCGGCTCACCCTAGTCGTCTACATGGGCGTGGCCGGCGCGGCCCACATCCAGCAGCAGTTGCTGGCCGGCGGCCTGCCGGGCGGCACCCCCGTGGCCGTGGTGCAGTACGCCAGCCTGCCGCGGCAGCGCCACGCGCTCACCACCCTGGAGCGGCTGCACGAAGCCATCGCCAACGGCCGGCTGGGCAGCCCCTCCGTCATCGTGGTGGGCGACGTGCTGCGCGGCATCGGCGCCCTGGCGCTGCCGGCGGCATCGGGCTTCGGCACCTGAATGGGCCTGCGGGCCGAATCCGGGCAGGCGGCCCGCTTCGAGGCGATCGTCATCGGCGCCGGTGCCTCCGGCCTATTCTGCGCGGCGCAGGCCGGACAGCGCGGCCTGAAGGTGCTGCTGATCGACCACAGTGAGCGGGTGGCCGAGAAGGTCCGCATCTCCGGCGGCGGGCGCTGCAACTTCACCAACCGCGACCTGGACCCGCGCGCGCCGCAGCGCCACTTCCTGAGCGAGAACCCGCAGTTCTGCCGCTCGGCCCTGGCGCGCTACACGCCGGCCGACTTTATCGCGCTGGTGCAGCGGCACGGCATCGCCTGGCACGAGAAGCACAAGGGGCAGCTCTTCTGCGACGGCGCCTCGCAGCAGATCATCGACATGCTGCTGGCCGAATGCACGGCCGGCGGCGTCACCCGCTGGCAGCCTTGCCGGGTGCGGGGGGTTCAGGCTGCCGGCGCCGGCTACCGGATCGAGACGGACCGGGGCGGCGTCGAGACAGCGCAGCTCGTGATCGCCACCGGCGGGCTGTCGATCCCTGCAATCGGCGCCACGGACTTCGGCCACCGCATCGCCGCGCAGTTCGGCGTGCCGCTGGTCGAGCGCCGGCCGGGCCTGGTGCCGCTCACCTTCGACGGCGCGGCCTGGGCGCCCCATGCGCAGCTCGCGGGCCTGGCGCTGCCCGTCGAGATCAGCACCGGCCGCAAGCAGGAGCGCACGGTCTTTCACGAAGACCTGCTGTTCACCCATCGCGGCCTCTCCGGCCCGGCGGTCCTTCAGGTTTCGAGCTACTGGCGGCCCGGCACGCCCATCGCCATCGACCTGGCGCCCGGCGCGCGCATCGGCGAGGCACTGCGCGAGGCCAAGGCGCGCTCGCGCAAACTCATCGCCAACGAACTCGCGGCGCACGTGCCCGCGCGGCTGGCCGATGCGTGGGCGCGGCAGAGCGCCGACTGGCAGCGCCCCGTCAACGAAGCCCCCGACAAGGCGCTGGCCCGTCTTGCCGAGCAGCTCGCGCACTGGGAACTCGTGCCCACCGGCACCGAGGGCTACCGCAAGGCCGAGGTGACCCTGGGCGGCGTGGACACGCGCGCGCTCTCGCAGCAGAGCATGGAGTGCAAGGAGCGACCGGGCCTGTTCTTCATCGGCGAGGTGGTGGACGTGACCGGCTGGCTGGGCGGCTACAACTTCCAGTGGGCCTGGGCCAGCGCCCACGCCTGCGCGCAGGCGCTGCGGGCGGGGCTGGACAAAATGCCAGAAACGCTATAATGGCGGGCTGACCTCGGCCTTCCCTCAGCGGGCCACACGTTTTGCTGAGGAAACCCCTGGCCGGCGCCCGATCTCTTGGCCGGCCGCACCAGAACCTCTTGACCGATCAATGACCACCATCCGCGTGAAAGAAAACGAGCCCTTCGACGTGGCCCTGCGCCGCTTCAAGCGCACCATCGAGAAGCTGGGCCTGCTCACGGACCTGCGCGCCCGCGAGTTCTACGAAAAGCCCACCGCCGAGCGCAAGCGCAAGAAGGCCGCCGCCGTCAAGCGCCACTACAAGCGCGTGCGCAGCATGCAGCTGCCCAAGAAGCTGTACTGATCCCCCGATCCGGCGTGCATCGGCCGCTTCCGCAAGGAGCCGCCGATGCCCCGCAGGCCGCGCCAGCCCCCGGCTGCCGCGGCCTTTTTCTTTCCTCCGCCCCGACCAGGAGCCCGCCATGAGCCTGAAGCAACAGATCACCGACGACATGAAGGCCGCCATGCGCGCCCGGGAAGCCGAGCGCCTGGCCACCATCCGCCTGCTGATGGCGGCCATCAAGCAGAAGGAGGTGGACGAACGCGTCGAGCTGGACGACGCGGCGATCGTCGGCGTCATCGACAAGATGATCAAGCAGCGCAAGGACTCCATCGCCGCCTTCACCCAGGCCGGCCGCACCGAGCTGGCCGACAGGGAAGCGGCCGAGGTCCAGGTGCTGGCGGCCTACCTGCCCCAGCGCCTGGGCGCCGACGAGATCGCCGCCGAGGTGAAGGCCATCGTGGCCGAGACGGGCGCCCAGGGGCCCGGCGACATGGGCAAGGTGATGGGCGCGGCCAAGCAGCGCCTGGCCGGCAGGGCCGATATGGGCCAGGTGAGCGCGGCCGTGAAGGCGGCCCTGGCGAATGCCTGATTCCCGCGCGCAGGGGCCGGTCGGCAAGGCCTGTGCCTGCCTGGTGGATGGGCGCGGCCGGCTGCTGGTCTTCGATCACCCGGCCGATGGCGGCATGCAGCTTGTCAAGGGCACCATCGAGCCCGGCGAGACGCCCGAGGCCGCGGTGCGGCGCGAGCTGCTGGAAGAGTCGGGCCTCGTCTTCGACGGCCCGCTGGAGCCGCTGGGCACGCTGGAGCGCTTCTGCGGCGCCGGTATCGAGGGCAACCGCCACAGCCACAACCAGCGCTGGCACCTGTTCCTGATGCGCTGGACCGGCGCGCCGCTGCCCGAGGCGTTCACCCACACCGCCCACGGCAGCCCGGAGGAAGACGGCCTGGTCTTCGCCTTCCGCTGGCTGCCCCCCAGCGACGCGCTGGACGGCTTCGCGCCGCCCTACCGGCAGGCGATCGAGCGCGTGCGGGCCGCGCTGGCGGGCTGATCGCCGGGCGCGCTCAGGCGCCCGCCACCTTCATGCGGTCGACGAGGATCGACCCCGTGGTCTTGGCGCCGTAGTTGTAGGCATCGGCACCCACCGCCTGGATGCCCAGCAGCATGTCTTTCAGGTTGCCGGCAATGGTGATCTCCTGCACCGGGAAGGCGATCTCGCCGTTCTCGACCCAGAAGCCGCTGGCGCCGC
This sequence comes from Xenophilus sp., assembly GCA_047607325.1. Taxonomy (GTDB): domain Bacteria; phylum Pseudomonadota; class Gammaproteobacteria; order Burkholderiales; family Burkholderiaceae_C; genus Xenophilus. The sequence goes on along the minus strand of JASGDG010000109.1, from coordinate 12,449 downwards.
GGGAATAGTCGCCGGTCACGTAGTTCACGCCCTGGCCCATCAGCTCGATGACGAACAGGCCGGTGCCCAGCCTGCGCAGCATCCCGCGCAGGTCGTCGCCGGGCCGGGTGAGGCGCGAGCTCAGCGTCAGGTTGTGCGAGCCGCCGGCGTTGCCGGTGGTCTTCATGCCCAGCTTGCGCGCCGAGTAGGTGGACAGGAAGTAGCCCTCCAGCCGGCCGCCGTCGACCACCTTGCGCCGGCGGGTGACGACGCCCTCGTCGTCGAAGGGGGCGCTGCCCTTGCCGCGCGGCAGGTGCGGCTCTTCCAGCACGTCGAGGTGCTCCGGCAGCACCGGCTTGCCCAGCGAGTCGAGCAGGAAGCTGCTGCGCCGGTACAGCGCGCCGCCGCTCACGGCCTGCACCAGCCCGCCGAGCAGGCCGGCGGCCAGCGGCGACTCGAACAGCACCGGGCATTCGGTGGTCTTGATCTTGCGCGCCTTCAGCCGGCTGAGCGCGCGCTCGGCGGCATAGCGGCCCACCGCCTCGGGGCTGGCCAGCTCGTCGGCCGAGCGCATCGAGCTGTACCAGGCGTCGCGCTGCATGTCGTCGCCGCGGCCGGCGATGGGCGCGACGGAGATCGAGTGCCGCGAGCTGGCGTAGCCGCCGCGGAAGCCGTGCGTATGGGCGCTGAAAAAGTGGCTCTGCTGCGCCGAGACGCCCGCCCCTTCGCTGTTGGTGATGCGCCTGTCGGTGGCGAAGGCGGCGGCCTCGCAGGCCAGCGCCAGTTCAGCGGCGCGCTCGCTGTCGATGGCCCAGGGGTGGAACAGGTCCAGTTCGGGCTGTTCGACGGCGATGTCCGCCTCGTCCGGCAGGCCGCCCATCGGGTCTTCCGCCGTAAAACGGGCGATGTCGTAGGCCGCCTGCACGGTCTGGCGGATGGCGGCCTCGGAGAAATCGGAGGTGCTGGCGTTGCCGCGCCGGTGGCCGACGTAGACCGTCACGCCCAGCGACTTGTCGCGGTTGCGCTCGACGTTCTCCAGCTCGCCCTTGCGCACCGAGACGCTGAGGCCGCACCCTTCGGACGCCTCGGCGCCGGCATCGGTGGCGCCCAGCTTCTTCGCGTGGGCCAGAGCGGTGTCGACCAGATTCTCGAAAAAGCTGCGGCTGTAGGCGAAGCCGGCGTCGGCGCGCGGAGTAGTGATGCTCATGTGGGGGACAATGATAGCGGCGCCCCCTTTGTCAGCCGGGGCGCGGAAGCCCATCACCCCATGCCACGCAAACCCAGGAAAGGCTACTTCGTCCGCGGCCAGTTCGTCGCCGAAGGCAGCGCGCTGGACGCCGAACTCAAGCGCGAACTCAAGGGCGGCGTCGAGACCAGCAAGACCGAGCTCAAGCGCGAGAGCGCCGAGCTGCAGGCGCTGGGCGAGAAGCTGCTGGACCTGCGCGCCGAGCCGATGGCCCGGCTGGGCCTGCCCGAGCCGCTGCTGGAGGCCCTGGCCGAAGCGCGCCGCATCAGCAACTTCGAGGGTCGCCGGCGCCAGATGCAGTACGTCGGCAAGCTGATGCGCAAGCTGGACGCCGCCACGCTCGACGCCGCGCGCCAGGCCCTGGACGAACAGGCGCACGGCCCGGCACAGGACACCGCCCTGCTGCACGAGGCCGAGCGCTGGCGCGAACGGCTGATCGCGGACGACGACGCGCTGGGCGGCTGGATCGAGACTCACCCCCCCGGCGCCGACGCGCAGCAGCTGCGCGCCCTGGTGCGCCAGGCGCGCAAGGACGTCCAGGCCGGCCGCCCCGGCGAGGCGCCGCGCCAGGGCAAGGCCTACCGCGAGCTGTTCCAGCTGCTGCGCGCGCAGCTCGCGGTGCACGGCGATGCCGACCCCGGCGAGCAGGCGGCGGCCGAGTCGCGCGAGGAGGATGCATGACGGGCGTGTTCGACCCCGTCACCATCGGCATCGTCTCGGTGAGCGACCGCGCCTCCAGCGGCGTCTACCAGGACCAGGGCCTGCCTGCCCTGCAGGACTGGCTGACGCGCGCGCTGAGGAACCCGGTCCGCTTCGAGCCGCGCCTGATCCCCGACGACCAGGCCGGCATCAGCGCCGCGCTGGTCGAGCTGGTGGACGCCGGCTGCGCGCTGGTGCTGACCACCGGCGGCACCGGCCCCGCCCCGCGCGACGTGACGCCCGAAGCCACCCTGGCCGTGGCCGACAGGGTGATGCCGGGCTTCGGCGAGCAGATGCGCCAGATCAGCCTGGCCTTCGTGCCCACGGCGATCCTCTCGCGCCAGATGGCGGTGATCCGCGGCAAGAGCCTGATCGTCAACCTGCCCGGCCAGCCCAGAGCCATCGCCGAGACGCTGGAGGGCCTGAAGGCGCCGGACGGCACGCCCCAGGTGCCCGGCATCTTCGCGGCCGTGCCTTACTGCATCGACCTGATCGGCGGGCCCCGCCTCGAAACCGACGAGGCGGTCTGCAAGGCCTTCCGGCCCAAGTCGGCCGTCCGGCCGGCGCGCGGCTAAAACTCGGCGTCCAGCTCGTCGATCTCGTCCGGCTCGGCCAGCGCACCGGCCACCCACTCGCGCATCGCCGGCAACGCCATCACCTGTGCGCAGTACGAGGCGCAGGCCCCGTCCAGCGCCACGCCGTAGGTCAGGAAGCGCGTGGCCACGGGCGCGTACATCGCGTCCGCCACGCCGGGCCTCTCGCCGAACAGCCAGGGGCCGCCAGAGGTCCGGAGGCACTCGCGCCAGATTTCCGTCACGCGGTCGATGTCGGCCTGCGCACGCGACCACACCTTGAAGCCCTGGAAGCGGGCCTTGATGTTCATCGGCAGCGCGCCGCGCAGCGAGGCGAAGCCGGAATGCATCTCGCCGCACACCGAGCGGCAGTGCGAGCGCGCCTTGGCATCCGCTGGCAGCAGCCCCGCCCTGGGCTTGATCTCGTGCAGGTACTCGCCGATGGCCAGCGTGTCCCAGACGCGGATGCCGTTGTGTTCCAGTGCCGGCACGCGCAGCGACGAGGCCAGCAGCAGGATCTCCGCCTTCATCGCCGGATCGTCGGGCGGGATGATCCGCTCGGCGAAGTCCAGCCCCGCGAAGCGGCACATCAGCCAGCCGCGCAGGGCCCAGGCGCCGTAGTTCCTGCTGCTGATGGTGAGGACGGCCTTGGCCATGGGTGCGTGCTCCTTGTGCTCCTGGGGGCACGGCGTGCAAAGCCTGTGCCAGAAGGGTGCGCACCGGCCTGGCGCGCAACTTGCCTCACCCAGGCCATGCTGTACCAGGCTTACCAGGCCCAGGCCGACCTGCTGTCACCGGCCCGCCTCATGGCGCAATTCATGGGCGCCGCCCTCTGGCGGGAGGGCACCGAACGCAGCGCCGTGCGGCGCGCGTCGGCCGCGATGGAGGTGTTCAACCGGCTGAAACTCACCCATGCCCGCCCGGCCTACGGCATTGACGAGGTGCTGGCCGACGGCGGCCCCGTCGCGGTGCGCGAGGAAGAGGCGCTGGCCGCCCCCTTCGGCACGCTGCTGCGCTTCGCCAAGCAGCGCCCCGCCGGCGCGGCGCCGCAGCCGCCGGTGCTGCTGGCCGCACCGCTCTCGGGCCACTTCGCCACCCTGCTGCGCGAGACGGCGCGCACGCTGCTGCGCGACCACGACGTCTACATCACCGACTGGCACAACGCCCGCGACGTGCCGCTGGGCCACGGGCATTTCGGGCTGGACGAGTACACCCTGCAGCTCATCGGCTTCCTGCGCGCCGTCGGCCCCGGCGTGCACCTGGTGGCGGTGTGCCAGCCCTGCGTGGCGGCGCTGGCAGCCACGGCGCTGCTGGCCGAGGACGACGACCCCGCCACCCCGCGCAGCCTGACGCTGATGGCCGGCCCGGTGGACTGCCGCGTCAACCCCACGCAGGTGAACCGGCTGGCCACCGAGCGGCCCATCGGCTGGTTCGAGCGCAACCTGATCAGTCGCGTGCCGATGCCGCACGCCGGCTTCTGGCGCCGTGTGTACCCGGGCTTCGTGCAGCTCGCGGCCTTCATGAACATGAACCTGGCGCGCCACAAGGAGCAGTTCCGGCGGCTCTACCAGCACCTGGTCGAAGGCGAGATGGACCAGGCCGAGGCCATCCGCACCTTCTACGAGGAGTACTTCGCCGTCAACGACCTGCCGGCCGAGTTCTACCTGGAGACGGTGGAGCGCGTGTTCCAGACCTACGAGCTGCCGCAGGGCCGGCTGACGGTGCACGGCCGCACGGTGAACCCGGGCGCCATCCGCCGCACCGCGCTGCTGACGGTGGAGGGCGAGCGCGACGACATCTGCGCCGTCGGCCAGACCATGGCCGCGCAGGATCTGTGCAGCAGCGTGCGGCCTTTCCTCAAGTCGCACCACCTGCAGGCCGGCGTGGGCCACTACGGCGTGTTCAGCGGCAGCCGCTGGAACACGCAGATCTACCCCCGGGTGCGCGAGACGATCCGCGCCGCCGCCGAGCTGCATTGAGCCTGCCTCCTCGACGCGTGCCGTCCATCGCGTGAACAGGCCCTAGACTGACACCATGCAAGCTGCCGCCGGAACCCCGCTTTCGCTGGAGGCGATGCTGCACGCGATGCCGAAGGCGGAACTGCACTGCCATCTGTTCGGCACCGTGCGCCGCACCACCTTCGAGGAACTGAACCGCCGCGCCGGCATGCCGCTCACGGCCGACGAAGTCCGCACCTTCTACACCCGCGGCGAGAAACCCGTGGGCGTGCTGCGCGTGCTGCGCGCGCTCGATGCCGTACTGATCCGCACGCCGGACGACCTGTACCGCCTGGCCTACGAATACCTGGAGGACGCCGCTGCCCACAATGTGCGCTACAGCGAATTCTCCTGGAACCCGACAGGCACCGCAGCCGAGTCCGGCATCCCCTATGCCCGGGCGCAGGAGGCGATCGTGCGCGCCATCCACGACGCCGAGGCCGACCTCGGCATCATCGGCCGGCTGGTGGCCGCCATCGACCGCGAGGCCAGTCCCGAAGCGGCGCGCCAGATGGTCGAATGGGTGACAGAACACCGCTGCGAGTTCACCCCGGGCATCGGCATCGACTACCGCGAGACCGACCGGCCGCCCGAGCTGTTCGCCGATGCCTACGCCGATGCCCGCCGCGCCGGCCTGAAGACCACCGCGCACGCGGGCGAGTTCGGCACACCCTGGACCCACGTGCGCACCGCGCTGGAGGTGCTCAAGGTCGACCGCATCGACCACGGCTACACGGCGGTGGACGAGCCCGCCTTCGCCCGTGCGTGCGCCGAGCGCGGCATCGTGTTCACCGTCGTGCCCACCAACTCCTACTACCTGCGCACGCTGCCGCCGCAGCGCTGGGCGCTGGACCACCCCATCCGCCGCATGCCCGGCCTGGGCCTGCGCGTGCACCCCAACACCGACGACCCGACGCTGCACCACGTCACGCCCACGCGGGCCTGGTTGATGATGGTGCGCGACTTCGGTTTCGGGCTCCCTGACCTGCGCGCCTTCCTCGACAACGGCCTGGCCGGCGCCTGGATCGACGACGGCCGGCGGCGCGCCTGGCGCAGGCAGTGGCTGGCCGAGTTCGACGCGCTGCACGCATGCCTGGCCCCCGACGCCCTGCCGCCGCCACGGGAAAGCTGACCATGCGCCCCTCCCGCCCCAGCGTGCAGACGGCGGACGCGAGGAGCGGGGCCGGCCCTCAGCTTCCTTCTTCCTCCGCCGGCCAGTCGCGGATGTAGGCCTTGAGCATCCTGTTCTCGAAGTTCTGGCTATCGACCACCGCCTTGGCCACGTCGTAGAAGCTGATCACGCCCATCAGCATGTGCCCGTCCATCACCGGCATGTAGCGCGCGTGGCGGTCCAGCATGATGCGGCGCACCTCGTCCAGATCCGTCTCCACGGTGCAGGTGACGGGGCCTGTGTCCATCGCCTGGCCGACCTGCGCGCCGCCCACCGAACCGCCGTTGGCCTGGATGGCGAGGATGACCTCGCGGAAGGTGAGGATGCCCGCCAGCACGCCGCGGTCCATGACGACCAGCGAGCCGATGTCCTTGTCCGCCATCACGGCCACGGCCTCGGCCAGCGGATGATCGGGCGCGATCGTGAACAGGGCGTTGCCCTTCACACGCAGGATGTCGCTGACTTTCATCGGGGTGCTCCTCTCGGCTCTCGGCCATGCCGGCCGGATGAATATAGCCCACAATGCGCGGCCGGCGACAGCGCGCGCCGGCCCTGGCCGTCCCGTTCGTGACGGGGCGTTACCGCCCCTTTTCCCAGGAGACGAAAGCATGCATTCCAGCAAGGGCCGCACGGCATGAGCGGCTATTCCGACCCCGGTTTCGACACGCTCGCGCTGCACGCGGGCGCCGCGCCCGACCCGGCCACCGGCGCCCGCGCGGTGCCGATCCACCTGACCACCTCCTTCGTCTTCGAGTCCAGCGACCACGCCGCGGCCCTGTTCAACCTGGAGCGCGCGGGCCACGTCTACAGCCGCATCAGCAACCCGACCAACGCGGTGCTGGAGCAGCGCGTGGCGGCGCTGGAAGGCGGCATCGGCGCCATCGCCACCGCCAGCGGGCAGGCCGCGCTGCACCTGGCCGTGGCCACGCTGATGGGCGCGGGCTCACACATCGTCGCCAGCACGGCGCTGTACGGCGGCTCGCAGAACCTGCTGCACTACACGATGCGCCGCTTCGGCATCGAGACCACCTTCGTCAAGCCGGGCGACATCGACGGCTGGCGCGCCGCGATCCGGCCCGGGACGAAGCTGCTCTTCGGCGAGACGGTGGGCAACCCCGGCCTGGACGTGCTGGACATCCCCACCGTGGCGCAGATCGCGCACGAGGCGAAGGTGCCGCTGCTGGTCGATTCCACGCTGACCTCGCCCTACCTCATCCGCCCCTTCGAGCACGGCGCCGATCTGGTCTACCACTCGGCCACCAAGTTCCTCTCCGGCCACGGCACCGTCATCGGCGGCGTGCTGGTCGACGGCGGCAGCTTCGACTGGGACGCCGCAGGCGGCAAATTCGCCGAACTGTCGGCGCCCTACGACGGCTTCCACAACATGGTGTTCACCGAGGAATCCACCGTCGGCGCCTTCCTGCTGCGCGCGCGGCGCGAGGGCCTGCGCGACTTCGGCGCCGCGATGAGCCCGCACACGGCCTGGCTGATCCTGCAGGGCATCGAGACGCTGCCGCTGCGCATGGAGCGGCACATCGACAACACCGGGAAGATCGTGCGCTTCCTCGCCGCCCACCCCTTCGTCTCGCGCGTGGGGCATCCGCTGCTCGAATCGCACCCGAGCCACGCGCTGGCGAACCGGCTGCTCAGGCACGGCGCCAGGGGCGCGGGCGCGGTGTTCAGCTTCGACCTCAAGGGCCACCGCGAACAGGGCAAGAAATTCATCGAGGCGTTGAAGCTCTTCAGCCACCTGGCCAACGTGGGCGACTGCCGCTCGCTGGTGATCCACCCGGCCAGCACCACGCACTTCCGCATGAGCGACGAGGCGCTGGCCGCCGGCGGCATCGGCCAGGGGACGATCCGCCTGTCGATCGGGCTGGAAGACCCGGAGGACCTGATCGACGACCTCCAACGCGCCCTGAAAGCCGCCGAGAAGGCGGGAGGCTGAGATGGACTTGCACGTCAACGGCCACCGCACCTACTGCTACACCGGTGGCAAGCCCTTCGACGCGGCCAGGCCCACGGTGGTGTTCATCCACGGCGTGCTCAACGATCACAGCGTGTGGATCCTGCAGAGCCGCTACCTGGCGCACCACGGCTTCAACGTGCTGGCGGTGGACCTGCCCGGCCACTGCCGCAGCGCCGGCGACGCGCCCGAGACGGTGGAGCAGGCGGCCGGATTCATCGCCGCCCTGCTCGATGCGGCCGGCGTGCAGCGCGCCGCGCTGGTGGGCCACAGCTGGGGCTCGCTGATCGCGCTGGAGGCGGCCAGCCGCCTGGGCGATCGCGTCACGCACCTGGTGCTGGTGGGCACGGCCTTCCCGATGAAGGTGTCGCAGGCGCTGCTCGACGCCTCGCGGGACGACCCCGAGGCGGCGCTGAAGCAGGTCAACGTGTTCTCGCGCGCCACGCTGGCCGCGCCGCCCTCGGCGCTGGGGCCGGGCACCTGGGTCTACGGCGCCGGCATGGCACTGGGGCGCCGCGTGCTGCGCAGCAACCCGGAGGTCAACGTGTTCCACCGCGGCTTCCTGGCCTGCGACCGCTACGCCAACGGCGAGGCCGCCATCACGCGGATCGCCTGTCCGGTGCTCTTCGTGCTCGGCGCGCAGGACCAGATGACCCCGCCGCGCGCCGCGCAGGGCCTGGTCGCCAAGGCGCGCGAGAGCGGCAGGCGGGTGGACGTCGTCTCGCTGCCCGTCGGCCATCACCAGATGACCGAAACGCCGGACGCGCTGCTCTTCGCGCTGCGGGACGTCCTGTCGCGCTAGTCCGGCCTCAGCGCGAAGGCCGCCGGGTCGCGCTCGATGCCCTCGACGAGGACGCGCACGTGGGCCTGGAGCGGCTGCGCGGCCGGCAGTGCGCCCAGCAGGCGCGACAGCGCCTGCCCATTCGGCAGCAGCGGTCCCAGGAAGCGCTGCCCGCCGGCGTCGGCCACCAGCAGCGTCGGGAAGGTCTCCACGTCGAAGTCGTCCGCCAGGTCGGCGTGGTCCTCGATGTCGACCCAGGCGAAGCGCATCTGCGGATGCGCCTGCGCCACCTGCCGCATCAGCGGCCGGTAGTCGCGGCAGGTGCCGCACCATTCGGCGCACAGGCACACGACCCAGGGGGCATCGGAAACGGGCGGGGGAGTCGGCGGCAAGGCAGTCGCGGCGCTGGCAGGGTCGAAAGAGGCGAAGGGTGGCCGTCGCGGAGGCGGCCCGCTATTATGGTCAGGCACCCGGCCGCGTGCCGGCGCCCCCTGAAGGAGACCGCGATGAACCCCGCCATGCCCTCCCCCGGCCAGCCTCCGACGGCCGTCGATCCGCGCCAGTTCGCCAGCTTCACCGAGTTCTATCCCTTCTACCTGAGCGAGCATGCCGACCGCACCTGCCGGCGGCTGCATTTCGCCGGCTCCTCGCTGGCGCTGGCCTGCCTGGCGGCGCTGGCGCTCACCGGCAATCCGTGGTGGCTGCCGGTCGGGCTGGTGTGCGGCTACGGCTTCGCCTGGGTGGGCCACTTCGTGTTCGAGAAGAACCGGCCCGCCTCCTTCAAGCGGCCGCTCTACAGTTTCATGGGCGACTGGGCCATGTACCGGGACATCTGGCTCGGGCGGGTCGGGCTCTGGGGCCGCTGAGCGCCACGGCTCAGGCAGCGATCACCCGCAGCGCGGCCACCAGCCTGTCCATGTCGGCTTCGGTGTTGTAGAGCGCGGGCGCCACGCGCACGCACTGCCCCTTGGCCACGCCCGCGCGGCGCACGGTCAGGATGCCGAACTCGTCGCGCAGGCGTGCGACCACGGCATCGTTGTCCGCCGCGGTGGTCTTGCCCTGCAGGCGGAAGGAGGTGATGCCCACCGCCATGCCGGGTTCGTCCGGCGTCAGGATGTCCAGCTTCCGGAATTCGCGCGCCGGCCGCACCCAGCGGTCGCGCAGGTGGCGCAGCCGGGCCTGCTTGGCGCCTGCGCCGATCTGCTGGTGCAGCCTGAGCGCCGCAGGCAGCGCGAGGATGCCGGCGAAATTGAGGGTGCCGGTGTGCACGCGCGAGCGGATGTCGTCGGGCGGGTTGTCCTCGTCCATGAGATCGCGGTCGATGTCGGCCAGGCGGCCCTCGCGGACGTACATGAAGCCCAGCCCGATGGGCGCGCCGATCCACTTGTGCAGGTTGAAGCCGACGAAGTCGGCGCCCAGGTCGCCGGCGTTGAAGTCCATCTGGCCCCAGGAATGCGCCGCGTCGACGATCACGTCCACGCCGCGCTCGCGCGCCATCGCGGCGATCTCCCTGACCGGCATCACCAGGCCGGTGCGGTGGCTCAGGTGCGTGAGCAGCAGCAGCTTCGCGCGCGGATGGGCGGCCAGCTGCTGGCGGTAGGTCTGCAGCACCGCCTCGCGGCTGGCCGGCTCGGGGATGGCGAAGCGCACCACCTCCACGCCGCGGCGCTGCTGCAGCCAGTTCATGGCGTACTGCATGGAGTCATAGTCGAGGTCGGCATAGAGAACCGCATCGCCGGGCCCGAGCTTGTTGTAGCCGGCGATCAGCAGCTGCAGCGCCTCGGTCGCGCCGCACGTGAAGGCGATCTCCCCGGCCTTGCAGCCGGCGGCGGCGGCCACCTGCGCGCGCGCCGCCTGCATGTCGCGGCCGAAATGGCGGCGCGCATAGAAGGTGTTGTCGCGGTTGACCATGTCGGTCCTGGCCAGGTACTCGCGGCGCACCGGCTCGGCCATGATGCCCCAGTAGGCGTTCTCGAGGTTGACGATCTCCGGGGTCACGTCATACAGGCCGCGCACGGCACGCCAGTAGTCCGCGTCGGTGGGCAGGGCGCGGCCGGGCGGCGCCGGCAGCACGGCATCGGCGGCCGGATGGCCCTGGGACGTGGCGGCGCAACCCGCGCCCATCGCGCCGGCCGCCGCAGCGGCCCCCGCCAGAAAGCCGCGGCGCTTGAATGGATTCATGGGATCTTCCTGTCGAAACTGATATTCAGGCTGCACTTGTAGCAGCGGAACATGACGCCAGCACATCGCCCAGCCGCAGCTGCGCAAGCGGCCCCCGGCTCCACAGGCCTTCCAGTGCCTCGGTGCGGGGCATCAGCCACGCGCCCAGCAACGGCTCGATCGGGGTGGCGAGCGGAGCCAGCAGCACGTAGCGCCGATCCTCGTCGCCGCCTTCCTCCGCCAGCTGCCCGACCCAGTCGAGCGCCACCAGCCGCTCCAGCACAGGCGCGAGCTGCAGCACGTCGACCCGCATGCGCGCCACCAGCTCGCGCACGCCCACGCCCCGGGCCGGCGTGCTCTGCGCGCGTGCCAGATGCCGCATCGCCTCGACGGCCAGCTGCAAAGGCCAGCCGGGCGTGCCGCCGCGACGCGCCACGCCGGTCAGCAGGCTGGGCAGATAGGCCGCGATCACCGCGCCCAGCAGCACGATGACCCAGGCGACGTAGATCCACACCAGCAGGATCGGCACCGTGGCGAAGGCGCCGTACAGCACCGAGTAGGTCGGCACCGTGCCCAGGTACCACGCCAGCACGCGCTTGGCGGCCTCGATGGCGATGGCCGCGAACACGCCGCCGGTCCAGGCGTGCGACCAGCGCACGTGGGTGTTGGGCACGTGGTGGTACAGCGCCGCCATGCCGGCGGCCAGCAGCAGGAACTCCAGTGCGCCGAACAGCAGCTTGAGGGCGCTGCCGTCGTGGAAGATGCCGCGCGAGGCCGAGAACACCCAGGCCGTGGTCGAGAGGCTGGCCGCCAGCACCAGCGGCCCGAGCGTGATGGCGGCCCAGTAGATCAGGATGCGCTGCCCCAGCGGCCGCGGCCGCGGCACGCGCCAGATGCTGTTGAGCGTGCGGTCGATGGTGAGGATGAGCGCGAGGGCCGTCACCAGGAGCGCGCCCAGGCCGGCGATGCCCAGCCCGCTGGCCTGGCTGGCGAACTGCGTCAGGTAGCCCAGCACCTGGCGCGAGATGTTCTCGGGAATCAGGCTGTCCACCAGCCAGCGCTGCAGCCGCCCCTGCATGGTGGCGAACATCGGGAACACGGTGAACAGGGCCAGCGCCAGCGTGAAGAAAGGCACCAGCGCGATGGTGGTGGTGAAGGTCAGGCTGCCGGCCGTCAGACCCAGGCGGTCTTCGCGGAAGCGCTCGCCCAGCACGGCGGCCGTGTTGCGCCATGGGAAGCGCTTCAAGTCCCTCCACAACGGGCGACGGTTCATGGCCGGTATCATGCCATCCGCCCCCTGCGGCGCCCCGGCCGCCCGCGCCCCGCCGGCGCCTCCGCCCTCCTGCCCTTGTCCGTGACCGCCGCCCCGCCTCCCGCCCATGTGGCCGCCACGCGCCGGCTGGCGGTGGCCTGCCTGCTGGGCCTGGTGGCGCTGGGCCTGGCCTGGGAGCTGTGGCTGGCGCCGCTGCGGCCCGGCGGCTCCTGGCTGGCGCTGAAGGTGCTGCCGCTGACCCTGCCGCTGGCCGGGCTGCTGAAGAACCGCATGTACACCTACCGCGGGCTGAGCCTGCTGGTGTGGCTGTACTTCACCGAGGGCGTGGTGCGCGCCTGGAGCGACGCCGCTGCCGCCAGCCGCATGCTGGCCTGGGTGGAGATCCTGCTGTGCCTGGGCCTGTTCACCGCCTGTGTGCTGCACGTGCGGCTGCGCCTGCGCAGCGCCGCCCGTGCCCCGATCGAAAGACCTGCCTCGTGACCGACCTGCTCGACTCCCTGCGCGCCATCGTCGGCGCACCCAACGTGCTGACCGGCGGCGACCTGGCCGCCTGGGAGCAGGACTGGCGCAAGCGCGCCCGCGGCCGGGCGCTGGCGGTGGTGCGG
>JASGDG010000108.1:0-14886 GCA_047607325.1 Xenophilus sp. | reverse complement strand
GGCCCAGCCGCATGTGGGTGAGCTTGAGCTTCAGGTGCAGCGCGTCGTCGCGCGTGACCACGCTGCCCATCAGCACGTCGCCGCCGCCGCTGGGGTACTTGGTGAGGGCGTGCACCGACACGTCCACGCCCAGCGCGAAGGGATCGAAAGCCAGGCCGGCGCCCCAGGTGTTGTCGAGCACCGTGGACACGCCGCGCGCGCGGCAGGCCGCCACCAGGGCCGGCAGGTCGGGGAACTCCATCGTCACCGAGCCCGGCGCCTCCAGCCACACCAGGCGCGTGCGTTCCGAGAGCCTGGCCGCCAGGCCGGCCGGGTCCATCGCGTCGTAGAGCCGGTGCGTGATGCCGAAGCTGGCCAGCTCGCCCGTGGCCAGCGCCTTGTTGGGGCCGTAGGCGTTGTCGGGGATCAGCACCTCGTCGCCGCGTTTGAGCAGCGACAGGCTCACCAGCGAGATGGCCGCCAGGCCGCTGGGCACCAGCAGGCAGGCGCTGCCGCCCTCCAGCGTGGCCAGGCGCTCCTCCAGCAGGAAAGTGGTGGGCGTGCCGTGCAGGCCGTAGGTGTAGCCGGCCTTGCTGCGCCAGTCGCGCGCGCGCATGGCGGCCACGTCCTTGAAGAAGACGGTAGAGGCCTTGAACACGCCGGGCTGCGGCGCGTCGAAGCCGGCGGGCGGGGCGTAGGGGTGGTGGATGAGGCCGGTGGCGGTGCGGGTCATGCCGCCGATGCTAGTACAGCGGCCCGCTCAGATCTTCCACTTCTCCAGCAGCCTGGCCGGCCGCATCGAGTCGTAGCCCTCGAAGGGCTGGTGGATCCAGGGGTTGGTGGGCAGGAACTCCACCGAGTAGTCGGGCGTGAAGCTCGACAGGCCCTTGGTCCACAGCACGGCGCTGCGCAGCTCGGTGATGGGCGCGTACTTGGTGCGCAGCAGCTCCACCACCGCATGGAGCGTGTGGCCGGAATCGGCCAGGTCGTCGACCAGCAGCACCTTGCCGGCGATCTCGCCCTTGGGCGTGGTGATGTAGTGGGCGATGTCCAGGTAGCCCTGCACCGTGCCGGCCTCGGCGCGGTAGGAACTGGTGGACATGATGGCCAGCGGCTTGTCGAAGATGCGCGAGAGCACGTCGCCCGGCCGCATGCCGCCGCGCGCCAGGCACAGGATGGTGTCGAACTCCCAACCCGACTGGTACACCTTGATCGCGAGCTTCTCGATCAGGTTGTGGTACTCGTCGTAGCTCACGTACAGGTGTTTGCCGTCCTCGGTCAGCATGCGCTCTTCTCCGTCGGGTCGTGGGGGGTCAATCAGCCAGGTACGGGTGCCGCATCAGGATGGTGTGGTCGCGGTCCGGGCTGGTGGAGATCAGGTCGATGGGCACGCCCGTCACCTGCTCGATGCGCTGCAGGTACAGCCGCGCGTTGACCGGCAGCCTGTCGTACTGCGTCACGCCCACCGTGCTCTCGCTCCAGCCCTCCAGCGTCTCGTAGACGGGCTTGCAGCGCTCGATCTCGTCGGCGCCCAGCGGCAGGATGTCGATGTGCTCGCCGTCCAGTTCGTAGCCGGTGCACAGCTGCAGTTCCTCCAGGCCGTCCAGCACGTCCAGCTTGGTGATGCACAGGCCCGACAGGCCGTTGACCTGCGCCGAGCGCTTGAGCAGCGCGGCGTCGAACCAGCCGCAGCGGCGCGGCCGCCCGGTGACCACGCCGCGCTCGGCGCCCACGGTCGACAGATGGTGGCCCACGGTGCCCGGTGTTTCCCAGTCCAGCTCGGTCGGGAACGGACCGCCGCCGACGCGCGTGCAGTAGGCCTTGGTGATGCCCAGGATGTAGTGCAGCAGGCCCGGCCCCACGCCCGCGCCCGCCGCCGCGTTGCCGGCCACGCAGTTGCTGGAGGTGACGAAGGGGTAGGTGCCGTGGTCCACATCCAGCAGCGTGCCCTGCGCGCCCTCGAAGAGCAGGTTGGCGCCGGCCTTGTGCGCATCGTTGAGTTCGCGCGACACGTCGGCCATCATGGGCTCGAGCTTCACGGCATCGGCCATGGCCTGGGCGTAGACCGTGTCGAAGTCGATCGGCGGGGCCTTCAGGTAGGTGGTCAGCACGTAGTTGTGCAGGTCGAGCAGCACGCGCAGCTTGCTGGCAAAGCGCTCGGGATACTTCAGATCCTGCACGCGCAGGGCGCGGCGGGCGATCTTGTCCTCGTAGGCCGGGCCGATGCCCTTGCCGGTGGTGCCGATCTTCTCGCTGCCGCCGCTCTCGCGCACCGACTCCCGCGCCAAATCCAGCGCAGCATGGAAGGGCAGGATGAGCGGACAGGCCTCGGACACGCGCAGGCGCGAGCGCACCTCGACGCCAGCAGCCTCCAGGCGCTCGATTTCCTTGAAGAGCTGCTCCACCGACAGCACCACGCCATTGCCGATGTAGCACTTCACGCCCGGGCGCATGATGCCGCTCGGAATCAGGTTCAGTGCCGTCTTCACGCCGTTGATGACCAGCGTATGCCCCGCGTTGTGGCCGCCCTGGAAGCGGACCACGCCCTGGGCGCTCTCCGTCAGCCAGTCCACCAGCTTGCCCTTGCCCTCGTCGCCCCACTGGGTGCCGACGACGACGACGTTGCGTCCGGTTGTCACGCTCATGCTCGTATCGCTCGCAAAGAAAAAAAGGAATCCCGGATCAGACGGCAGCGACGATCCACCGGCCGCCCTGCCGCACCAGCTCTCGGTCGCACTGGAACTCGTCGATCTCGCTCTCGTGGCCCGGCAGCACGCACACCACCGTTTCGCCCTCGCGGCGCAGCGCGGCAATGGCCTCGCGCAGGGCCGCGTCCTCGCTCCACGGCGCGCGCACGGCGGCACGCAGGGGGCGTGGCGGCAGCGCGCGCACCAGCTCGCGCACGTCCAGGCTGAAGCCCACGGCCGGACGGTTGCGGCCGAACACCGCGCCCACCTCGTCGTAGCGGCCGCCGCGCGCCAGGGAATCCGGCGCGCCCTCGGCATAGATGGCGAAGCGCACACCGCTGTAGTAGGCGTAGCCGCGCAGGTCGGCCAGGTCGAAGCCGACGCGGGCGTCGCCGAGCTGGCCGGCCAGCCAGCGCAGCTGGTCCAGGGCGGGCTGCACGCCCGGCGTGCCCTCGAGCACGCGCGCCGCTTCGCCCAGCACCGCCGCGTCGCCATACAGGTGCAGCAGGGCCTGCAGGCCCTCGCGCGCCGGGGCGGGGAAGCCGCGGGTCAGCGCGGCCAGCGTGGATGCATCCTTGGCCGCCAGGGCCGCGTGAACATCCTCGATCACCTCGGGCGGCACCAGCACGCCGCCGAACAGCGCGCGCACGATGCGCACGTCGGCCAGGTCCACCAGCGGGCGCTCGATGCCGGCGGCGCGCAGGCAGTCCAGGGCCAGCGTCAGGGCTTCCAGGTCGGCCTCGCGGCCGGCATGGCCGTAGATCTCGGCGCCGAACTGCAGCGGCTCGCGCGTGGCGTGGGGGCGGTCGGGGCGGGTGTGCAGCACCGGGCCGCAGTAGCACAGGCGGGCCACGCCCTGGCGGTTGAGCAGGTGGGCGTCGATGCGGGCGACCTGCGGCGTGGTGTCGGCACGCAAGCCCATGCTGCGGCCGGAGAGCTGGTCGACCAGCTTGAAGGTCTGGAGGTCGAGCGCCTCGCCGGTGCCGGACAGCAGCGACTCCAGGTGCTCCAGCAGCGGCGGCATCACCAGCTCGTAGCCGTAGCCACGGGCGGTGTCGAGCAGTTGGCGTCGGAGTTCCTCGATGTGGCGCGCCTCGGAAGGCAGCACATCGGCGATGTGATCCGGAAGGACCCAGGCGGACATGGGGCGGCAGGCCGTGATTAAAACGGGATTCTAGCTGCGGCCTCTCGACACGCCCCTCCCGTCGAATCCGGCACGCTCCGCGGCGGCAGCTGCTCGCGCAAGAACTCGTGAAGGCACCCGGCCGCCCGCGAGTTCCCGGTCGGCCCTGTCGAGCCGCATCTCCGTCGATGGCAGGCCAGGAAACCCTTCGCGGAGCGTCAGCGTGCGCAACTGCGGCGTGGCCATATTTGCCCTGCGGCCGCTTTGCGACGAGACGCTCTCCAGACCGATGCCGGCTCAATCCATGGAATTCGATTGAAAAGGACGACAGCGGCAGCCCAGCCTCGCAGGGCGGGCCACTACAACAGGCTGAGCAGAAGCAAGCCGCACACGATGCAGCACAGCCCGAAGAAACGCAGTTGTCCGTCGCGCAGTTGAAGCAGCTGGCTGAAGCCGCGCCGCCAGGCGCCCGGCGAGACGAAAGGCAGCATGCCCTCGATCACCAGCACGAGCGCCAGCGCGCTCCAGAACACGTCCCAGCTCACGGCGCGGCGCCCGGTGTCAGCGGCGCGGCGCCGCGGTGCCGCTGCCCGAACCCTGCATCGCGCGGAAGAACTCCGAGGACGGGTCGAGCACCATCACGTCGCTCTTCTTGTTGAAGCTCTGCTTGTAGGCGTCCAGGCTGCGGTAGAACTGCGCGAACTGCGCGTCCTTGCCGAAGGCATCCGCGTACGCGGCGGCGGCTTGCGCGTCGCCCTCGCCCTTGATCTTCTGCGCGTCGCGGTAGGCGTTGGCCACCGTCACCTCGCGCTGGCGGTCGGCGTCGGCGCGGATCTTCTCGCCCTCGGCCTGGCCGGTGGAGCGCAGTTCGTTGGCCACGCGCTTGCGCTCGGCCTCCATGCGGCGGTAGACGGATTCGGTGATGGACTCCACGTAGTCGATGCGCGTGACGCGCACGTCGACGATGTCCACGCCCCAGCCGCTGCCGCCCTTGACCACCGCCAGCACCTCGCGCTTGACATCGTTCATCACGTCGTCGCGGCGAGTGGAGATCAGCTCGCGCACGGTGCGCTTGTTGATGTTCTCCTGGAAGGCGTTGCGCACCACGCGGTTGAGCTGCACGGCGCCGGCGTTCTCGTCCAGGCCCACGTTGCGGATGTAGGCCGAGGGATCGACGATGCGCCAGCGGATGTACCAGTCGATCACCACGCGCTGCTTCTCGGCGGTGAGCATGGGCTCGGTGTCGAGGCTGGACAGCGTGAGCAGCCGCTTGTCGATGTACGAGACGTTCTGGAACGGCGGCGGCAGCTTGAACTTCAGGCCCGGTTCGGTGAGCACGTCCTTGATCTGGCCGAGCTGGTAGACCACGCCGAACTGGCGCTGGTCCACGACGAACAGCATCGAGCTGCCCAGGAACAGCAGGATGAGGACCGAGACGGCGATGAATGCGAGTCTGTTCATGTGCTCCTCCCCCTCAGCGCGTCTCGCGGTCGCGGGAACGGCCGCTGTCGCGCGCGCGCGTATCCAGCGGGTTCACCGGGATGGAGGAGGCCTGCGGCGGCGCCGTGCCGGCCACGCTGGGCGGGGCGCCGTCGGCCGGAGCGGCGTCGGCGCCCTGGCCGGACAGCTGCATCAGCTTGTCCAGCGGCAGGTACAGCAGGTTGGCACCCTGCTTGCTCTCGACCAGCACCTTGGTGGTGTTGTTGTAGATCTGCTGCATCGCGTCGGTGTACATGCGGTCGCGCGTGACCTGCGGCGCCTTCTGGTACTCGGCCAGCACCTGGCTGAAGCGCTGCGCATCGCCCTGCGCCTGGGCCGTCACGCGGGCCTTGTAGGCCTCGGCCTCTTCCTTGAGGCGCGAGGCGGTGCCGACGGCGCGCGGCACCACGTCGTTGGCATAGGCCTGGGCCTCGTTCTTGGTGCGCTCGCGCTCCTGCCCGGCCTTGAGCACGTCGTCGAAGGCGGCCTGCACCTGCTCCGGCGGACGCACGCCGCCCTGCTGCAGGTTGATGGCGACCACGTCCACGCCGACCTTGTAGCGGTCCAGGATCTGCTGCATCAGCGTGCGCACGCGCGGCGCGATCTGGTCGCGCTCCTCGGCCAGGGCGGCGTCCATCTTCATCTTGCCGACCACCTCGCGCACCGCCGTCTCGGCCACCTGCACCACCGTCTCGCCCGGGCTCTTGCTCTCGAACAGCCAGGCGCGCGCATCGCTCAGGCGGTACTGCACGGCGAACTTGATCTCGACGATGTTCTCGTCCTCGGTCAGCATGGCCGATTCGCGCAGGCCGGTGGAGCGCACGATGGCGTCGCGGCCGACGTCGGTGGAGCGGATCTGCGTCACCACCACCAGTTCGTGGCGCTGGATCGGATACGGCAGGCGCCAGTTGAAGCCCGCGCCCACGGTTTCCTTGTAGCGGCCGAACTGGGTGATGACGGCCTGCTGGCCCTCGTTGACGATGAAGAAGCCCGTGCCCAGCCAGATCAGCAGCGCGACCACGACCACCAGGCCGATGCCGAAGCCGGCATTCTTCATGTCCGGCCGGGGGCCATGACCGTCCGGACCGGGCATGGACGGCCGGCCGCCGCCGCGCCCGCCGCCGAACAGGCCGCCCAGCCTGCGGTTGAAGTCGCGCCACAGTTCGTCCAGGTCCGGCGGACCCGCATTGGGGCCCTGCCCGCGGGGACGGTTGCCGTTGCCGTTCGGCGGCGGGGAAGGAGGATCGGCCTCGGGCCGGCCGGCCGGCGGACGATCGCCGCTTTCGGAGCCGGGCTCGTCGCCCCGCCCCCAGCGCCCGTCGTTCAGGTTGAACATGCCCTGAACCCGGCCCCCAAGAAAGCGCAGGGCCGCCCCAAGTCTTCTCGTTCCCCTCGGGAGATGGTCCGGGCGCAGTCCGGGCCCGGGGGCCATCAAAGGCGTTGACTTCATTCGTTGGGTTTCTCTACTTCGTCGCTTGAGCGCGGCTATTGTGCCCGCTCAGCACGGCGCGGCCTGCAATTCGGCGCAGGCCGGCGGGGCTATGGGCGCATCCTGCGCCGCCCGGAGGGCCAGCGCCTCGCGCAGCGCCGGCAGGCCTTCGCCCGCGTGGGCGCTGACGAAAAGGCGCGGTACGCGCACGCCGTCCAGTTCCACCTCGTCCTGCATGCACACCGGGCGCCGCGCGGCGTCGAGCGCATCGAGCTTGTTGAAGACGAGCACCTGGGGCACCCGGTCGGCGCCGATCTCGGCGAGCACGCGCTGCACTTCCTCGATCTGTTCGGGATGGTGCGGGTTGGCGGCATCCACCACGTGCAGCAGCAGGTCCGCGTCCACCGCCTCCTGCAGCGTGGCCTTGAAGGCATCCACCAGGCCGTGCGGCAACTCGCGGATGAAGCCCACCGTGTCGGAGATTGACACGCGCCGCCCGACCTCGCCCAGGTAGAGGTGCCGGGTGGTGGTGTCCAGCGTCGCGAAGAGCTGGTCGGCCGCATACGCACGCGCCTTGACCAGCGCGTTGAACAGGGAGGACTTGCCGGCGTTGGTGTAGCCGACCAGCGAAATGTCGAAGGTGTCGCGCCGCGCGCGCTGGCGGCGCTGGGTGCCGCGCTGCTTGCGCACCCGGGCCAGGCGTTCGCGGGTGCGGCGGATGGCATCGCCGATCATCCGGCGGTCCAGCTCGATCTGCGTCTCGCCCGGGCCGCCGCGTGCGCCGATGCCGCCGCGCTGGCGCTCCAGGTGGGACCAGCGGCGCACCAGCCGCGTGCTCAGGTACTGCAGGCGCGCCAGCTCGACCTGGAGCTTGCCCTCGTGGCTGCGCGCGCGCTGGGCGAAGATCTCCAGGATCAGGAAGGTGCGGTCGTAGACGGCCACACCCAGGTGGCGTTCGAGGTTGCGCTGCTGCGCCGGCGACAGCGCCTGGTCGAACACGACATCGCTGGCGCCGTGCAGGTCGGCGGCCGCCTTGATCTCGTCGGCCTTGCCGCTGCCGACGAACAGCGCGGCATCGGGCGCCTTGCGCTTGCAGCTGATGCGCTCGACGGGCGCGAGACCGGCGGTCTGCGCCAGCAGGCCGAGCTCTTCCAGTCCGGCATCGAAGTGGGGGTGCCCGAAATCGACGCCGACCAGAACGGCAGCACCTTCGTGGCGATGGAGGGTTTCAGACAATCGGAACGGGCTCGATTCAAGAAGGCAGAGCGGCCCCGGCCGCCCTGCCCCGTACCGTCAGAGCGCGAACGCTTCAGCTGCCGGCGTCGTCGTTCTCGGCAACCGAGAAGTTGACCGCGCGGCCCGGCACGATGGTGGAAATGGCGTGCTTGTAGACCATCTGCGTCACCGTGTTGCGCAGCAGGACGACGTACTGGTCGAAGGATTCGATCTGGCCCTGCAGCTTGATGCCGTTGACCAGGTAGATCGACACCGGCACGTGCTCGCGGCGCAGGGTGTTCAGGAAGGGGTCTTGTAGGAGTTGCCCTTTGTTGCTCACGATATTCTCCGTGTTCAAGAAGAGGAAGTTGTTGGACCAGGCACCTTAACACAGCATTTCCGCAGTGCAGCAAGGCGTGTCAAAAGCCTGCAAAAAATAGGCTCATCCCCAGCGGCGGCACCGGCGCGGACGTCGCGCCGGACTGCATCAGGTGACAGCGGCAGCGGCTTTTTCAAGCCCCGTCCTTGTCGGCGTAGGGATTGTGCGAAATCTTGAACTCGATGCGAAGCGGAGTGCCGACCAGATCGAATTCCTTGCGAAAGCGCGCCTCCAGGAAGCGCCGGTAGCTTTCGCTCACATGCTCCAGCGAGTTGCCGTGCACCACGATGACCGGCGGGTTCATCCCGCCCTGGTGCGCGTAGCGCAGCTTGGGCCGGAACATGCCGCTCTTCCTGGGTGCCTGGAACTGCACCGATTCCTGCAGCAGGCGCGTGAGCTGCGGCGTCGGCATCTTGCGCATGGCGGCACGGTGGGCCTGCACGATGGACTGCCACACCGGCCCCACGCCCAGCCGCTTCTTGGCCGAGATGAAGTGCAGCGGCGCGAACTTCATGAAAGGCAGCCGGTTCTCCAGTTGGCGGCGCAGCTGCTCGCGCTGGTACTCGTCCACCGCGTCCCACTTGTTGACGGCGATGACCACCGCACGCCCCGCCTCGAGGATGAAGCCGGCGATGTGCGCGTCCTGGTCGGTCACGCCCTGCGTGGCGTCCAGCAGCAGCAGGACGACGTTGGCCGACTCGATGGCCTGCAGCGTCTTGACAACGGAGAACTTCTCGACCGCCTCGAACACGCGCCCCTTGCGGCGCAGCCCGGCGGTGTCGATCAGGTCGAAGCGCTGGCCGTTGCGCTCCAGCGAGACGGTGATGGCGTCGCGCGTGGTGCCGGGCAGGTCGAAGGCGACCAGCCGCTCCTCGCCCAGCCAGGTGTTGATGAGGGTCGACTTGCCGACGTTGGGCCGCCCGGCCACCGCCAGCCGGATCGGGCGGGCCTCGGCGTCGATGGACTCGTCCGGCGCGTCCTCCATGGTGGGCGGCAGCGCATCCAGCGCCTGCTCCACCAGCGCGCGCACGCCCTGCCCGTGCGCCGACGAGATCGGGTGCACCTCGCCCAGGCCCAGCTCGTAGAACTCGGCCAGGCGGCCGCTGTCCTTCATGCCCTCGGCCTTGTTGGCGGCCAGCAGGCAGGGCTTGCCCAGGCGACGCAGTTCGTCGGCAATGTCGTGGTCCTGCGCCGACAGGCCCAGGCGGGCATCGAGCACGAAGATCACCACGTCCGCCTCCGCCACCGCCTGCCGGGTCTGCTTGGCCATCTCGCGGAAGATGTCGTTGGCCGCCGCATCGGGCTCGAAGCCGCCAGTGTCGATCACGATGAACTCGCGCGGCCCCACGTGGCCACTGCCGTAGTGGCGGTCGCGCGTCAGGCCGGCGAAGTCGGCCACGATCGCGTCGCGCGTCTGGGTGAGGCGGTTGAACAGGGTCGACTTGCCGACGTTCGGGCGGCCGACGAGGGCGATGACGGGTTTCATGGGCTAAATGTATCCCGCCGCCGGAAACGGCGTGGACGGCAGACATGCCGTGGCAGGCGATTCGGAAAGGCTGCGGAGCAGGCCATGCGGGCACACGCGCGAAGCCAGCGGGGCCGGGTCCGTGGTCCGGCCCTTCGCCGGTCACCCGGTCCGCCGGACCTGAGGTGTACGGGCGCAGCCCCCTCGAAGAAGTTGGCGGATCGGAACCCTTCGACAGGCTCAGGGCAGGTCCGCGACGACCGGGGTGCTTACTCTGGTCGGTAACCGAATACGCCGCCCTTGCGCGTGACGATCACCACCGTGTGGCCCGCCAGCACCGGCGCGGCCGCGATGGCGGAGCCGTCGGGCGTGACGCGGTTGATCGTCGCTCCATCCTCGCGCGACAGGAAGTGCACCGTGCCCGTGTCCTCGCCGATGACCAGCGTGCGGCCGACCGCCAGCGGCGCCGTCAACGTGCGCAGGCGCAGAGAATCCACCGACCACAGCGGATGGCCGTCGTTGCGGCTCCAGGCCGTCACGGTGCCATTGTTCTCGGCGCCATAGACGGCGCGTTCGTCGCCGCCCACGCCGTCGGAGCCGCTCGCCGGCCGGGTCCACAGCAGCCTGCCGCGCACCGTGTCGACGCAGCCGACCGCCGCATAGTAGGCGCGCGCGCACACGATGTCGCCCAGGCGGCTCACCGGGCCCGTCAGGTCCACCAGGCGCTCCACGTCGTTGGTGCCGCGCGGCGCGGCGATGGGAACCTCCCAGCGCGAAACGCCGTTGGCCGGACTCATGCCCACCAGGCGGGCGCCGACACCGGCCACCAGCGTGTCGCCCAGCGGGAACAGCACGCCCGGCCTGCGCAGCACCAGGGAGTCGTTCACCGTGCGCTGCTGCGTCCACAGGCGGCGGCCGGTGGCGCCGTCGAACGCCGTGGTGCTGCGATCCGCCGCCTGCACGAAGACGCGCCGGCCGGCGACCAGAGGGGCCGTGAAGGTCTCGGCAGACAGGCGCGCCTTCCAGAGCACCTTGCCGCCGGCCAGCGCCACCACTTCGTTGTCGCGGGTGACGACGGCCGCCGTCTGGCCGTCGCTGCCGACGCCGGCGGTCAGCGGCGCGCCCGCTCCCGCGCTCCACAGCTGCGTGCCGGACCGGGCATCGAAGGCGGCGACCGTGCCATCGCCCGCGGCCACAGTCACGGTGTCGCCGCTGACCGCCACCTGCAGCGGCAGGTTCACGGCCGGGAGCTGGGTGCTCCAGGCCTGGCGGACGGACAGCACCCCGGGGTTGGGCGGCAGCTCGGCCGGCAGGGGCTTGGGCGTGCCCGAAGAGCAGGCCGCCAGTGCGGCGATCAGGGCCATGGCAGCGCTCGCACGGAGGACGGGCACTGCTGTGGGCATGAGACGCTTGAAATTCATGGTATGGGTTCGGCGGTTCGCTTCAGGGGGTGGTCTTGGCGGCATCTGCCGCAGGCGCGGCGAGCGTCCTGGGGTCGACGCCCACCGCATTGAGCTTGATCTCGATCAGGCGGCGATATTCATTGCCGGCACCGAAGGCGCTCCAGGCCCTGCGGTAGGCGGCAGCGGCCTCCTCGCGCCGGCCCTGGGCCGCATGGATGTCGCCCTGGCGGTCGGCCACCAGCGCCTCGAATTCCTTCGGGACGGGAGCGGCCAGCTGCTTGAGCGCCGCGTCCCACGCTTTGGCATCCATCAGCACGGAAGCCAGGCGCAGGTGCGCGATGGCCTGGTAGCCGGCATCGGCCCCATGCTCCGCCAGCCACGCCAGTGCGGCGCGCGAAGGCTCGGCCCGGCCCTTGTCACTCAGGCTCCTGGCCGCAAGCAGGGCACCCTGCTGCGCCTGGACGGTACGGGCGAAGCGCGCCTTCATGTCGTCGAAGGCGCGCTGTACGCGGTCCGCGTCGCCGGCCTGTGCGGCGCGCTCCAGCTCGTCATAGAGGGCCGCGGCCTGCACGGCCTGACGGCGCTGGTAGTACTGCCAGCCGTTCCAGGCCATCACCAGGACGGCGGCCAGGAGCAGCACCCCCGTGACCAGCGCACCGTAGGTGCTCCAGAAGGCCTTGAGCCGATCGAGTTGTTCCTGTTCTTCGAGGTCGAGATGGGTCGCCATGCGCTGTCAGTTCCCGGGAGCCGGCGATTGTAGGGTGGCGGCCCAGGCGGCCACCTCGGCCAGCGGGCGGGCCACCTGCGCGCCGCTGCCGTCGCGCAGCGACTTCACGGTCACTTCGCCGCGCGCGAGCTCGTCCTCGCCGAAGAGCAGCGCGAAATGCGCGCCGCTGGCGTCGGCCTTCTTGAATTGCGCCTTCATGCCGCCGCCGCCGGCGTGCTGGATCACGCTGACGCCGGCCGCGCGCAGCTGTTCGAGGAGGGCCATGACCTGCGGCAGCGCCGCCGCGGAGGGAACGATGGCATAGGCATCGGGCGCCGCGGCGGGCACCGGCAGCTGCAGTTCCTGGATCAGCAGCAGCAGCCGCTCGATGCCCAGCCCGAAGCCCACGGCGGGCGCCGGCCTGCCCCCCATCTGGCCGATCAGCCCGTCGTACCGGCCGCCGCCGCACACCGTCCCCTGCGAGCCGAGCTGGTCGGTCACCCACTCGAAGACGGTGAGGTTGTAGTAGTCCATGCCGCGCACCAGGCGCGGGTTGATGCGGTAGGCCAGGCCCGCGGCGTCGAGCACCGCGCGCACGGCGTCGAAGTGCGCGCGCGACTCGGCGCCCAGGAAGTCCATGAGCTGCGGCGCCGCCTCGACCACCGGCTGCATGGCCGGGTTCTTGGTGTCGAGTATGCGCAGCGGGTTGCTGTGCAGCCGGCGCTGCGCGTCGGCGTCGAGCACCTCGGCATGCGCCTCGAAGTGCCGGATCAGCGCCTCGCGGTGCGCCTGCCGCTCGGCCGGCTGGCCCAGGCTGTTGATCTCCAGCCGCACGTGCTCGCCCTCCACCAGGCCCAGTTCGCGCCACAGCGCGCGCACCATCAGGATCAGCTCGGCGTCCACGTCCGGCCCCGGGAAGCCCAGGGCCTCCACGTCCAGCTGGTGGAACTGGCGGTAGCGCCCTTTCTGCGGCCTCTCGTGGCGGAACATGGGCCCCAGGGTCCACAGCCGCAGCGGTCCGTTGTACAGGGCGTTGTGCTCCACCATCGCGCGCACGATGCCGGCGGTGGCCTCGGGGCGCAGCGTCAGGCGGTCGCCGTTCATCGAATCGGTGAAGGAGTACATCTCCTTTTCCACGATGTCGGTGACCTCGCCCAGCCCGCGCACGAACAGCGCCGTGGGCTCCACCACCGGCGTGACGATGTACTGGTAGCCGTAGCGCGCCAGGACGCGGCGCACGGTCGACTCGAACCCATGCCACAGCGCCGAATCGGGCAGCTTGTCCGTGCGCGGCACGCTGGCCGGCAATATGTCGTTCATGCCTTTGACGGCACTGATCTTTTCAGCCATGGAATTCAGACGTCAGGCTTCGGCGGCGCGGGCCTGGCCGAAGCGCTTCTCGATGTAGTTCTCGACGATCCGGTGAAACTCGGCGGCGATGTTCTCGCCGCGCAGCGTCAGGGCCTTTTCCCCGTCGATGAAGACCGGCGCGGCCGGCGCCTCGCCGGTGCCGGGCAGGCTGATGCCGATGTCGGCATGCTTGCTCTCGCCGGGGCCGTTGACGATGCAGCCCATCACGGCCACCTTCATCGCCTCGACGCCGGGGTATTTGTGGCGCCACACCGGCATCTGCAGGCGCAGGTGGTCGTCGATCTGCTTGGCCAGCTCCTGGAAGGTGGTGCTGGTGGTGCGCCCACAGCCCGGGCAGGCCGTGACGCTCGGCACGAACACGCGCAGGCCCAGCGCCTGCAGGATCTCGGAGGCGATCACCACCTCCTGCGTGCGCGGCTCGCCCGGCTGCGGCGTGAGGCTGACGCGGATGGTGTCGCCGATGCCTTCCTGCAGCAGGATCGACAGCGCCGTGGCCGAGGCCACGGTGCCCTTGGTGCCCATGCCCGCTTCCGTCAGGCCCAGGTGCAGCGGGTAGTCACAGCGGCGCGCCAGCTCGCGGTAGACGGAGACCAGGTCCTGCACGCCGCTGACCTTGCAGCTCAGGATGATCTGGCGGCCGTCCATGCCCATGGCCTCGGCCAGCCTGGCCGAGTCGATGGCGGAGGTGACCAGCGCCTCGTACATCACGCTCCTGGCGTCCCAGGGCGGCACGCGGCGGCTGTTCTCGTCCATCAGGCTGGCCAGCAGCTCCTGGTCCAGGCTGCCCCAGTTGACGCCGATGCGCACCGGCTTCCCCCAGCGCACCGCGGCCTCGATCATCTGGCCGAACTGCTTGTCCTTCTTGTCGCCCTTGCCCACGTTGCCGGGGTTGATGCGGTACTTGGACAGCGCCTCGGCGCAGGCCGGGTACTCGGTGAGCAGGCGGTGGCCGTTGTAGTGGAAGTCGCCGATCAGCGGCACGTCCACGCCCATGCGGTCGAGCTGCTCGCGGATGTAGGGCACCTGCTCCGCGGCCTCGGGCGTGTTCACCGTGAGGCGCACCATCTCGGAGCCGGCCTGCGCCAGTTCCTTGACCTGGATCGCGGTGCCGATGGCGTCCACCGTGTCGGTGTTGGTCATCGACTGCACGCGCACCGGCGCGTCGCCGCCGACGGTGACCACGCGCGGCCCCCAGACGACGCGCGCCTGCCGCGAACGACGGGGCTGCGGCGACGCGGAGGCGATGGGCTGCGGCGAGGACATGGACGGACAGACTCCCGGGTGCTCGATCAGTTCACGCGGGCTTGACCTCGAAGCGAGCCACGCCGCCCGACTTGATGAGGGGCGCCAGGTCGAAAGCCTGGCCGTGGACGCGTGCATCGATGTTGGCAGCGCGGCCCAGCACCACGCGCATCGGCAGCGCGCCGGAGAGGTTGACCGTCTCGCCCGCCGCCAGCAGGCGCTGCAGCAGCACCTTGCCGCCCGCATCGGACACCGTGACCCAGCACTCGCCACGCGCCGCGGTGAGGACCAGCGGATCGGAAGACGTGGCCGCAGGGGAGTTCTGTGCCAGTTCGGGCGCGGCCGGTACGGCCGGTGCCGCCGGCATGGCCGGGCTGGCGGTCGCGGCCTCGGGCGGCGGCGCGGGCG
>JASGDG010000107.1:0-2968 GCA_047607325.1 Xenophilus sp. | reverse complement strand
GTCGAAGCGGCGCGGGAACCACAGCAGGCTGCGCGCCGCCCAGCGCGCCGCGGCGCCGCCCAGCGCCTGCACCCGGCGCGTGCGGCGCAGCCAGTCCAGCAGCCAGGAGCGCGGCGCCTCCTCGCCGCCGCTTTCCTCGAAGCGGAAGCGGTCGGCCCAGGCCACCAGGGGGCGGAAGAACAGCTGGTCGTACAGGGCGATGCCCACGCCCATGCCGAGGATCGCCCAGCCGATGGCGGCGAGGTCGCGCGCCTGGATCGCCAGCGCGATGTACGAGCCCACGCCGGGCAGCTTGATGTCCTGACCCGAGACGGAGATCGCCTCCGAGGCGACGACGAAGAACCAGCCGCCGGACATCGACATCATCATGTTCCACAGCAGGCCCGGCGCAGCGAAGGGCAGCTCCAGCCGCCAGAAACGCTGCCAGGCCGAGAGCTGGAACACGTCGGCCGCCTCGCGCAGCTCCGAGGGCACGGTGCGCATCGACTGGTACAGGCTGAAGGCCATGTTCCACGCCTGCGAGGTGAAGATGGCGAAGATGGCCGCGCACTCCACGCCCAGCAGGTTGCCGGGAAAGAGCGCGATGAAGCCGGTGACCGTGATCGACAGGAAGCCCAGGATCGGGATGGACTGCAGGATGTCCAGCAGCGGCACCAGCGCGCGCTCGGCCAGGCGCCAGCGCACCGCCGCCACCGCGAACAGGCAGGCGAACAGCAGCGAGGCGCCCAGCGCCAGGAACATGCGCAGCGTGGTGCGCAGCAGGTACCAGGGCAGCATCCACGGCGCCAGGCTCAGCGGGATGGGCTGGCCCACCTGGTAGGGCCGCGCCATCTGCGAGGCGCCCCAGGCGGCCGCCACGAGAACGGCCAGCACCAGCGGCAGCAGGGCCCAGTCCCAGCGGTTGCCGACGGAGCGCGCCAGCGCCTGGGCAGGAACGAGCGGGCGGCGCATGCTCAGTCCATGCCGCAGCCGGCGCGCAGGAAGGTGAGGTGGAAGGAAGCGGCCTTCATGGAAGAATTCTCGCGGGAAGAGGCGGCAGCGCAGAAGGCCGGGCGTGCCGCGCAGGCGGAAGCGCGCAATCTATGCCGCGCGCCTGACCTCTGCATGACCCGCCCCGGCCGGCACGCGGCGGGGTCGCGTCCTCGACGGCCAGCGCCGCGGCCCGCGCATGGGCACAATGCGCGGGCCGACACACGACGCGCATCGCATGCACGCAGCCACCACCCCCCCATCCGCCCCGGCGCCGCGCGCCTACACCGCGCAGGAAAAGCGCCACAGCATCCTCGCCATCATGGCAGCCTCCTCGGGCAACCTGGTGGAATGGTTCGACTTCTACGTCTACGCCTTCTCGGCGCTGTACTTCGCGCCGGCCTTCTTCCCCAAGTCCGACCCGACGGCGCAGCTGCTCAACACGGCCGGCGTCTTCGCCGCGGGCTTCCTGATGCGGCCCATCGGCGGCTGGCTGTTCGGCCGCATCGCCGACCGCTACGGCCGCAAGATCTCGCTGCTGATCTCGGTGGCGATGATGTGCGCCGGCTCGCTGGTGATCGCCTGCGCGCCGACCTACGCCGCCATCGGCGCCTGGGCGCCGGCGCTGCTGCTGGTGTGCCGGCTGTTCCAGGGCCTGTCGGTCGGCGGCGAGTACGGCACCACCGCCACCTACATGAGCGAGGTGGCGCTGCGCGGGCAGCGCGGCTTCTTCTCGTCCTTCCAGTACGTCACGCTCATCGGCGGCCAGCTGCTGGCGGTGCTGGTGATCGTGGTGCTGGAGACGCTGCTGACCGAAGCAGAACTCAAGGCCTGGGGCTGGCGCGTTCCCTTCGTCATCGGCGCCATCTCGGCCGTGGTGGCGCTGCTGCTGCGGCGCACGCTGCACGAGACGCAGAGCGATGCCGCCCGGTCCAGCCGGGAGGCCGGCACCGTCGGCGGCCTGCTGCGCCACCACCTGCCGGCCTTCCTCACGGTGCTGGGCTACACGGCGGGCGGCTCGCTGATCTTCTACACCTTCACCACCTACATGCAGAAGTACCTGGTGAACACGGTGGGCCTGCCGATCAAGACCAGCAGCTACGTGATGACCGGCGCCCTGTTCCTCTACATGTGCATGCAACCGGCCTTCGGCGCGCTGTCGGACCGCATCGGCCGGCGCAACAACATGCTGCTGTTCGGCGGGCTGGGGGCGCTGTTCACGGTGCCCATCCTCACCGCGCTGCAGCACACGGCCAGCCCCGTGGTCGCCTTCGTGCTCATCGTGGCGGCGCTGGCCATCGTGAGCTTCTACACCTCGGTCAGCGGCATCGTGAAGGCCGAGATGTTCCCGCCCGAGGTGCGGGCGCTGGGCGTGGGCCTGGCCTACGCGGTGGCCAACGCGATCTTCGGCGGCTCGGCCGAATACGCGGCCCTGGCCCTGAAGAACCGGGGCCACGAACCGGCCTTCTTCTGGTACGTCACCGCCATGATGGTGGTCGCCTTCCTCGTGGCCCTGCGGCTGCCGCGGCAGGCCAGCTACCTGCACCACGACCACTGACGGCCGTCAGCGCGGCGGCACGCGGCTCTCGATGGGCGGCGGGTGCCACGCGGGCCGGATGTGGCAGCCGCCGGAACGCTCGCCGCCGGCGAAGCGTGGCGCCAGCGACGCGCAGCGCTGCGCCAGGCCGTCGGGCGAGGGCTTCTCGCCGTGCTCGATCCAGTCGACCATCGCGTCGAACAGCGCCGGGTACTCCGGGTCGCTCAGGTAGCTGTGGCTGTGCTCGTCCGAGAAGCTCTGCACCAGCCGGTCGGCCGTGCCGGCGGCCTCGCGGATGCGGCGGTAGCTGTCCTCCAGTTCGACGAAGGCCGTGGGGTCGTCGATGGCGTGCAGCGTGATCGTGGGCAGGGCGGTGCGCCCGGTGGGCCGGCTGTCGGCTGCGAGCGCGCCCTGCGCCTGCGGGTCGGCCGCGTAGCGGGCCACGCCGGCGTTGAGCGCGCC
>JASGDG010000106.1:0-8656 GCA_047607325.1 Xenophilus sp. | reverse complement strand
TCGCCCGCGATCGACTTGGCGAGCAGCGTCTTGCCGGTGCCCGGCGGGCCGACCAGCAGCAGGCCGCGCGGGATGCGCCCGCCCAGCGTCTGGAATTTCTGCGGGTCCTTCAGGAAGTCGACGACTTCCTTCACCTCTTCCTTGGCCTCGTCGCAGCCGGCGACGTCGGCGAAGGTGACGGTGTTGTTGTTCTCGTCGAGCATGCGCGCCTTGCTCTTGCCGAAACTGAAGGCGCCGCCCTTGCCGCCGCCCTGCATCTGGCGCATGAAGTAGACCCACACGCCGATCAGCAGCAGCATCGGGCCCCAGCTCACCAGCAGCGTCATCAGCAGCGAGCCTTCCTCGCGCGGCTTGACGTCGAAACGGACGTTGTGGTCGATCAGGTCGCCCACCATGCCGCGGTCCAGCACGGTGGCATTGGTGCGGATCTTGCGGTCGTCGGTGGTGGTGGCGGTGATCTCGCCGCCCGAAAGGCCCTCCGGGATGACGGCGCTCTTGATCTGGTTGCTGCGCACCTGCTCCAGGAATTCGGAATAACTCACCGTGTTGGAGCCCAGTGCACCGCGGGTGTCGAACTGCTTGAACACAGTGAACAACACCATCGCGATGACCAGCCAGACGGCGACCTTGGAAAACCACTGATTGTTCAAACGAAACTCCAGTCGATGGCGGGCGCATGAGTGCACCCGAGACACGTCAGTTGCATGTCATTCTAGGCTTTTCAAGCTGCGAAAACCCCTGATTTCCCTATGGCGGCCATAGGGCGGGCGCGGGTTTGCGGACTTTGTCGCCGCCGCCGCCCGGCGGTATCAATCGGTATCCGGCCGCGGCTTCGGACCAATGCCCACCAGAAAGGTCTCGGCCGACCGGTCGCGCGACGCCTTGGGCTTGAACGGTTTCACTTGGCGGAAATGGGCACGGAACAGCCGGACCAGTTCGTCGTAGGCGCCGCCATGGAAGACCTTGGCCACCAGCGCACCCTGCGGCCGCAGGTGATGGCATGCGAAATCGACGGCCAGTTCCACCAGGTGCGCCACCCGCGCCGCGTCGGCCGAGCCCACGCCCGACAGGTTGGGCGCCATGTCCGAGACCACCACGTCGACCGGCCGGCCGGCCAGCGTCGCCTCCAGCTGCGACAGGATCGCCTGCTCCCGGAAGTCGCCGAGCAGGAAGGTCACGCCCTCGATGGGCTCCATGGGCAGCAGGTCCACCGCGACGATGGCGCCGTCCAGGGCGCCAGCCGCCGCGCCGGCCGGCGCCAGGCGCCGGCGCGCGTACTGGCTCCAGGCACCGGGCGTGGAGCCCAGATCGACCACCACCTGCCCAGGGCGGATCAGCCCGAAGGCCTCGTCGATCTCCTTGAGCTTGTAGGCGGCGCGGGCACGGTAGCCCTCCTTCTGCGCGCGCCTGACCCACGGGTCGTTGACGTGGTCGTTCAGCCAAGCTTTGTTGACCTTCTTGCTCTGGGTCTGGATCTTCATGCCGGCTCCGATAATACGGGGATGCCCGCCATCCTCCTCACTCCCGCGCAGCGCAAGCTCCACCGCGCCGACGCGCACCACCTCGACCCGATCGTGATGATCGGCGGCGACGGGCTCACCCCCGCCGTCCGCAAGGAAGCCGACGCGGCCCTCAAGGCGCACGGCCTGATCAAGATCCGCGTCTTTTCCGATGACCGCGCCACCCGCGAAGCCATGCTGGCGGACCTGGCCAACAGCCTGGACGCCGCCCCCATCCAGCACATCGGCAAGCTGCTGGTGCTGTGGCGCCCCATCCCGCCCAAGGAGCGGGCGCCCGACGAGGACCGCAAGCCCGGACCGAAGGACGTGAAGGTCGTCAAGCACAGCGAGCGCGGCGGCCAGCGGCCGGAGATCAAGACGCTGCGCGTGCTGGGCAACCAGCGGCTGACGCCGGGCGGGCTGGTCAAGCGCGCCAAGCCGAAGCGCACATCCGTCAAGAAGCGCCAGGCGTGAGGGCGTGGTGACCCGGCGCCACGTCCTGTGCATGAAGTGGGGCGCCAAGTACGGCCCGCACTATGTCAACCGCCTCTACGCCATGGTGCGCCGGCACCTCTCGGGCGACTTCGACTTCGTCTGCCTGACCGACGACCCCGCGGGCATCCGCCCGGAGGTGCGGTGCCTGCCGATCCCGCCGCTGAACATCGAGCTGGCGCCCGGCCAGCGCGACGGCGCCTGGAAGAAACTCACCACCTTCGAGGCCGACCTGCACGGCCTGCAAGGCACCGCCCTCTTCCTCGACCTGGATGTGGTGGTGGTCGGCAGCCTGGACGACTTCTTCACCCGGCCGGGCGAGTTCCTCATCATCCACGACTACCCGCGCTTCTGGCGCTTCGGCGAGCGGATCGTGGGCAACTCCTCGGTCTACCGCTTCGAGATCGGCGCCCATGCCGACGCGCTGGCGCATTTCCGCGCCCACACCGAGGAGATGCGCCGCACGTACCGCAACGAGCAGGATTACCTCTCGCACTATCTGCATGCGCAGGGCAAGCTCGCGTACTGGCCGGCCGCCTGGTGCCCGAGCTTCAAGTACCACGGCATCCCGGCCTGGCCGGCCAACTACTGGAAGCCGCCCTTCGTCCCGAAAGGAGCGCGCATCGTGATCTTCCATGGCGAGTGCAACCCGCCCGACGCACTGGCCGGCCGCCGCAACCGGCGCTTCCGGCACATCGAGCCGGCGGCCTGGGTGGCGGAACACTGGAAGGAATAGGCCGGAGGCGACTGCCGCGGGCGCCTGGATCAGCGTGGGCCTATGGCCTGGAGGAACCGCTGCGGCGGCGCCGCGAGACCCAAAGGTAGACGCCGCTGGCCAGCACGACGATCGCGAGCACGTCGAAGCAGGCCCAGAGGATCTTCATCGCCGTGCCGCCATAGTCGCCGAAGTGCAGGGGCCTGGACACCTCCAGCGCCCACAGGTACCACGGCGGACGACCGACGTCGACCAGCGCGCCGTCCCTGGCATCCACCAGGACCGGGTGCAGCAGGCGCGAGGTGAGCGGCGAGTCTCCGCGCAGGTACACCGCGTAGTGCTGGGGCGTCGCAAACATCGATCCGGGAAATGCGACGAAGCTGACCTGCTTGTGCGGGAGAGACGCCACCGCCTCGGCCACGGCGCGCTGGAGTCCTTGCGGATCGCGCACCGGCTGCGCCCCGGCGTATTCGACCTTCAGCTCCTGGGAGATGCGCTTCTGCCATGCCCCGAAGACGAGCGAATCCAGCGTATTGACCGCGCCGGTGAGGCCGACCACCATGGCCCACAGCAGCGTCGCGATGCCGATCAGGTTGTGCAGGTCGAGCCAGGCAATGCGCCGGGATCGCTCGCGCCGGACCGTCCCGAACGCCATCTTCCGCGTGAAAGGCCCGTAGAGCACCACGCCGGACACCAGTGAGGCGAGAAACATCAGCCCCATCGCGCCCAGGAAGAGTTGCCCGCCCAGGCCGAGCAGCAGATTGGTGTGCAGCATGAGCAGCACGGACATGACGCCGCCGTGGCGCCAGTCCTTCTCGCTCCACCCCTCGCCCACGATCCGGTAGGCCGCGCCATCGACGAGTGCGAAGGGCTTCTGCCCGGAGCGCCCGGGAGCGCGGCCGAGGCCGACGCGGAACTGCGCCGGCGCATCGAGCCACACGACGAACTGGATGGGCCGGTCCGGGTAGGCCTGCTGCACCATCTGCACCACGCGATCCATATCCGGCGACGCCGCCGGCTGTGCCTGCACCGACGCCACGGCCGTGTCGGGCGCGTCCTGCAGCCAGTCGTCGATCTCGTCGTGAAAAATGAGCGGCAGCCCCGTGAGGCACAGCATCAGCAGGAAGACGGTGCAGACCAGGCTGGTCCATTCGTGTACCCATCGCCACCGCCTGATCGAGTCGGAGGACATGCTCAGCATCGATACACCGCGGCGTCCGCCGCCGAACACCCGGAGCCGCAGGCGACGGTGCCCTCGGCGTTCGCCAGGCAGGCCAGCCTCCCGCGCGTGCGCGCCAGCAGCCAGGGGTGAGATGAACAGCCATGCGCGATGGCGTGCCCTGCCGGCGGCAGAGGGCTCATGGTGAAGGGATGTTTAAGCAAACGAGAACTATTCCCATGATGATGGCATGGAGGCCCGCTGCGCGGCGCTCGAACCTCAGGCGCGCCGGTCCTAGAGATCGACCAGCGGCCGCCCCGTCAGCCGCGCGAGGATCGCCAGCGGGCTGGCCGTGGGGTCGTATTCGCGGCCGGGCGGCAGATACAGCGTCTGCTCCATCATGTACTGGCCGGACATGACGGCGTGCGAGGCCTGGTCGGAGAAGCACACCCAGGTCGAGCCGGCCGGGAAGGGCATGGTCTCCTGCGGCGAGCGCCGCTGGTAGTCCATGTCGCTCTTCATGCCGTCGTGCAGTTGCAGCATGAGGTGGTCGTACTCGCTGCGCAAGGACTTGGTCACGCGCAGCGCCTGCAAGACCCTGGCCTGCCAGCGCACGTAAGGCCGGGCCCGCGGCAGGAAGGTGCGCGCCACCGTCTCGAAGGGCTCGCCCACCCGCCATACGCGCGGCACGCCGTCCGGGTTGACGTTGGTGAACACGCGCAGGATACGTTCGCCGTGGTTGGGCCGCGAGGGAAAGGCATCGACGTGCAGCCGCTTGTCGTCGGCACGCCAGGACTGGGCGCGCGTTTCCACCTGAGAGGGCCGGTAGCTGGTGGGCGCCGGGCGCAGCGCGGGCACGTAATGCGGCAGCAGGCCGGCAACGAGGGCGTCCGCCTGCTCGCGGAAGCGCCCGATCATCCGCGCGAGCGCGGCCCGCATGGCCTCGTCGCCCGCCGCCCCCTTCAGGCTGCCGTCGACGTTCAGGCTGACGTTGCGCGAACCGGGGTCGCGGATGTCAGGCCGCAGGAAGGCCTTCTCCTCGGGCAGGAACTCGAAGCGCAGGTGCGGGAAGAACAGCACCTTGCCGGCCTCCAGCCCCGCGGTCCATTCGGGCCGGCTGGGCACGTTGCGCCAGTCGGCGGCATCGATCTCGATGATCTGCGATCCCATGTTCATCCCCGCGGCCGGCCGAGCCTCCAGAGCAAGGCGCCCGCGCACAGCCATTGCACAAGATACATCCCGCTGCCCGCCCCGTGCCACAACCGCAGGTTCTCGCGCGCCACGATGCGCGGCGCGATGCCGTATTCGAGCAGCAGCGCCAGCAGCAGGCCCGCCAGGATCAGGCCCAGACCGCGCGACGCCGCGGTGAGCTGCGCCGCATCGCGGCTCGCGGTGGCGAGCAGCAGCACCAGAGCACACCCCACCGAGACCCAGCTCTGCGCCGTGAACAGCTTCGCCGCCATCTGGCCGGCGATGGCGGGCGTGGCCAGGTGCGCGAAGAGCATCGGCACCGCCAGGAAGCCGATGGCCGTGAGGCTGCCCCACCACAGGGCGGCTGCGAGCAAAGCGATGCGCTGCTTCATGGGCGCGTCACTGGTAGCTGACGGCGACGATCTCGTAGCGCTTCTCGCCGCCGGGCGCCTGCACCACGGCAGTGTCGCCCTCCTCCTTGCCGATCAGCGCGCGCGCGATCGGGCTGGAGACGTTGATCAGGCCCTTCTTCAGGTCGGCCTCGTCCTCGCCGACGATCTGGTACCTGACGGCCTCGCCGGAGCTTTCCTCTTCCAGTTCGACCGTGGCGCCGAAGACCACCTTGCCGCCGGCGTCCAGCGCGCTCGGGTCGATGATCTGCGCCACCGACAGCTTGCCCTCGATCTCCTGGATGCGGCCCTCGATGAAGCCCTGGCGGTCCTTGGCCGCATCGTAGTCGGCGTTCTCACTCAGGTCGCCCTGGGCGCGCGCCTCGGCGATGGCGTTGATCACCGACGGGCGCTCCACCGTCTTGAGGCGATGCAGTTCCTCGCGCAGCTTCTCGGCACCGCGCTTGGTGATGGGAAGGGTGGTGGCCATGTCTTTATCTCCATGATCGTCCGGCGCCCGCGCACGGCAGGCCCGCAGCAAAAGCAAAACCGCCGGGCGTTGCCGCCTGGCGGTGTCGAATGCGGTCCATTATGCCGCGCTCGCCGGCCGCATCAAGCGGCCGGGCGGCGGCAGGCTCAGGCAGCCAGTTCCGCGTGCATTTCCTGCACGGAGACGACGCCCAGGTCGTTCATGTACCGCATGCCCTCCACCGCCGCCTCGGCGCCGAAGAGGGTGGTGATGGTCGTCACCCGCGCCAGCAGCGCGGAGGTGCGGATGGCACGCGAGTCGGCAATCGCGTTGCGGCGCTCTTCCACCGTGTTGATGACCAGGGCGATCTCGTTGTTCTTGATCATGTCCACGATGTGCGGACGCCCCTCGGTCACCTTGTTGACCACCGCGCAGGGCAGGCCCGCCGCCTGGATGGCCGCCGCCGTGCCCTTGGTGGCGATCAACTCGAAGCCCAGCCCCGCCAGGCCGCGCGCGCACTCGACGGCGCGGGCCTTGTCGTTGTTCTTCACCGAGATGAACACCCTGCCCGACTTGGGCAGGATGGTGCCCGCGCCGAGCTGGCTCTTGACGAAGGCCTCGCCGAAGGTCTTGCCCACGCCCATCACCTCGCCGGTGGACTTCATCTCGGGGCCGAGGATGGTGTCCACGCCCGGGAACTTGACGAAGGGGAAGACCGCCTCCTTGACGCTGAAGTACGGCGGCGTCACCTCCCTGGTGATGCCCTGCGCGGCCAGCGACTGGCCGGCCATGCAGCGCGCCGCCACCTTGGCCAGCTGCACGCCGGTGGCCTTGCTGACGTAGGGCACGGTGCGCGAGGCGCGCGGGTTGACCTCCAGCACGTAGATCACGTCCTGGCCGTCCTTCTCCTGGATGGCGAACTGCACGTTCATCAGGCCGACCACGTTCAGCGCCTTGGCCATCGCGGCGCTCTGGCGCTTCAGCTCGGCCACCGTCTCGGCCTTCAGGCTGTAGGGCGGCAGCGAGCAGGCGGAGTCGCCCGAGTGCACGCCGGCCTGCTCGATGTGCTCCATCACGCCGCCGATCAGCACCTGGCCCTCGGCGTCGCGGATGCAGTCCACGTCGCACTCGACCGCGTCGTTGAGGAAGCGGTCCAGCAGCACCGGCGAATCGTTGCTCACCTTGACGGCCTCGCGCATGTAGCGCTCCAGGTCGCGCTGCTCGTGCACGATTTCCATGGCCCGGCCGCCCAGCACGTAGCTGGGGCGCACCACCAGCGGGTAGCCCAGCGAAGAGGCTTTTTCCAGCGCCTCGGCCTCGGTGCGGGCGGTGGCGTTGGGCGGCTGCTTGAGGTTCAGTTCGCGCAGCAGGGCCGAGAAGCGCTCGCGGTCTTCCGCCGCGTCGATCATGTCGGGGCTGGTGCCGATGATGGGCACGCCGTTGGCCTCGAGGTCGAGCGCGAGCTTCAGCGGCGTCTGGCCGCCGTACTGCACGATCACGCCGGTGGGCTTCTCCTTGTCGACGATCTCCAGCACGTCCTCCAGCGTCAGCGGCTCGAAGTACAGGCGGTCGGAGGTGTCGTAGTCGGTCGAGACGGTCTCCGGGTTGCAGTTGACCATGATGGTCTCGTAGCCGTCCTCGCGCATCGCCAGCGCGGCGTGCACGCAGCAGTAGTCGAACTCGATGCCCTGGCCGATGCGGTTGGGGCCGCCGCCGAGCACCATGATCTTCTTCCTGGTCGTGGGCTCGGCCTCGCACTCCTCATCGTAGGTGGAGTACATGTAGGCCGTGTTGGTGGCGAACTCGGCCGCGCAGGTGTCGACGCGCTTGTAGACGGGCCGCACGCCCAGGGCGCGGCGCTTCTCGCGGATGGCGGCGTCGGTGGTCTTGAGCTGGCGCGCCAGACGGCGGTCGGAGAAGCCCTTCTGCTTGAGCAGGCGCAGCGTGCCGGCATCGATGTCGTCGAGCGACTTCGTTTCCAGTTCGAGCTCGATCTTCACGATCTCCTCGATCTGCACCAGGAACCAGCGGTCGATCCTGGTCAGGTCGAACACCTCGTCCACCGTCATGCCCTGGGCAAAGGCATCGCCCACGTACCAGATGCGCTCGGGGCCGGGCTCGCCGAGTTCCTTCTCCAGCACCTCGCGGTCCTGGGTCTTCTCGTTCATGCCGTCCACGCCGACTTCCAGGCCACGCAGGGCCTTCTGGAAGCTTTCCTGGAAGGTGCGGCCCATCGCCATCACCTCGCCCACCGACTTCATCTGCGTGGTCAGGCGCGAATCGGCGGCCGGGAACTTCTCGAAGGCAAAGCGCGGGATCTTGGTGACGACGTAGTCGATGCTGGGCTCGAAGCTGGCGGGCGTGGCGCCGCCGGTGATCTCGTTGCGCAGTTCGTCGAGCGTGTAGCCCACCGCCAGCTTGGCCGCCACCTTGGCGATCGGGAAGCCGGTGGCCTTGGAGGCCAGCGCCGACGACCGCGACACGCGCGGGTTCATCTCGATGACGATCATCCGGCCGTCCTTCGGATTGACCGAGAACTGCACGTTGGAGCCGCCGGTGTCGACGCCGATCTCGCGCAGCACCGCCAGTGAGGCGTTGCGCATGATCTGGTATTCCTTGTCGGTCAGCGTCTGCGCCGGCGCCACGGTGATCGAGTCGCCGGTGTGCACGCCCATCGGGTCGAGGTTCTCGATCGAGCAGACGATGATGGCGTTGTCGGCGCGGTCGCGCACCACCTCCATC
>JASGDG010000105.1:0-11173 GCA_047607325.1 Xenophilus sp. | reverse complement strand
TAGTCCAATCCGAACAGCAGGGTGTGATGCCAGTCGCCCCACTTCAGATTGGCCTGGGCCTGATTGTCGATCACGAAGGAGGACATCTTTTCCCGCACCGCGTATGGCGTGAACTCCAGATAGCGATAGTTTTCCGGAGCCAGGGCATCATCGGCATCCAGCGTCGCGAAGCCGCTCATCACCAGTTGCCGAGTGTCCACCTTGACGCGCGAATAGCGTGCGTTCTGCCGCAGCGTCCATACATCGTTGACACGATGCTCGAATTGATAGCCCACCATCTGCTGATCCTGGTTGAAGCGGTTGTAGTCCGGATCGCCGAGGAACAGGTCGCTGGGGATGCGCGTACCGATGGCCGTTGGCAGAAGCGAACCGTAGGCTAAAACACCACGCGTGTAGACGCCCGAGCGCGTTTTGCCAAACTGGGACATGACGGTGATCCTGGTATCGGCCGAAGGCTTCCAGGTCAGCGACGACGCGAGAAAGTGGTGGTCGTCCCTCATGCCTCCGGCGGGAAGCTCGGCATCACGCAGCAATCCGGTCAGGCGGTAAAGCAGCGTGCCATCCTCATTCAGCGAACCGGAAAAATCTCCCGCGACCTGCTTGCGCTGGTGGCTGCCTGCCTGGACCTGCAGTTCGTGCACCGGCTCCTCCACAGGCAGCTTGCTGATGACGTTGACCACGCCGCCCGGGTTGCCCAGGCCATACAGCACCGAGGAAGGGCCACGCAAGACCTCGATCCGTTCGGCGCCGTAGTTCTCTGTGCGCCAGAGCGCGAAATTGCCGTTGTTGCGCATGGGCAGCCCGTCGAGATAGAAGCCGGGGCTGTAGGCATCGAAGCCGCGAATGGAGACCCAGTCGAAGCGGGAATCGGTGCCGTAAGGCGCCACGCCCACGCCCGGGGTGTAGGCGAGAACGTCCTTGAGATTGACCGCCCCGATGGCCTCGATGCGGTCGGCCGTGACCACCGAGACCGACTGCGGGGTCTCGATGATGGGGGTGTCGGTCTTGGTGCCGGTCGCGCTGCGCTTGGCGACGTAGCCATCGACGGGGCCGGCGGCCGTCTCCGACGCTGCAGCCACCTCGACGGCTGGCAACGTTGCCTCGGTGTCCGCCGAAGCCGCCCCGGCGGCAGACACCCTGCGCAGCACATAACCCTCGGAGGTCTTGCCGATGGCGTAGCCGCTGCCCTTCAACAGAAGGCCGAAACCCTCCTCTACGCCATGGCTCCCTTGGAGCCCCGCCGTGTGCAAGCCGCGAAGCTGAGCCGCGTCGATGACGATCGATACGCCGGACTGCAACGCGAAGCGGTTCAGTGCATCGGCCAGTGGACCCGCCGGAATGTCGTAGGCGATGGCTTGGCCCGGGGCCTGCGCCCACGCCGGTGCCGCCGGGCCACTCATCAGTGCAGCGCCCAGGGCAAGCTGCACGGCCAGGGCCATCGTTGTCAGACGGGTCGGAAGGGGCGCCGGCGATATCCGGTGCAGGGTTGAAACAGGCATGGCAAATGCGTTCTTCGTTCGTTGATCGGAGGTTCCGAGCGAGCGAAGACC
The DNA here is from genome assembly GCA_047607325.1 of Xenophilus sp. Taxonomy (GTDB): domain Bacteria; phylum Pseudomonadota; class Gammaproteobacteria; order Burkholderiales; family Burkholderiaceae_C; genus Xenophilus. The sequence continues at coordinate 9,623 of JASGDG010000105.1, read as the reverse complement.
ACGGCGGCCCCTGCCGTTGCCAGGGCGCGATCACTGCTCGCTCTCCTGTACTTGACGGATGAACTCCGAAAAGACGAACTGCCGGTGCCCGAAAGGTGGGCGCACGGGCGTCCGCGCGGGTGTCAGCGCCGGGGTGGCGCGTCCACCAGCACGAGCCAGGGCGTGACGGTTCGGATGCGCAGCTCCGGGAAGCTGGTCATCAGCAGCTTCAAGGCCCGGTCCGTATCGTCCAGCGGCAGCACCGCGTTGACGTGGATGCCCTGAAGCTGGCCGCGGTCGTACTGGATGCGGCCGGGGCGGTGACGCGAGAGTTCATCCAGCACGTCGGGCAGCGGCTGGTCGCTGGCCACCAGCTGATGCCGCTGCCAGACATCGGACAGGGTGCGCGGATCGACGGCCCCGGCCGGCGTCACCGCATTCCGGGTGATCCGGACCCGCTCCCCGGCACCGACGGCGACGGCCGGGCCGTCACCGGCCGCGAGTTGCACCGCCGTTCGCACCAAGGTCCGCGAGGCGATCATCTCCAGCACCGTGGCGCCGGCCTGCCGGTCCACCACGAAACGGGTGCCCAGGGCCTGGATGCTGCCGTCCACGGTCTCGACCACGAAGGGCCGCGATGCGTCCCCGGCCACGTCCACCAGGATCTCGCCCTGCACCAGTTCGACCACCCGGCGGCGGGCGTCGTAGCGCAGATTGACGGCGCTGGCGGAGTTGAGCGTGATGTGCGTGCCGTCGGCCAGGGTGCGTGTTTCCCACTGGCCGGTGGCGGTACGCATGTCGGCCAGCAGGTACGACGCGGGCCAGGCCCGCAGCAGCATCCAGCCGGGCACGGTCAGCAGGCAGGCGACCGTGAGCACCGTGCCGATGGTGCGGACGCGCTGGCGCCTGCGGCCCTCGGCGAAGGAGGCATCCAGCGCCGCCCGGGCCGGCCGGGTCTGGCCGGCCGCGCGGTCGCGCACGGCATGGACCTGGCCGACGAATCCTTCCATCCCGCGGGCGGCGGCCGCATGCCGGGGATCGGCCCGCTTCCACGCCTCGAATTCGCTGCGCGCGCGGCGGCGCTCGGCCTCGTCGCCGTCCGTCAGCCGCACGATCCACTGCGCGGCCTGCTCGGCCAGCGCGTCGTCGCTAGGTGCCATGTACCGCCATGGCCGGGCAGCAGCGGCGGCATTGCAGCAATGCCTGCACCAGGTACTTCTGCACCATGCGCTTGGAGACGCCCAGGTCACGGGCGATTTCAGCCTGGGTCTGCTCTTCCAGGTAGTGCCGCAGGAAGGCTTCGCGCGCCTTCGGCGCCACATCCTGCAACGCGGCGCCGATCTGCTCCAGCGCCTGCACCGCCATCAGGATCTGGTCGGGCGAAGGGTAGCCGGGCAGGCTCTGCGCGATCCGTGCCAGCTCATCCAGATAGGCCTGGCTGACGGCCTCCCGGCGCAGGCGGTCCACCAGCAGCCGCCGCGCGATGGTGGTGAGGAACGCCCTCGGCTCCTGGACGCCCAGCAGCGCGTCACGCGATGCGATGATGCGTACGAAGGTATCGTGGGCCAGCTCCTCCGCATCCGGAGCACTGCCCAGCCGCCGACGCAGCCACCCCCGCAGCCAACCGTGATGGCCGGCGTACAGCCCTTCGATGCTCTGCTGCAGCGCGAATTCGGTGCTTGCCACGACGTGTCCTCCGATGCACAACGGACATGGAGGAAGTCGGCGTCGGCGAGGTTGAGAATCAATCTCATTATATGCCGGCCGACCGCCCCGGCATCACCTCCACCGGGGGAAGTGGTTCGTGCGAGCGCCGCCTCCCGCAGGTCAGCGCCCGCCCAGCTTCTCCTCGGGCACGAGGCAGGCCTCGGCGACCTGCAGGTCGTTGTCGCGGGCGAAGTTCATGACGAAATCCCAGGCCATGGGCTCGGCCTCGCGCAGATCGACGTGCACGACCACGCACTTGACGCCGCCGATGACGGTGGGCACGCACCAGGGCGAGTAGCTCAGGTGGCTGCCGGGGCTGGCGCCGCCGGGCCGGAACTGGCACATCACCCCCGCCAAGCGCTCGGCCCAGTCGCTCGGCCGGAAGGTGCGGCCGTCGCGGGTGATGCCCTGGATGAAGAATTCTTTGGCGGAAGGGGTGGCCATGGGGGAAGCGGCGCCCCAGCTGGTGCTGCGGCGCACAAGATTCTACCGGCGCCCCTGGCGCTCGCCGTGCCGCGGGGCATGGCTGTGATGCGGAATCGTCAACGAAGCGCCGCGGACCGCTGCCTAGAATCCCGCTTCCCTTCCACCCCCAACCGCCCCCGGAGAGCCGATGAGTGCCACCGAACCCACCTCGCCCCACGTGATGAACACCTACGGCCGGCTGCCGATCGCGCTGGAGCGCGGCCAGGGCTGCCGCGTGTGGGACACGAACGGCAAGGCCTACCTGGACGGCCTGGGCGGCATCGCGGTCAACACCCTGGGCCACAACCACCCCGAGCTGGTGCCGGCGCTGGCCGAGCAGCTCGGCAGGATCATCCACAGCTCCAACTACTACCACGTGACCGGGCAGGAGACGCTGGCGGCGCGGCTGACGGAACTGGCGGGCATGACCAACGCCTTCTTCTGCTGCACCGGCCTGGAGGCCAACGAGGCCGCGATCAAGCTGGCGCGCAAGCTCGGCCACGGCAAGGGCATCGAGAAGCCGCAGATCGTGGTCTACGAGCACGCCTTCCACGGCCGCAGCATCGCCACCCTGTCGGCCACCGGCAACCCGAAGATCCAGGCCGGCTTCGGCCCGCTGGTGGAAGGCTTCATCCGGGTGCCGCTCAACGACATCGACGCGCTGAAGCAGGCCACGCAGGGCAACCCGGACGTCGTGGCCGTGATGCTCGAGACCATCCAGGGCGAAGGCGGCATCCACGAGATGCGGGTGGACTACCTGAAGCAGGTGCGCGCCCTGTGCGACGCCAACGGCTGGCTGCTGATGATCGACGAGATCCAGACCGGCATCGGCCGCACCGGCCAGTGGTTCGCCCACCAGTGGGCCGGCATCGTGCCGGACGTGATGTCGCTGGCCAAGGGCCTGGGCTCGGGCGTGCCGGTGGGCGCCGTGCTGGCCGGCCCGAAGGCGGCCGAGCTGTTCCAGCCCGGCAACCACGGCACCACCTTCGGCGGCAACCCGCTGGCCATGCGCGCCGGCATCGAGACGCTGCGCATCATGGAAAAGGACGGCCTGCTGGACAACGCCGCCAAGGTCGGCGCGCACCTCAAGGCCGCGCTGCAGGCGGCCTTCGAGGGCGTCGCCGGCGTGAAGGAAGTGCGCGGCCAGGGCCTGATGCTCGGCATCGAACTCGACCGCCCGGCCGGCGCTATCCTGGGCCGCGCCTGCAAGGCCGGGCTGCTGCTCTCGGTGACGGCCGACAGCGTGATCCGCCTGGTGCCGCCGCTGATCCTGACCGTGGCCGAGGCGGACGAGATCGTCGCCATCCTGGCACCGATCGTGAAGGCCTTCCTGGCCGAGCCTGCACAATAGGCGCATGAGTGCCCCCGCGATCCGCCACTACCTCCAGTTCAGCGACTTCACGGCCGACGAATACGCCTACCTGTTCGAGCGCGCCGCGATCATCAAGGCCAAGTTCAAGGCCTACGAGAAGCACCAGCCGCTGACCGACCGCACGCTGGCGCTGATCTTCGAGAAGGCCAGCACCCGCACCCGCGTGAGCTTCGAGGCCGGCATGTACCAGCTCGGCGGCAGCGTGGTGCACCTGACCACCGGCGACAGCCAGCTCGGCCGCGCCGAGCCAATCGAGGACAGCGCCAAGGTGATCAGCCGCATGGTCGACCTGGTGATGATCCGCACCTTCGAGCAGGAGAAGATCGAGCGCTTCGCGGCGCATTCGCGCGTGCCGGTCATCAACGGCCTGACCAACGAGTTCCACCCCTGCCAGATCCTGGCGGACCTGTTCACCTTCATCGAGCAGCGCGGCTCGATCCAGGGCAAGACGGTCGCCTGGGTCGGCGACGGCAACAACATGGCCAACACCTGGCTGCAGGCGGCGGAGATCCTCGGCTTCACCGTGCACGTCAGCACCCCCACCGGCTACGAGGTGGACCAGGACGTGGCCGGCATCCGCGGCACCGACAGCTACAAGGTCTTCAAGGACCCGATGGACGCCTGCCGCGGCGCCGACCTGGTGACCACCGACGTGTGGACCAGCATGGGCTACGAGGCCGAGAACGAGACCCGCCGCAAGGCCTTCGCCGACTGGTGCGTGGACGAGGCCATGATGGCCGCGGCCAAGCCGGGCGCCCTGTTCATGCACTGCCTGCCCGCCCACCGCGGCGAGGAGGTGACGGCCGAGGTCATCGACGGCCCGCAGTCGGTGGTCTGGGACGAGGCCGAGAACCGCATGCACGTGCAGAAGGCGCTCATGGAATTCCTGCTGCTGGGCCGCGCCGGCTGACGCCCGCGGCACGCCGTGCCGGCGTCATGGCACATCGGCGCCGGGCCACCGCGCGCCCGCGTCCGGATCGATCGCAGTGAGGGGCGGCGCGCCAGGCCGCCTGCGCCCGCGCGCCGATTGACGGTCGAAACGAACCTTCCTGCTTCAGGTCGCCTGCGTCCGTCGGGGCGCACGCGCGTTCGGTCCGCAGTTCCCGGACCCGGCTCGGGGACGGCGGCAATGCCGCCTCGCCGCTGTTCTTCACGATGTTCCGCAGCGCCCCCTGCGGCGTGAACCCGGTGTTCTCCCGCTGACGGGTCGCCTCGATCACTCAGCGATCGCAATGCCCTGCCGAGCACGACGGGCACGCCTAGGGTTGTGGCCCTCTTGCTCCACTGTGCCGATTCGGCAAAATAATTGAATTGCAATTAAATAAATTGTAGTGTGATTAGTTGGCGCAGAGTTTGCATGGCTGTGCCGTGGCTGCGCGGGCCGCAGCGTCGCGAAAACCAACCTGGTGCAAAAGGACCCTCATGAACATCGTCGAAGCGCTTGTGGACCTTCTCGGCACCACCGCGGTGCTCCAGACCGAGGCGGACACGGAAGCGTTCACCGAGGACTGGCGCGGCCGCTACCGGGGCCGTGCCGCCTGCGTGGTGCTGCCCTCCTCGGTCGAACAGGTGTCGGCCGTGGTGCGGCTGTGCGCCGGGCACGGCGTGGCGGTGCTGCCCCAGGGCGGCAACACCAGCCTGTGCGGCGGCGCCGTGCCCGATGAAGCGCAGCGCCTGCCCGTGATCGTCTCGCTCGGCCGCATGCGCAAGGTGCGCTCGATCGACCCCGCCAACAACTCGATGGTGGTCGAGGCGGGCTGCGTGCTGGCCACCGTGCAGCAGGCGGCGGCCGAGGCCAGCCGCCTCTATCCCGTGAGCCTGGGCGCCGAAGGCTCCTGCCAGATCGGCGGCACCATCGCCACCAACGCCGGCGGCACGGGCGTGCTGCGCTGGGGCGGCACGCGCGACAACGTGCTGGGCCTGGAGGTGGTGCTGCCGGACGGCGCGGTGTGGGACGGCCTGTACGCCCTGCGCAAGAACAACACCGGCCTGGACCTGAAGCACCTGTTCATCGGCGCCGAAGGCACGATGGGCATCATCACGGCGGCCGCACTCAAGCTCCACCCCCTGCCGACCAGCCATGCCGTGGCGTGGTTCGCGCCGGCCGATCCGCAGGCAGCCGTGGAAGTGCTGGGCCTGTTCCAGGCCCGTTGCGGCGCCCGGCTGTCGGCCTTCGAGATGATGGACGCGCACCAGCTGGACCTGGTGCTGCAGCACGTGCCCGGACGCAGGAGCCCGCTGCCCTCGGCCCGCCCCTGGCATGTGCTCGTGGAACTGGCCGACACCTGCGACGCCGCCCTCCTCGACCGCGACCTGGAGGACGTGCTGGCCCACGCCAGCGAACGCGGCCTGCTCGACGACGCCGTCTTCGCCAGCTCCGGAGCGCAGCGCGCAGCGTTCTGGGAAGTGCGCCACAGCGTGTCGGAAGCGAACAAGAAGGCCGGCATGGGACTGACCACCGACTGCGCGGTGCCCGTGTCCGCGGTGCCGGCCTTCATCGCGCAGGCGACCAAGGCGGTGCGCCGGCTCGTTCCCGACATGCCGGTGGCCGTGGTGGCCCACCTGGGCGACGGCAACGCCCACTTCATTCCCTTCTATTCGTTCGCGCAGTGGGAACAGCTGCCCGACCGCGAGGCGGCGGCGCAGGCCATCCGCCATGCCGTCAACGACGTGGCGCACGCCCTGGGCGGCACCTTCAGCGCCGAGCACGGCATCGGCCGCACCCAGCTGGCCGAGATGCGCAGCTACAAGTCGCCGGTCGAGCTGGCCCTGATGCGAACGCTCAAGCAGGCGCTGGACCCGCGCCACCTCTTCAATCCCGGACGCCTCGTTCCCGGCGCCGAGGCCTGATCGGCCAGGCGCCGCCGCCGCTTTTCCCTCCGCTCCCTTCCTCCACTTCCTTCACCTTCCTCCAGGAGTCCCGCCATGCACCCCCCTGCCCAACCGTCCCGCCGCGCCATCCTGACATCCGCCGCCGCCGGTCTGGCGACGCTGGCCGCGCCCGCCATCTGGACGCCCGCGCGCGCCGCGTCCAAGCGCATCGTCGTGCGCGACGACGGCGGCATCTACAGCAAGGCCTACACCGCCGTCCTGTACCGGCCCTTCACCGAGAAGACCGGCATCGAGGTCGTCTCGGTGCAGGCCAACGCCGAACCCACGGCGCAGATCCGCAGCATGGTCGAGACCAGGAACTACACCTGGGACATGGCCAAGATCAGCCAGCCGGCCATCCTCACCCTGACCACCGGCGGCAAGGTCTACCTGGAAAAGCACGGCCTGGAGTCCGATCCGGTCGTGAAGAACATCCCGGCGCAGTACATGTCGCCCTACGGCGTGGGCAACAACGTCTACTCCACCGTCATCGCCTACCGCACCGACAAGTTCAAGGGCCGCAAGGCGCCGGCCTCGTGGGCCGACTTCTGGAACGTGAAGGACTTCCCGGGCCGCCGCGCGCTGCGCAAGCACCCCTTCGACACCATCGAGGAAGCGCTGATGGCCGACGGCGTGCCCACCGCGCAGGTCTACCCCTGCAACGTCGACCGTGCGATCGCCAGCCTCGACAAGGTCAAGGAGAGCATCGACGTGTGGTGGACCTCGGGCGCCCAGGTCGAGCAGATGCTCAACAACGGCGAAGTCGACATGGTGGCGACCTGGGTCTCGCGCGCCCAGTCGGCCATGGCCAGCGGCGCGCCGGTCGGCGTGGTCTGGAACCAGAACCTCTGGGGCTGCGACAGCTGGTCGATCCTGGCCGGCACGCCCAACGCCGACGCCTGCCGCGAGTTCATCAAGTTCGCGTCCGACCCCAAGCGCCTGGCCGCGCTCACCGAGTACTTCCCCGCCGGCCTCACGCAGCCGGAGTCCTTCAAGTTCGTCAAGCCCGAGATCGCCAAGAGCTGCCCGACGCACCCGGACAACATCAAGACCGGCCTGCAGATCAACGCGCGCTACTGGCAGGAGAACCAGGCCTCGGTGATCGAGAAGTTCAACGGCTGGGTGCTCCGCTGAGCCCCCGCGGCAAGCACTGTTCATTCAAGCGAGGATGCCCATGTCCCACCCCAGCCTGAAGATCTCGGGCCTGTGCAAGCGCTACGGAGATTTCGTGGCGCTCGCGCCGACCGAGATCGACGTCGCCCAAGGCGAGTTCCTGACCCTGCTCGGCCCCTCGGGCTCGGGCAAGACCACCCTGCTGAGCCTCATCGCCGGGCTCGCCCAGCCCGACGAGGGACAGATGCACATCAACGGCGTCGACGCCACCTGGGGCGCGCCCTACGAGCGGGACATCGGCATGGTGTTCCAGAACTACGCACTGTTCCCGCACATGACGGTGGCGGACAACATCGCCTTCCCGCTGCGCATGCGCAAGGAGCCGGCCGCTTCCATCGAGACCCGCGTGGCGCAGGCCCTGGAGATGATCCGCCTGCCGCACGTGGCCAAGCGCTATCCGCGCGAGCTGTCGGGCGGCCAGCAGCAGCGCATCGCACTGGCCCGCTGCATGGTGTACCGCCCCTCGATCATCCTCATGGACGAGCCGCTGGGCGCCCTGGACAAGAAGCTGCGCGACCAGATGCAGCTGGAGATCAAGCGCATCCACCGCGAGCTGGGCACCACCATCGTCTACGTGACCCACGACCAGGAAGAGGCGATGACCATGTCCGACCGCATCTGCCTGATGAACGGCGGCAAGATCGAGCAGCTGGGCAGCCCCGACGACCTGTACTTCCGTCCGCGCACGGTGTTCGTGGCCGACTTCCTGGGCGAGTCCAACCTGCTGCCCGGCGTGGTGGCGGGCACGGACGCCGACGGGGTGAGCGTGTCGCTGCAGGGCGGTGCCCTGACGGTGCGCGGCACCTCGAACGGCAGCACGCCGGCGCCGGGCCTGCCGGTGCGCGTGATGGTCCGGCCGCAGAACCTGGTGGTCTCGGCCGAGCCGGCCGCACCGGGGCAGCTCTCGGCGACGCTGCTCGACAGCATGATCACCGGCAGCCTGACCAAGCTCTACCTGCAGGGGCCCTTCGAGGCACCGATCGTCGCGGCCTACCCGACGGCGCAGGGCGCGGCCCGCTACGTGGCGGGCCAGCCGCTGTCGCTGCGCTGGCGGCCCGCGGACGCCGTGGTGATCGCGGAGCAGTGAGATGACCGCGACCGCCAATTCCGCGCCGCGGCGCCGCCCCATCGCCTGGCGGCCGCTGGCCATGGGCGCCCCGCTGACCGTGCTGCTGCTGGTGCTGCTGGTGTACCCGGTGGGCCAGCTGCTGCTGCTGAGCGTGCGCAACGACGAAGGCTTCAGCCTGGCGCAGTACCGCCAGCTCTTCGCCTCGCCCGTCTACCTCAACGTGCTGCTGATCACGCTGAAGATCTCGCTGTGGACCACGCTGCTGGCGGTGGTGGCGGGCTACCCGGTGGCCTACCTCATCTCGGCGCTGCCGGCGCGGCGCAAGGGCGCGCTGCTGTTCTGGGTGCTGCTGTCCTTCTGGACCAGCTTCCTGGTGCGTGCCTTCGCCTGGGTAGTGCTGCTCGGGCGCAACGGGGTGATCAACCAGCTGCTCGTCTCGCTGGGCATCGTCGACGCGCCCGCGCGGCTGCTCTACAACATGGGCAGCGTGCTGGTGGGCATGGTGCACGCGCTCATGCCGCTGGCCGTGCTGACCATGCTGTCGGTCATGGAGAACATCGACCGCAACCTGCCCCGCGCCGCCTCCACCCTGGGCGCGCGCCCCGGTACCGCCTTCTGGACGGTGTACTTCCCGCAGTCGCTGCCGGGCGTGGCGGCCGCCGCGATCATGGTCTTCGTGACCGCCATCGGCTTCTTCATCGTGCCGGCGCTGCTGGGCGGACGCCAGGAGACGATGATCACGCAGATCATCATCGACCAGGTCCAGCAGACGCTGAACTGGGGCTTCGCCGGTGCGATCTCGGTGCTGCTGCTGGTGGTGGTGCTGGTGGTCTTCGCGGTCTACGACAAGGTGCTGGGCCTGTCCACCATGACGGGCAGCGCGCCGTCCAAGGCGGCCCGGCCGGCCGCCGGCGCCGGCGCGGGCCGGCTCAAGCGGCTGGGCAGCCAGCTGCTGATCGTGCTGGGCCGCGCGACGGATGCGCTGCT
>JASGDG010000104.1:0-6438 GCA_047607325.1 Xenophilus sp. | reverse complement strand
TGCCCAAGGTCGCCCTGGTCGCGTGCATGCGCAAGCTGCTGACCACGCTCAACGCCATGGTCAGAACCGGCAAACCCTGGGACAAATCGCTTCATAGCGCTTGACTTCCAAGACGGTTACTCAGTCGGACATCTCCGGCATCGCGGCCACGAACTGTCCGATCGCCAGGCTGCCGGTCAGCCCCGGCGACTCGATGCCGAACAGGTTGACCAGCCCCGCCACGCCGTGCTCCGCCGGCCCCTGGATGAGGAAGTCGCGGGCCGGCTCGCCCGGGCCGGAGATCTTGGGGCGGATGCCCGCATAGCCCGGCTGCAGCGCGCCGTCGGGCAGGGCCGGCCAGTACCTGCGCACCTCGGCGTAGAAGCCCTGGCCGCGCGCCGGGTCGACCGCCAGGTCGTCCGGCGAATCGACCCACTGCACGTCGGGGCCGAACCGGGCCTGGCCGCCCAGGTCCAGCGTCAGGTGCACGCCCAGCCCGGCCGCCTCGGGCACCGGGTAGACGAGCCGGCGGAAGGGCGAACGCCCCGCCAGCGTGAAGTAGCTGCCCTTGGCCCAGTGCGCGCAGGGCACGTGGCGGGCGTCGAGCCCTTCGAAACGCCGCGCCAGCGCAGGCGCCGCCAGGCCCGCCGCGTTGACCACCGTGCGGCAGCGCAGCCGCGTGCCGTCGGCGCAGGCCAGCTCAACCCCGGCCGGCGCGCAGAGCGCGCGCTCCACCCGCGACCGGAGGGCGAGCAGGCCGCCCGCGTTCTCCAGATCGCCCTGCAGGCTGCGCATCAGGGCATGGCTGTCCACGATGCCGGTGCCGGGCGACAGCAGGGCGGCCTCGCAGGCCAGCGGCGGCTCCAGCGCGCGGGCCTGGCGCGCGTCCAGCCGCTGCAGGTCGTCCACGCCATTCGCCCGCGCCCTGCGGGCGATGTCCTCCAGGGCCGCCACCTGCTGCGGCGCCGTGGCGACGATGAGCTTGCCGCAGCGCTGGTGCGGGATGCCGCGCTCGGCGGCATACGCATAGAGAAGCTGCCTGCCCTGCACGCACAGCCGGGCCTTGAGCGACCCCGGGGCGTAGTAGATGCCCGCGTGGATCACCTCGCTGTTGCGCGAGCTGGTGCCGGTGCCGATGGCGTCCCCGGCCTCCAGGACCAGGACCTCGCGCCCCTGCAGCGCCAGGGCGCGCGCGACGGCCAGCCCCACCACCCCGGCGCCGATGACGGCGCAATCGCATTCGTCCATGCGGCAAGCTTAGCCGACGCAAGCGCCCGGCCTCGCGGCGCCCGAACAAGGCGCGGGCGCGACATTCGGCGGCCCGTTCACGACGATGCGCCGCGGCAGCACTGAAAGAATGGGTCCATGCAGCCATCCACCCTCCCCGAAGCCGTCGCCGACGAGGCCGCCATCATCGCCGCGGCGCAGGCGCTGCGCGCCGAATCCGTCGCGATGCTCGGCGAACTGGTGCGGCGCCCGTCGCTGCTCGGACAGGAGCAGGATGCGCAGCGCTTCATGGCCGAGCGCTTCCGCGCCCTCGATCTGCAGGTGGACGAGTTCCAGATCGACGAGGCGCGGCTGCGTGCGCACCCCGCCTATTCGCCCTCGATCGTGTCCTACGAGGGCCGCACGAACGTGGTCGGCATCCACCGCCCGCGCGGCCCGTACCGCGGCAACTCGCTGATCCTCAACGGCCACATCGACGTCGTGCCCACGGGGGCCGAGGTGCTCTGGACCCATCCCCCGTTCTCGGGCCGGGTCGAGGGGGACCGCCTCTACGGCCGCGGCGCCGCGGACATGAAGGCGGGCATCGTGGCCTACACCATGGCGTACAAGGCCCTGCGCGCCAGCGGGCTGGAGCCGGCGGCGCCCGTGTACTTCCAGTCGGTGATCGAGGAGGAATGCACGGGCAACGGCGCTCTGGCCTGCCTGGTGGAAGGCTACCGCGCCGACGCAGCCGTGATCACCGAACCGCTGGACGGCGTCATGACCTGCCAGATGGGCGTGCTGTGGCTGGCGGTGGAGGTGCTGGGCACGCCGGTGCACGCCTCGGTGGCGCAGACGGGCGTGGGCGCGATCGACTTCGCCATGTACCTGTTCGGCGAACTGAAGAAGCTCGAAGCCAAGTGGAACGCGCCCGGCGCGCGCTACCGCAGCTTCGCCCACCATGCCCATCCGGTGAACTTCAACCTGGGCAAGATCAGCGGCGGCGAATGGGCCTCGTCGGTGCCTTCGCGCTGCCGCATGGACCTGCGCCTGGGCTTCTACCCGGACATGAAGGTCGGCAGGGTCAAGGCCGAGGTCGAGGCGCTGCTGGCGGCCGCGCATGCGGCGCATCCGGCGGGCGATGCGCTGAGCTACGAGGTGATCTACGAGGGCTTCCAGGCCGACGGCTGCGAGGTGCCGGCCGACGCCCCGATCGTGGCCGCCCTCTCGCGCTGCCACCAGGACATCCTGGGCCGCGCGCTGGCGCCCTCGGCGTTCACCGGGACGACCGACGCCAAGTTCTTCAACCTCTATGGCGAGACGCCGGCCATCTGCTACGGCCCCTCGGGCGGCGCCAACATCCACGGCATCGACGAATGGGTGTCCATCGACAGCATGATGCAGACCATCGCGGTGCTGGCGGTGCTGATGTCGCGCTGGTGCGGCGTCAACGCGCTCGGATGAGCGGGCGCCGGCGCCCGGCCCTCACTCGATGTCGCTGCGCATCAGGTAGTGCCTGGGCGTCTTGCCCATCACGCGCCTGAACATCGCGGTGAACGCGCTGGGGCTTTCGTAGCCCAGTTCGTAGGCCACGGCGGTGACGGGCCGGCCCTGCGAGAGCTGGCGCAGCGCCTCCATCAGGCGCAGCTGCTGGCGCCACAGGGCGAAGGTGATGCCGGTCTCTTCCCGGAACAGGCGGGTCAGGGTGCGGCGGCCGAGCGCGCCGAAGCGCGCCCAGTCGTCCAGGTCGCCCTCCTCGCCCGGGTTGGCGAGCAATGCGCGGCAGATGCGCAGCAGCCGCGGGTCGCGCGGCATCGGCACGTGCAGCGGCACGTGCGGCGCGGCGCAGATCTCATCGAGGATCAGCCGCATGACCCGGCCGTCGCGGCCCGCCTCGTCGTACAGCAGCGGGATCCCGGCCGCCTCGATGATGAGCTGGCGCAGCAGGGGCGAGACCTCGATCACGCAGCACGCGGCCGGCAGATGGGGCGAGGCCTCGGGCTGGATGTACAGCGAGCGGTTCGACACCGGCTGCCCGCGCGCATGCATCTCGTGCTCGATGCCGCCGGGCACCCACACCGCGCGGTTGGGCGGCACCAGCCAGGCGCCGGTCGGCGTGTGCAGCGTGAAGGTGCCTTTCACCGCATAGGCCAGCTGGGCCTTGGGATGGGAGTGGCGGGGCACGATCAGCGACGGCTCGGGATCGTGCTCCACGATGATCATCGAGACCGGCCTCGGAATGGTCTGGTAGGCGAAGTACGTGTCCGAGCGGATCATGACGGAACGGTCGTGGCGAAGCGAGAGGGTTGATCAGCACGGTGCCACCTGGCCATAGGTGTCCCACCGGCCGCCCGCTGCACGTGCAAGTTTCACGCCATCGGCGCGCGCCGGCGCGCCCGGCGCGGCGCTCAAGAATCCATGGCCGGGTGTGCGGCGGGTCAGGAACGCATGTCCGGCTGCGCTCGGATCAGCGCGGCCACGGCGAGCGACTGCGCATCGCCCAGGCGCTCCAGCGCAGCGGCCACGCCGCGCCGGTCGGCCACCGATTTGTCCTGGTTCAGCTTCATCTTGCCCTCCAGTTGCCGGACCGGGATGCGCACCGCGGCGATGGCGCGCAGGCGCGATGAGGTCAGTTCCGCCGGCATCGCATCGAAGCGCCAGGCGCCGCCCAGCGGCGTGTCGTAGCGGGCCACCACGCGCTGCAGCACGCGGTGGACGTCTTCCGGTGCCTCGATGAGCTGCGGCAGCCCGCGGGCGTGGACGGCCGTGTAGTTCCAGGTCGGGAAGGTCAGCCGGTTCTCGTACCAGCTGGGAGAGACGAAGGCGTGCGGCCCCTGGAAGATGACGAGCGCCTCGGCGCCGGCCTGCAGGTCGCGGTACTGCGGGTTCGCGCACGCCAGGTGCGTGACCAGCGTGCCGTGCTCGCCCTCCTCGTCGACCAGAAAGGGCAGGTGCGTGGCCTGCACGCCCTGCGCCCCGTGCGTGACCAGGGTGGCGAAGCTCCAGGCGCGCATGCACTCGCGCAGCAGCGCCTCGTCGGTCTCGGCATAGGCCGGCGGCGTGTACATCGTCCGGCCCTCAGGCGTGGCGCTGCATCCAGCGCACGGTGTCGTCGAAGGCCACCCCGGCGACGTCGGCCACGGACACGGCCTCCAGGAAGCTGTGCACGGTGCCCTTGTAGACCTTGGCTTCGAGGTCGACGCCGGCCGCCTCCATCTTCCCGACCATGTCGATGTTGTCGTCGTACAGCGGGTCGCATTCCGTGATGACGAGGAAGACCGGCGGGATGCCCTTGAGGTCGGCGGCCAGCAGGTTCATGCGCGGGTCGGTGAAGTCCTCGGGCCGCGGCAGGTAGTTGCGGTAGAACCAGACCATCATGTGCAGCGACAGCCCGTGCGTGCCCGCGCCGTAGCGCACCACCGAGTCGCGGTACAGGTTGGTGCTGAAGCCGGTGTAGTTCAGCACCATGCCACGGGCCAGCTGGCGGCCTTCGTCGCGCAGGGCGATGCAGGTATTGAGCGTCAGGTTGCCGCCGGCCGAGTCGCCGGCGATGAAGAGTCGCTGCGGGTCGAAGTCGAGTTCGTCCGCGTGCGCGGCGATCCACTTGGCGGCGTCCACGCATTCCTCGATCGGCTGGGGGAACTGCGCCTCCGGCGCCAGCGAGTAGTTGATGCCGATCACCAGCATGCCGGCGCGCTCGGCGTATTCGCGCATGATCCGGTCGTGCGTGTTCACGCTGAACAGCACGAAGCCGCCGCCGTGGATGTAGAACATCGCGGCGCGGCTGCGGCGCTGCTTCGGGGTGTAGATGCGCAGCATCACTGCGCCGTGGCGGGTAGGGATCGTCCGTTCGGTCGTGCCCGCCATCTCCGGGCCGCCCGCCACCCAGGGCGCGCGCACCTTCTCGGCGATCTCGCGCCCTGCGGCGACCGGCACGGTGTCACGCCGCGGGTACCTGGCGGCGTCGGCCGCCATGCGATCGATGAAGTGCTGGATCTGAGGGTCCAGCGCTTCGGGCGGGCGGCCCGTGGTGATGGCGGCCTCGCGCAGTTCGTCGTCTGTCATGGTGTGGTGCGGGTTCAGGGGGATCAGTAGCCGCGGCCGGTGTCCACGGTGTTCAGGAGCGGCCGGCCCTCGCGCAGCCGGCCGATGTTGCGCAGGATCTGCGCGACGACGACGTCGAACGCGGCCATGGTCGCCATGTGCGGCGTGACCACCACGCCGGGGTGGGCCCACAGCGGGTTGTCGGGCGGCAGCGGCTCCTGCGCGAAGACATCGACCACGGCGCCGCGCAGGCGGCCGCTGTCCAGCGCGGCCAGCAGGTCGGGCTCGACGAGGTGCTCGCCCCGGCCGCAGTGGATCAGCGCGGCGCCCTGCGGCAGGGCGTCGAAGGTGCGCCGGCCGAGGATGCCGCGCGTCTGCGCCGTCAGCGGCAGCAGGCACACCAGCACGTCGCAGGCGGCGAGGAAGTCCTCGTAGCCCGCCTCGCCGCTGTGGACCGCCACGCCGGGGATCTCGCGCGGCGAACGGGCCCAGCCCGACACCGTGTAGCCCAGCTGCGGCAGCCGCCCGGCCACCAGGCCGCCCAGCTCGCCCAGGCCCATGACGCCGACGCGGCAGGCCGAGGCGGGCGTCTGCGCCGGCCGCAGCCATTCGCGCCGGCGCTGGCTGGCCAGGGCCTGGTCGAGCCTGCGGTGGAAGTACAGCACGCCCCACAGCACGAACTGCCACATGCCCTCGGCCAGCATCGGGTCGACGACGCGGCAGACCGGCAGGCCGCGCAGGTCCTGCCCGTCCACCACGTTGTCGACGCCGGCGGCGATGCTGTGCACCAGCCTCAGGCGAGGCATGTCGCGGTAGACGCCCCGGGGCGCGTCCCAGCAGGCCGCCACCTCCGCCTGCAGGCAGCGCGGGTCGGGCCACACGGCGATGTCCAGCGAGGGGTCGGCGCGCTCGAACAGCGGCCGCAGGAAGCTCAGGTCGGCGCAGCGGCTGAGCAGGGCCAGCGTGGTCATGGGTCGTCGATCAGGGGCACCGCCATCGCCCCGTCAGGCCTTGAAGTAAACCGAGTCGAAGCTCTCGTGGATGCCGATGGCCGTGGTCACCAGGTTCTGCAGCCGCTTGTCGTAGATGGTGGGGAACTCCATCTCCACCAGCCAGGCGATGGGCACCTCGTCCACGATGATCTTCTGCATCTGGCTGTACAGCGCCTGGCGCTTGGCGTCGTCCACCTCGATCGCCGCCGCGTCGGCC
>JASGDG010000103.1:0-4706 GCA_047607325.1 Xenophilus sp. | reverse complement strand
GGGCGGCGTGGCGCCGACGCCGCGTGCCGAGCGGCTGGCCGCCACCGTGCAGTCGGCGCTCGCCACCCTGGGCGAGGCGCTGGCCGAGCCCGAGCGCTTCGACCCCGCCACCTCGCGCAAGAGCTTCCGCATCCACATGAGCGACATCGGCGAGGGCCGCTTCCTGCCGCCGCTGATGCAGCGCCTGCGCGGCACGGCGCCCGGCGTGCGGCTGGAGACGCTGCCGCTGCGCCCGCCGGAGATCGCCGCCGCGCTGGACGAGGGCCGCATCGACTTCGCCTTCGGCTTCCTGCCCAAGGTGAAGGACACGCGCCGCCAGCACCTGCTGGACGACCGCTACATCGTGCTGCTGCGCGCCGGCCACCCCTTCGCGCGTCGGCCGCAGCGCGGCAAGGCGCTGCTGGCCGCGCTGCACACGCTGGACTACGTGGCGGTGCGCACGCACGCCGACACGCTGCGCATCCTGCAGCTGATGCGGCTGGAGGACCGGGTGCGGCTGGTGACCGAGCACTTCATGGTGCTGCCCGCCATCGTGCGCGAGACCGACCTGGCGGTGGTCATGCCGCGCAACATCGCGCGCGGCTTCGGCGAGGGGGCGGGCTTCGCCATCGTGGAGCCGGACTTCCCGCTGCGCGACTTCGGCGTCTCGCTGCACTGGAGCCGGCGCTTCGAGGACGACGCGGCGAACCGCTGGCTTCGGCAGACCATCGTGGACTTGTTCGGCGAGGCCTGACGTCGGACCGGCCGGCGTGCGCGACCCCCGGCTTGGCCCGGGACTTGCTCTGCCGGACGCAGGGGTATCCTGCGCATGGCCCGCCAGCCACGAACAATCCGCTTCGCCCCCGCCGCCAGCGCATGCGCCCCCACGACAGCCCATGAACGACACGCCTCCTTCCGGCAGCCAGCCCATCCGCTTCTTCCACCGCGGCCAGGTGGTCGAGGTGCAGGGTGTGCATCCCACGCGTTCGGTGCTCGACTGGCTGCGCGAGGACGCCCGCTGCACCGGGACCAAGGAAGGCTGCAACGAGGGCGACTGCGGCGCCTGCACGGTGGTGATCGGCGAACTGGCCGCGCCGGGCGCCCCGCAAGCGGTGGGCGGCCTGAAGCTGCGGACGGTCAACGCCTGCATCCAGTTCCTGCCGACGCTGCACGGCAAGGCGCTGTTCACGGTGGAGGACCTGAAGGGCCAGTGCAGCCGTCCGCAGGCCGGGCACGCCGAGCAGCCGCTGCACCCGGTGCAGCAGGCGATGGTGGATTGCCACGGCTCGCAGTGCGGCTTCTGCACGCCGGGCTTCGTGATGTCGCTGTGGTCCGCCTACGAGCACCACGGCGCGCAGGGCACCCGGCCCAGCCGGCAGCAGCTGGCCGACGCGCTGTCGGGCAACCTGTGCCGCTGCACCGGCTACCGGCCGATCCTCGACGCCGGCCAGAAGATGTTCGACCTGCCGGCCGTGCGGCTGGACACCGCGCCGGTGGTCGCCGCGCTGCAGGGCCTGCGGCGCGAGAGTGCCTTCGACTACGCCGCGCCGCTGGGCCGGCGCACCGACCGCTTCCACGCGCCCGTCACGCTCGACGAACTGGCGGCGCTGCGCGAGGCCAGGCCGCAGGCGCGCCTCCTGGCGGGATCGACCGATGTCGGCCTGTGGGTCAACAAGCAGTTCCGCGACCTGGGCGACATCATCTATGTCGGCGACGTGGCGGAGATGAAACGCATCGAGGAGGATGCCGGCCAGCTGTACATCGGCGCCGGCGCTTCGCTGGAGGATGCCTGGCGCGCCATCGTGCAGCGCGCGCCCGGCCTGCAGGACGTGTGGCTGCGCTTCGCCTCGCCGCCGATCCGCAACGCCGGCACGATGGGCGGCAACGTGGCCAACGGTTCGCCCATCGGCGACTCGCCGCCGGTCCTGATGGCGCTGGACGCGCAAATCGAGTTGCGCCAGGGCGCCGCGGTGCGCCGCATGCCGCTGCAGGACTTCTACCTCGACTACATGAAGAACCAGCTGCAGCCCGGCGAGTTCGTGCAGGGCCTGTCGATCCCGCTGGCCGCCTTCGCGTGCCAGCTGCGCGGCTACAAGATCAGCAAGCGCTTCGACTGCGACATCTCGGCCCTGTGCGCCGGCTTCGCCGTCGAACTGGACGGCGAGACGGTGAAGAGGGTGCGCCTGGCCTATGGCGGCCTGGCGGCCACCGTCAAGCGTGCGGCGCAGGCCGAGGCGGCCCTGCTCGGCCGGCCCTGGACGCAGGCCGGCGTGGACGCTGCCAAGGCCGCGCTGGCGCAGGACTTTCAGCCGCTGACCGACATGCGCGCCAGTGCCGACTACCGCCTGCAGGTGGCGCGGAATCTGCTGCAGCGCCTGTGGCTGGAAACCCGTGCGCAGGACGCGCTGGGCCCCCAGGACACCAGTGTGTGGAGCGTGATGCCGCATCAGGCGCTGGCCTGAGAACGTGACTTCGAGGAGCCCGCGATGAACAAGCCGATCGACCCCGCGCTGCTGCAGTCCGCCGAGGCCTTCGCCGACTACCTGGCCAACACCGCCGCCCGCATCGACACCCGGGCCGAGGCCCGGGCCCTGGCGCAGGGCGCGCGCGTGGGCGTCAGCCGGCCGCACGAGTCGGCCCACCTGCACGTGGCCGGCGAGGCGGCCTACACCGACGATCTGCCCGAGCTGGCCGGCACGCTGCACTGCGCGCTGGGCCTGTCGCCCGTGGCTGCCGGGCGGCTCGTGGCGCTGGACCTGGAGGCCATCCGCGCCATGCCCGGCGTGGTGGATGTCATCACCGCCGCCGACGTGCCGGGTGCCAACGACTGCGGCTCCATCGTGCACGACGACCCGCTCCTGTGCGACGGTGGCATCCGCTACCTGGGCCAGCCCTTGTTCGCCGTCGTCGCCCGCACGCGCGCCGAGGCGCGCCGCGCCGCCGCCCGCGCCAGGGAGGCGGCGGTGGTCGAGCCTGCCGAACCGGTGCTCACGCCCCAGCAGGCGCATGCGCGCGGCCAGTACGTGGTGCCGCCGATGCACCTCGGGCGCAGCGCCCGGGGCATCGGGGTGCGCGCCGCCATCGACGCGGCGCCGCACCGGCTCAAGGGCCAGCTCGATGTCGGGGGCCAGGAGCAGTTCTACCTGGAAGGGCAGATCAGCTACGCCATCCCGAAGGAGGGCGGGGCGATGCACGTGCACTGCTCGACCCAGCATCCGAGCGAGATGCAGCACCTGGTCGCCCACGCGCTGCACCGGCAGGCCAGCGAGGTGCACATCGAATGCCGGCGCATGGGCGGCGGCTTCGGCGGCAAGGAGTCGCAGTCGGGCCTGTTCGCCTGCATCGCCGCCGTGGCGGCCGGCAGGCTGGGCCGGCCGGTCAAGCTGCGGCCCGACCGCGACGACGACTTCATGGTCACCGGCCGGCGCCACTGTTTCTGGTACGAGTACGAGGTGGGTTACGACGGCGAAGGCCGCATCCTCGGCGCCGAGATCACCATGGTCTCGCGCGCCGGCCACTCGGCCGACCTGTCGGGCCCGGTGATGACGCGGGCGCTGTGCCACTTCGACAACGCCTACTGGCTGCCGGAAGTCTCGATGCACGGCTTCTCGGGCAAGACGAATACGCAGAGCAACACCGCCTTCCGCGGCTTCGGCGGGCCGCAGGGCGCCATCGCCATCGAGTACATCCTGGACTCGGTGGCCCGCGCCCTGGGCCGCGATGCCCTGGATGTGCGCCTCGCCAATTTCTACGGAAAGGCGGAGCGCAACGTCACACCCTATGGCCAGACGGTGGCCGACAACGTGATCCATGAGCTGGTGGGACAGCTGGAGGCCGGCAGCAGCTACCGTGTGCGGCGCCAGGCGGTGGCGGCCTTCAACGCCGCCAGCCCCGTGCTCAAGCGCGGCCTCGCGCTGACACCCATCAAGTTCGGCATCAGTTTCAACGTGCCGCACTTCAACCAGGCCGGTGCGCTGGTGCATGTCTACACCGACGGCTCGATTCTGGTGAACCATGGCGGCACCGAGATGGGACAAGGTCTGAACACCAAGGTGGTGCAGGTGGTGGCGCACGAACTGGGCGTGGCCTTCGAGCAGGTGCGCGCCACCGCCACCGACACCACCAAGGTCGCCAACACCTCGGCCACCGCCGCCTCCACCGGCGCCGACCTGAACGGCAAGGCCGCGCAGGATGCGGCGCGCCGGATCCGCGGGCGCCTGGCCGAATGCGCGGCGCGGCGCCACGGCGGCCAGCCCGAGGATGTGCGCTTCGCCAACGGCAGGGTGCATGTCAACGGCCGCGAACTGCCTTTCGCCGAACTGGTGCGCGAAGCTTACGCCGACCGCGTGCAGCTGTGGTCGGACGGCTTCTACGCCACGCCCGGCCTGCACTGGAACCCGCAGACCATGCAGGGCCACCCCTTCTACTACTTCGCCTACGGCGCTGCCGTGAGCGAGGTGGTGGTGGACACGCTGACCGGCGAGTGGAAGCTGCTGCGCGCCGACGTGCTGCACGACGCCGGCCGCTCGCTCAACCCGGCGGTGGACATCGGCCAGGTGGAAGGCGCCTTCATCCAGGGCATGGGCTGGCTCACCACCGAGGAACTGGTGTGGCACCCGCAAAGCGGCCAGCTGATGACGCACGCGCCCAGCACCTACAAGATCCCCACCGCCAACGACTGCCCGCCGGTGTTCAACGTGCGCCTGTTCGACGGCCCGAACGCGGAG
>JASGDG010000102.1:0-12042 GCA_047607325.1 Xenophilus sp. | reverse complement strand
GCCGCCGCGGGCACGCCGGCGGGCCGCGCGGCGCCGGGCTGCACCTGCACCAGCGCGCCGCGGTCGTCCCAGGCCAGCAGCACGTCGCGCGTCCAGCCGGTGGGCAGCAGCGCGTCGGCGGCGAAGAGGCGGGAAGGCGGGGAAGAGGCAGTCATGGCGAAAGAGGAGTCGAAGAGGTTGGCCCGGCGCGCCACAGGCAAGCGGCGCCCAGCAGCGCCGCCGCGCCGCTCAGGGCGATCGGCAGCGCATAGCCGTGGGTGCGGTCGAACAGCCAGCCGGCCGCGCTGGCGCTGAACAGCGCAGCGATGCCCACGCTCACGTACAGCGCGCCGAGGATGGCGCCGAGCCGCCGCGTGCCGAACAGCTCGGCCGTCACCGTGGGGTACAGCGCGATGCAGCCGCCCTGCGCCAGGCCGAACAGCAGCGCGAAGGCGCCCAGCGCGGCCACGCTGCCGGCCGCCAGCCACAGCAGGTGCAGCACCGCCAGCGCCACGTTCAGCGCCAGCAGCAGGCGCTGCGGGCCCAGCCGGTCGCCCAGGCCGCCCAGCACCAGCCGGCCGGCCACGTTGCCGACGCCGACGAGGCCGATCAGCAGCGGCGCCTGCCCGGCCGGCAGGCCCAGGCCGCGCGCCTGCGGCGCGATGTGCACCAGCGCGACGAACAGGCCGACCGAGGCCAGCAGGATGGACGCGAACAGCCACCAGAAGCGCGCCGTGCCCACGGCCTGCGCCAGCGAGAGCCCGGCCGCGGCGGAGGCGGCGGCGCCCGGCGCCGGTGCAGGCTCGCCGTCCGGCCCCAGGCCCAGGTCGGCCGGCTGCGCCACCAGCACGGCGGCCACCATCAGCCCGAACACGACGATGCCCAGCGCCAGCCAGCGCATCGCCGCCTGCCAGCCCAGCGCCTGCAGCAGCGCGCCCGCCAGCAGCGGCGCCACCAGCGTGCCCAGCCCCGTGCCGGCCAGCGCCAGGCCCGAGGCGCGGCTGCGCTGGCGCACGAACCAGCGCTGCACCACCGCCACGGCCGGCACGTAGACCAGCCCCACGCCCAGGCCGACGAAGACGGCGTAGATCGCCGTGAGCGCGGCCAGGCTGCCGGCCGTGCTGCCGAGCGCGAAGCCCAGCGCCAGCAGCACGATGCCGGCGCCCACCACGCGGCGCGGCGCGAAGCGGTCGGCCAGCGCGCCCGCCGCGGGGCCGACCAGGTAGTAGAGGAAGGCCGTCAGCGAGAACACCAGCGACACCGAGAAGCGCCCCGCGCCGAAGCGCGCCTGCAGCGCCTCGACGAAGGCGCCGAAGGAGTACATGGCGCCGAAGATCAGCGCGCACAGCACATGCACGGCCGCCACCATCGCCCAGCCGCGGCGCGCCGGCGGCAGCAGCGACAAAGGCAGCGGCAGCGCCTGCGCGCCCATCGGCTTCAGCCCTGCACGATGCGGCCCTGCCGCACCACGCGCTGCACCGGCCGCTGGCCGAACCAGTAGGCCAGCTCGGCCGCCTCCTTCACGTTCCACAGCACGAAGTCGGCGCTGCGGCCGGCCTCGAGCGCGCCGTGCGTGTCCTGAAGGCCCAGCGCGCGCGCCGCATGCGCGGTCACGCCGGCCAGCGCCTCGGGCACCGTCAGGCGGAACAGCGTGCAGGCCATGTTGAGCATCAGCAGCAGGGACAGCGCCGGCGAGGTGCCGGGGTTGTGGTCGGTGGAGACGGCCATCGGCACGCCGGCCGCGCGCAGCGCCTCGATGGGCGGCAGGTGCGTGTCGCGCAGCGTGTAGTAGGCGCCGGGCAGCAGCACGGCGACGGTGCCGGCGGCCTTCATGGCGTCGATGCCCGCTTGCAACAGGTGCTCGATGTGGTCGCACGACAGGGCGCCGTAGCGCGCCGCCAGCGCCGCGCCGCCCATGTCGCTGAGCTGCTCGGCGTGCAGCTTCACCGGCAGGCCCAGCGCCCGGGCGGCCTGGAAGACGCGCTCGGTCTCGTCCAGCGAGAAGGCGATGCGCTCGCAGAACACGTCCACCGCGTCGACCAGCCCCTCGGCGTGCAGCGCGGGCAGCATCTCGCGGCAGACGAGGTCGATGTAGTCGCCGCTGCGTCCCGCGTACTCCGGCGGCAGCGCATGCGCGCCGAGGAAGGTGGTGCGCACCGTCACGCCGTGCGCCTCGGCCAGCCGGCGCGCCACGCGCAGCTGCTTGCGCTCGTGTTCCAGCGCCAGGCCGTAGCCGGACTTGATCTCGATGGCGCACACGCCCTCGGCCAGCAGGCTGGCCAGGCGCGCGCTGGCGCTGTCGAACAGTTCGTCCTCGCTCGCCTCGCGCGTGGCGCGCACGGTGGAGACGATGCCGCCGCCGGCGCGCGCCACCTCCTCGTAGCTGGCGCCGGCCAGGCGCATCGCGAACTCGTTGGCGCGCTGGCCGCCGTAGACCAGGTGGGTGTGGCAGTCGACCAGGCCGGGCGTGACGAGGGCGCCGCCACCGTGATGACGCGGCGCGCCGGCGTGTTCGGCGGGTACGGCATCGGCGGCGCCGATCCAGGCGATCCGGCCGCCGGCCACCGCGATGGCGGCAGGCGTGCCGTCGAGGTGGCGCAGGTCCGTCCACAGACCGTCGGCGGAAGGGAGGGTGTCGAAGGCTTGCATCGGAACTCCAGCAAGAAAGCTCAGGGCCTGGCCGGGTGCCACGCGACGGCCAGCAGCACCGCGTCGGCCTCGCTGCTTTGCAGCGGCCAGGCGCGGTCCGCGCCGGCCCACCACAGACCTTGCTGTGCGGCCAGGGCCTCGTCGCCGGCCTGCCAGCGGCCGCACAGCGCCAGCAGCAGGCCGTGGGGCGCGGCGGGCAGGTCGGTGTCCCCACGCAGCACGCGCAGCTCGGCGCGCACGCGGCCGCGCCGGCTCATGACGTTGAAATCGGTCGATGGGCCGCCAAGCAGCGTGCAGTCGATGGGCGCGTCGCCGCTGAAGGCGAAGGGCTGCAGCACAGCATCGAGCCGGTGGGCCACGCCCGGCCCCTGCAACTGCACGCCGTCGCCTTCCAGCAGCGTGATGACGCGGTCCACCCCCATGAACACCGAAAAGGGCCCGCTGGACGCGATGGAGGCGATGGAGACGCGCCAGTCGAAGGCCTCGAACCCGGCGCCCACGGGCCAGCACGCGATCTCGCGCGTGCTGCCGCCGCCGTTCTTCCACGGCGTGGCCGGCAGCCGCGCGACGTCGAAGCGCTGCAGCAAGGGTGCGGCGGGCGCGCCGGCCATCACTTGACCATCGGCAGCTTGAGGCCGAACTTCTTCGCCTTCTCGATGGCGAGTTCGTAGCCGGCGTCGGCATGGCGCATCACGCCCGAGCCGCAGTCGTTGACCAGCACGCGCGCCAGGCGCCGGTCGGCCGCCTCGGTGCCGTCGCACACGATCACCATGCCGGCGTGCTGCGAGTAGCCCATGCCCACGCCGCCGCCGTGGTGCAGGCTGACCCAGGTGGCGCCGCCGGCGGTGTTGAGCAGGGCGTTGAGCAGCGGCCAGTCGCTCACCGCGTCGGTGCCGTCCTTCATGCCCTCGGTCTCGCGGTTGGGGCTGGCGACGGAGCCGGTGTCCAGGTGGTCGCGGCCGATGACGATGGGGCCTTTCAGTTCACCCGTGCGCACCATCTCGTTGAAGGCCAGGCCCGCCAGGTGCCGCTCGCCCAGGCCCAGCCAGCAGATGCGCGCCGGCAGGCCCTGGAAGGCGATGCGCTCGCGCGCCATGTCCAGCCAGCGGTGCGTGGGCTTGTTGTCGGGGAACAGCTCCTTGATCTTGGCGTCGGTCCTGTAGATGTCCTCCGGGTCGCCCGAGAGCGCCACCCAGCGGAACGGGCCCTTGCCCTCGCAGAAGAGGGGCCGGATGTACGCCGGCACGAAGCCGGGGAAGTCGAAGGCGTTCTTCACGCCACTGTCGAAGGCCACCTGGCGGATGTTGTTGCCGTAGTCCACCGTGGGGATGCCCATGGCCTGGAAGTCCAGCATGGCCTGCACGTGCGCCGCACAGCTGCGCGCCGCCGCCGCCTTCAGCGCGGCATGCTGCGCCGGATCGGCCATCGCGGCCTTCCACTGCGCCACGTCCCAGCCGGCGGGCAGGTAGCCGTGCACCAGGTCGTGCGCCGAGGTCTGGTCGGTCACCAAGTCGGGTTTCAGGCCGCCCGCCCTGGCCCGCCTGACCAGTTCCGGCAGCACCTCGGCCGCGTTGCCCAGCAGGGCGATGGAGACCGCTTCCTTCTTCGCCGTGTGGTGCTTGATAAGTTCGATCGCGTCGTCGACGTCCCTGGCCTGCTTGTCCACGTAGCGCGTGCGCAGGCGGAAGTCGATGCTCGACTGCTGGCACTCGACGACCAGCGAGCAGGCGCCGGCCAGCGTGGCCGCCAGCGGCTGCGCGCCGCCCATGCCGCCCAGGCCGGCCGTGAGAATCCATTTACCGCCCAAGTCGCCGCCGTAATGCTGGCGCCCGGCCTCGACGAAGGTCTCGAAGGTGCCCTGCACGATGCCCTGGCTGCCGATGTAGATCCACGAGCCGGCGGTCATCTGGCCGTACATGAAGAGGCCCTGGCGGTCCAGCTCGTTGAAATGCTCCCAGTCGGCCCACCTGGGCACCAGGTTGGAGTTGGCGATCAGCACGCGCGGCGCGTCGGCGTGCGTCCTGAACACGCCGACCGGCTTGCCGGACTGCACCAGCAGCGTTTCGTCTTCTTCCAGTTTCTTCAGCGCGTCGAGGATGGCGTCGAAGCACTGCCAGTTGCGCGCGGCCCGGCCGATGCCGCCGTAGACCACCAGCGCCTGCGGGTTCTCGGCGACCTCGGGGTCGAGGTTGTTCTGGATCATGCGGAAGGGGGCCTCGATCAGCCAGTTCCGACAGCTCAGGTTGCTGCCGCGCGGGGCGCGGATCACGCGCGCGGGGTCGAGCCGCGGATCGGCGGCGGCGAACTTCTTCTCGGGTGCGTTCATGGCAAGGGCTTCTTGACTTGAGGTTCTTCGTCAGGCGTGGCTGGGCAGGATGGCGAGCAGCACGCCCGGCAGCTCGGCCGCCAGCGCCCACTGGCGCATGGCCTCGATGTCGGGTGCGAGATAGCGGTCGCGCGCCACGAAGGCGACCCGCTCACGGATGCGGGAGAACTCGGCTTCCACCAGGGCGGAACTGCGCGGGCTGGCGTCGGTGCGCTTCAGTTCCATGCCCTGCGCGGCGGCCATGGCCTCGATGCCGACCACCACCGCGGTGTTGTCCACCATGTCGGCCAGCCGCCGGCCGGCGAAGGCGGCCATCGACACATGATCCTCCTGGTTGGCCGAGGTGGGCAGGCTGTCGACGCTGGCGGGGTGCGCCAGCGACTTGTTCTCCGAGGCCAGCGCGGCGGCCGTGACCTGCGCGATCATGAAGCCCGAATTCAACCCGCCATCGCGCACCAGGAAGGGCGGCAGGCCCGACAGGCTGGTGTCCAGCAGCAGCGCGATGCGGCGCTCGGCGATGGCGCCGACCTCGCTCACGGCCAGGGCGACGATGTCGGCCGCGAAGGCCACCGGCTCAGCGTGGAAATTGCCGCCGGAAATCACCTCGCCGGTGTCGGTGAAGACCAGCGGGTTGTCAGAAGCGGCGTTGGCCTCCGTCACCAGCACGCGGGCGGCGTGCGCGAGGTTGTCCAGGCAGGCGCCCATCACCTGCGGGATGCAGCGGATGGAGTACGGATCCTGCACGCGGCCGCAGTCGGCATGGCTGGGGATGATGGCGCTGCCGTCCAGCAGGGCGCGCACCGCAGCGGCCACGGCGATCTGGCCGGGCTGCCCGCGCGCCTCGTGGATGCGCGCGTCGAAGGGCTTGATGGAGCCCTGGATCGCCTCCAGCGAGAGCGCGCCCGACATCAGGGCCGAGGCGAACACGCGCTCGGCGCCGAACAGGCCGGCCAGCGCCAGCGCGGTGGAGACCTGCGTGCCGTTGAGCAGTGCCAGCCCTTCCTTGGGGCCGAGCACGAAGGGTTCGAGCCCGACGGCGCGCATCGCCTCGGCGCCCGGCACCAGTCGCCCGTCCGCCAGGCGCGCCTGGCCTTCGCCGATCAGCACGCAGGCCAGATGCGCCAGCGGCGCCAGGTCGCCCGAGGCGCCGACCGAGCCCTTGGCCGGGATGACGGGCGTGACGCCGGCGTTGAACAGCGCCAGCAGCGCTTCGGCCAGCGCGGGGCGCACGCCGGAGTGGCCGCGCGCCAGGCTCACCGCCTTGGCGGCCAGCACCAGGCGCACCACCGCGGGCGGCAGCGCCTCGCCCGTGCCCACGCTGTGCGAGAGCACCAGGTTGCGCTGCAACTCGGCCAGGTGGTCGTGGCCGATGCGCGTGCTGGCCAGTTTGCCGAAACCGGTGTTGATGCCGTAGACCACCTCGTCGTGTTCCACGATGCGCTGCACGGCGGCCTGCGCGGCCTGCATGGCGGCGAGCGTCGGGCCGGCCAGCGCCAGCGTCGCGCCGCCCTCGTGGATGCGGCGCCAGGTGGCCAGATCGACCCGGCCGGGCTGGAGGATCAGGGCAGTGTCCATCGAAGTTGTCTATACAGGTTCAGGCGAGCGAAAGCCGGCATGGCGAGGCGTGTCCATGGCTTCATCCCCAGCCCGGATTGCCGTCGGCCCGGAAGCGGCTGCCCAGCCGGTAGCGCGAGGCGGGGTGCAGGCAGCGCACCATGGTGATCGGCGTGCCGCGCGACCAGGTTCGCCGGGTGAGCAGCAGGCAGGGGTCGCTGGCGGGCATGGCCAGGCGCTCGGCCTGCCCGGCGCTGGGCAGGACGGCGTCGACCAGGTGCTCGATCTGGTCGAAGGGGACGTTCCTCACCAGGTATTCGCTGGGCGGCATGGCGGAGAAGTCCTGTTCCAGGAAGGCCGGCACCATGCGCGGGCTGACCCAGCGGTCTTCCAGCTGCACGGGCACGCCGTTCTCCAGATGCAGGCACAGGCAGTGGAACAGCGATTCGCCCACGCGCACGTCGAGCCAGGCGGCGACGTCGGGCGCCGCGGCCATGCGCTCGGCCGCCAGCAGCTGGAATCCGTAGTCATGCCCGCGCCCCCGGATCTCGCTGGCGATGTTGGCGATCTGCAGCAAAGTGGACTGCGGCTTGTTCTCGGCCACGAAGCTGCCCACGCCGGCCACGCGCACCACGCGGCCCTCGTCCACCAGTTCGCGCAGGGCGCGGTTGGCCGTCATGCGCGAGATGCCGAACTGCGCCACCAGTTCGTGCTCCGAAGGCAGGCGGTGACCGGCGGGCCACTCGCCGCGCTGGATGCGGCGCACGATGTGTTCCTTCACCTGCTCGTACAGCGCGAGCGAGGGCGCGCGGGCGGCGCTGCCGCTCTTGCGGCGCTGGGGGGCGGCGGTAGGAAGGCGCGCCATCGCTCAGTGCTCCGCCGCGGCCATCGACTCGGCGCGGATCTCCTCGGTCAGCCGCGCCTTCAGCGCCATGAATTCCGGCGTCGTCTTGAGGGTGTAGTGGCGCGGGTGCGGCAGGTCGACCGCGATCTCGGTCTTGATGCAGCCCGGCCGCGCGCTGAACACCGCCACGCGGCCGGCCATGAAGATGGCTTCGTCGATGTCGTGCGTGACGAACAGCACCGTCTTGCGCTCGGCCTCCCAGATGCCCAGCAGCAGTTCCTGCATGAGCACGCGGGTCTGGTTGTCGAGCGCGCCGAAGGGCTCGTCCATCAGCAGCATCTTCGGGTCGTTGGCCAGCGCCCGCGCGATGGCCGTGCGTTGCTGCATGCCGCCGGAGAGCTGCCGGGGGTGGTGCCGCTCGAAGCCGCGCAGGCCCACCTTGGCGATGAAGTACGCGGCGCGCTCCTTCTGCTGGGCTTCCGGCAGGCCGCGCTCGCGCAGGCCGAAGCGGATGTTCTGCTCGACGTCCAGCCACGGGAAGAGCGTGTAGCTCTGGAACACCATACCTCGGTCGGCGCCGGGGCCCCGCACGGGCAGGCCGTCCAGCAGCACCTGGCCGGTGCTCGGGAAGTCCAGCCCCGCCACGATGCGCAGCAGCGTGGACTTGCCGCAGCCGGAGGGGCCGAGGATCGTGACGAAGTCGTTCTCGCGCACTTCGAAGTCCACCGGCCGCAGCGCCTGCGTGTGCTGCCCGCGGGCGCCGGTGAAGGTGCGCGAGACGCCCTCGATGGAGAGTTGAACCGCGTTGCTCATGGCGAGGCCCAGGCGAACAGGCGCTTGTTCACCGCCTTGAAGAGGAAGTCCGACACCAGCCCGATCACGCCGATGACGATGATGCCGAAGATGATCTGGCCGGTGTTCAGCAGCGCCTGGCTGTCGGTGATCATGTGGCCGATGCCGGAGGACGAGCCGATCAGCTCGGCCACGATCACGTAGGTCCAGGCCCAGCCCAGCACCAGGCGCAGCGTCTCGGCGATGCCCGGCGCCGCGCCGGGGATCAGCACGCGCCGCACGATGCCGCGGCCGTCGGCGCCCAGCGTGTAGGCGGCCTCCACCAGGTCCTTGCGGGCGCCGCCCACCGTCACGGCCACCATCAGGATGATCTGGAACACCGAGCCGATGAAGATGACCAGCAGCTTCTGCGCCTCGCCGATGCCCGCCCACAGGATGAGCAGCGGAATGAAGGCCGAGGCCGGCAGGTAGCGGCAGAAGGAAACGAAGGGTTCGAGAAAAGCCTCGACGGGCTTGTAGGCGCCCATCGCGATGCCCAGCGGCACCGCGATCGCCGCCGCCAGCACGAAGCCGCCCAGCACGCGCCAGACGGTCATGCCGATGTCCTTGGCGAAGCCGTACTCGGTGAAGAGCAGCCAGGCCTCCTTCACCATCGTGGCCGGGCTGGCCAGGAAGGTGGGCGAGACGAAGCCGCCCAGCGTGGCGGCCGCCCACACCGCCACGAAGAGGACGAAGAAGGCGACCCCCAGCATCCAGCGGACGCGCGGGGCGACGGGCTCCAGCGGCGCCATGCCGCCTACTTGATGAACGAAGCGTCGTAGGTCGCCTTCAGGTCGCCGGGCGCCTTGCGGATCACTCCCGCCTCCAGCAGGATCGGCACCGATTCCTTCATGAACTGCTCCAGCTCGCCGCCGAAGAACTTCTGGTTGGCCGCCTTGTCCTGCCAGCGCAGGTACTTGGACGAGCCGGCGAACTGCTCGCCGGTCTGCTTGACGGCCGAGCCCATGATCTCGTTGGCCTTGGCCGGCTCGGCCTTGATCATCTCCAGCGCCTCGAAGTACGAGGCGGTCAGCGCCTGCGCCGCCTTGGCGTTGGACTTCAGCCAGGTGGGCGCGCAGCCGACGGTGTCCATCACCATCGGGTAGTCCAGCGTGGTGGCCAGGATCTTGCCCGCCTGCGGCGCGTTGCGCACGGTGGAGAGGTAGGGCTCGTAGGTCATGGCGGCGTCGTTCTGGCCAGCCACGAAGGCCTGCGCGGCCGCCTGCGGCGCCAGCGTCACGGTCTTCACGTCCTTCAGGCTCATGCCATTCTTGCTGAGCATCCAGGCCAGGCCGAAGTAGGGCGAGGTGCCGGGCGCGTCCACGCCGATGGTCTTGCCCTTGAGGTCGGCGAAGCCCTGGACGTCGTTGCGCACCGCGATGCCGTCGGCGCCGTAGGACTTGTCCATCTGGAAGATCTGCACGATCGGCACGCCGTTGGCGTTCCAGGCCACGTGCGTTTCCACCGTCGTGGCGGCGCACTGGATGGCGCCCGAGGCCAGGGCCAGGTGCCGGTCCTTCTGCGGGATCATCCTGATCTCCACCTCCAGCCCGTTCTTCTTGAAGATGCCGGCCTTGTCAGCCAGCGTGAGTGGCGCGAAGCCCGTC
This sequence comes from Xenophilus sp., assembly GCA_047607325.1. GTDB lineage: Bacteria > Pseudomonadota > Gammaproteobacteria > Burkholderiales > Burkholderiaceae_C > Xenophilus. The sequence continues at coordinate 2,252 of JASGDG010000102.1, read as the reverse complement.
CAGCCGGACATGCCCAGGGCCAGTTTGGTCTCTTGCGCCGCCGCGCTGCCGGCCGCGCCGGCGATGCATGCGCCCGCTGCCAGCAGCGAGGCGATCCTGAAGAAAACGGTGTCGGCCATGCAGCCCTCCTGATTCGGTGATGAAGAATGTGATTCGACATGCCTTCTCCTGTATAGACAGGACAAACCCCAGGTCACCCCAGAAAGGGCATGGGCCGGGGATTTCTCCGCTGCAGCGTGGTGCGGGAACGCACCAGAATGCTGTCTATACAAGGCTGGCTGGCGAATACCGCAGAGTGAGCAAGCGGCGTGCCACGCAGCCGCCGGGCGCGTGCTGCGGCGACAATGCCCGGGGCGTCCGCGGGAGGCGGGCGCTCTCCGCATCCATCGCCGTGCCCCATCCTTCAATTTCCCCCGCCCCCGGCGCCGATCCGCTCGCCATCCTGCGCGCGGTCTTCGGCTATTCCGCCTTCCGCGGCGCCCAGGCGGCCATCGTCGATCACGTGACGGCGGGCGGCGACGCGCTGGTGCTGATGCCCACCGGCGGCGGCAAGTCGCTGTGTTACCAGGTGCCGGCGATCGCGCGCCAGCATGCCGGGCACGGCGTGACGGTGGTGGTCTCGCCGCTGATCGCACTGATGCACGACCAGGTCGGCGCGCTGCACGAGGCCGGCGTCGACGCCGCCTTCCTCAACTCCACGCTCGACTGGCGCGAGACGCAGGAGATCGAGGGCCGCCTGGCCCGCGCCGAGATCACGCTGCTGTACGCCGCGCCGGAGCGGGTAACCACGCCGCGTTTTCTCGAACTGCTCGACGGCCTGGCGGCGCGCGGCCGGCTCGGCCTGTTCGCCATCGACGAGGCGCACTGCGTCAGCCAGTGGGGCCACGACTTCCGCCCCGAATACCGCCAGCTCGCGCTGCTGCACGAACGCTGGCCGCAGGTGCCGCGCATCGCGCTGACAGCCACCGCCGATGCGCTGACGCGCGCCGACATCGTCGAGCGGCTGCAGCTGCAGGAGGCCGGCCAGTTCGTCAGCAGCTTCGACCGGCCCAACATCCGCTACGGCATCGTCGAGAAGAAGGACGCCACCACGCAGCTGCTGCGCTTCATCGAGCGCGAGCACGCGGGCGAGGCCGGCGTCGTCTACTGCCAGTCGCGCAAGCGCGTGGAGGAAGTGGCGCAGGCGCTGGTGGAGGCCGGCATCGACGCCCTGCCCTACCACGCCGGCCTGGACGCCGCCGTGCGCCAGCGCCACCAGGACCGCTTCCTGCGCGAGGAGGCCGTCGTCATGGTGGCGACCATCGCCTTCGGCATGGGCATCGACAAGCCCGACGTGCGCTTCGTCGCCCACCTGGACATGCCCAAGAACATCGAGGGCTACTACCAGGAAACCGGCCGCGCCGGCCGCGACGGCGCTCCCGCCGAGGCCTGGATGGCCTACGGCCTGCAGGACGTGGTCAACCAGCGCCGCATGATCGACGAGAGCCCCGGGCCGGAGGAGTTCAAGCAGGTCATGCGCGGCAAGCTCGACGCGCTGCTGGCGCTGGCCGAGGCCACCGACTGCCGGCGCGTGCGGCTGCTCAAGTATTTCGGCGAAGACAGCTCGCCCTGCGGCAACTGCGACAACTGCCTCACGCCGCCGGCTGTCTGGGACGGCACCGACGCCGCGCGCAAGCTGCTCAGCACCATCTACCGCGTGCAGCAGCAAAGCGGCATCAGCTTCGGCGCCGGCCACATCATGGACATCCTGCGCGGCAAGCCGACGGAGAAAGTGAAGCAGTTCGGCCACGAGCGCGTCAGCACCTTCGGCATCGGCGCGGAGTTGAGCGAAGCGCAGCTGCGCGGCGTGCTGCGCCAGCTCATCGCCATCGGCGCGGTGGCGGTGAACGCGGAGAAGTTCAACACCCTGCAGCTCACCGACGGCTCGCGCGCCGTGCTCAAGGGCGAGGTGCCGGTGCGGCTGCGCGAGTCGGTCTCGGCGCCCGCGCCTTCAGCGAGAAGCCGGCGCAGCCGCGGCGAGGGCAAGGCGAGCGCACTGCCCGCTGCTGCTGCACCGCTGGACGCCGCCGGCCAGGCCCGCTTCGCCGCGCTGAAAGCCTGGCGCGCCGAGGTGGCCAAGGCGAACAACCTGCCCGCCTACGTGATCTTCCACGACGCCACCCTCGCCGCCATCGCCCAGCGCGCGCCGGCCTCGCTGGAGGAACTGCAGGGCATCAGCGGCATCGGGGCGAGCAAGCTGGAGAAGTACGGGG
>JASGDG010000101.1:0-6224 GCA_047607325.1 Xenophilus sp. | reverse complement strand
GTGCTGGCGCCATAGCCTCGATCGAACTCGGCCCGGCCGGCATCGTTCATGGCCTGTACACGGCCGCCTTCGTCGGTGCCGGCGATCTTGTCGAAGCCGCCGGCCAGCCACTGGGCGGGCTTGTCGATCACGTCGCGCACGCCTCGCATCAGGCCGGCGCCGAGGTTCTCGACGGTGCCGCCGCCCTGGCCCTTGGGCTCATCCCACTGGACTGCGTTCGGGTCGATGGCCGGCGATGCCGCCGGTGCGTCCCACGCCACTTGGTTCGGATCAATCGGCATAGTCAACGCTCCCATCGGAGTACTGCACCACGCGGCGGCCGTTGTGCGTGCCGGTGCGCGCGATCGTGCGGGTGGATTGGCCTTGCATCGGCTGGTAGTCCTGCGGCACCACCAGCGTGTCGTCGGCACCCGAGCGCCGGGCGATGTCGCCATAGCGGTTGATCACCGAGCCATATTCCTTGTCGAAGGTGCCCATGCGGGAGTTGGCCTCGGCCACGATCTGCTGCTTGACCTCGGGCGTGAGCTTGCCTCCGCCGGCCAGGTACTGCGCCCAGCCCTTGATCCGCTCCGGCACGCCGGGTGCCTTGGCCACCGTCGCGTATTCGCCTTCTCGCACCACGCTGTTGGGGTCATACAGCTTCGCGATGCCGTACACCAGATTGATGTCGCTCATGGGCGTACTGCGCTGGGCCGCGTCGATGATGCCTCGGTATGCCGGCAGCGCCTGCTTGTAGTTCTTCACCTCGGGCAGGCCTTCGAACTCCTTGCGGATGGCGGTGGACACCTCTCCGGCCTTCCCTGCCTGGCCCTGCGTGGCCTTGTACGCATCCACCCCGAGGCGCTCCTGATCGATGCCCAGCCGGCTGCGCTCGATGTCCAGCTGCGCGTCCCGCTGCCGCGCCGCGGCCCGCTCGCGCAGGTCGGCCATCTGCTGCTCCAGCGCCGTTCGGTTGAACGCACCGGACTGCTCCATGCCCGTGCGCTGCGTGGCGCCGGCCTGCTGCATCCCGGTGCGCTGGGCTTCGGCGGCGTCCTTGGCTGCCTGCTCCTGCCGATCCATCGCGGCCCGGTACGCCAGCGTCGCGGCGCTGTTCGGGTCCATGCCCAGGTAGCGCCCCTTCTTGTCGTACACCCGGTTCATGATTGACGAGGCATCCGTGGCCAGGTTCTGCAGCTCCTTGCCGTTGCCCATGATGATCGCGCCGCCGCCATGGACCATGCCGTCGTACTGGTCCATGGGGTTGGTCCACGGCGCGTTCGAGGCGCCTGCACCGCCCGCGCCGAGGACGGCAGCGGCCAGGCTGCCGGGCACCGGACCCATGGCCGGCGCAGCAGCGGGTGCAGCAGTAGGTGCAGGCTGTGCAGTGGTAAGGGCGTGAGCGATGCCGCCGGGAACGGGGCTCGTCGCCGGAGTACCACCCATGGTGATGCCCGCGGCCCTGGTGAACGCATTCCCGGGCGCTGGCGCGGTGCGGCCGCTCGCGTAGGGATCGATGCCGCTTGTGGTGCCGCCCGGCGCCTGGCCGTTGATGGTCGCCGGGCCGGCGATGCTGCCGCCGGAGTAGCTGTTGCCCACGCGGGTGATGTCGTTCGCGGGAGTCGCGGTAAGCGCTTTGGTGAGTGGTCCCGAGGGTGGGGGTGCGGCAGCCGGTTGCGCAAGGCTGGCAGCCTGCGGCGGCTTGGGCGCATCCCACGATCCCGAGGCCCCGCCAGTGAATGGCACGCCGGGCGTGAGACCTGCCGCGTCAGGGATGCCGCGCACCGGGGGCGGCGCCGTGCTCACTGGCGTCACGCCCGGGTTGTTCTGCGCCGCAGCCGCATCCCCGAAGGAATTGGCCTGCTGCCGGCGCTGATATTCGTAGATGGTTGCCATGCTGTGGCCCTTTCGTTGCTGTCGTGATGGTCCGTGCCGTGGTGTTCGCTCGCAAACCCTACGCGGGTCAGTTCGGTGCTCCGCCGGCCTCAGGCAGCCGTGCCGCCGCGCGTTGGAGGCCGCCGATTTCCACGCCCAGCGCCAGCGCGATCTGCTCGAACGTGAATAGCGGCTGTCCGTTCACCGTGTAGGCATGCGGCCGGGGCAGGTTGCCGACGTCGACCGCAGCGCGGGCGAAGCGGCCCACCTCATGCGCCGGCAAGGCCCACAACAGCCGCCTCCACCAATAGGAATGCCGTGGGTCGGTGTGCGCCTGATCGCCCAGTTCGGCGCGCAGCGCGTCCAGCTCGGCGCACGCGGCCATGGCGCCGGGGTACTCGCTCGGGTTCATGGCCGGCCCTCCGGGTGAATCAGCGACTGGACATAGGCGACATCTCCGCCGAGCAAGGCGACCATGCAGGCATCGCAGCAGTCCCGGAAGTCAGCCACCGGCATTCCGATATCGGCCGCGGCCTCGGCCATCTGCGCATTGCTCCATGGGCCGTGTCGCAGGACGCCGGGCGCGCAGTCGGGGCACAGGCCCGCGCGCATGCGGTCGTGAGGGGTGCAGTTCGCGCAGGTGCGCGACGGATGCGTCTTGATGCTGGCAGGGGTAAGGGTTGCGTTCATGGAAACTCCTGTGTCCTATAGAACCGTTGTCTTTCAATCCGACTGCATACCTGGCCTGGTGAGCAGACCTAGCCCATCCTGGGAAGGCCTTCACATGTGCACCTGTCCCGGAGCCGCATGACCCGGCAGCCGTTCGACGAAGCGGCGCTACCTTCGCCACCGCTTGCCCCTGCTTCCTCGTCTTTCCCGCAGTAGGGGCGTCTTCCCCCGCCGCTGCCGTTAAACCAAGTCCGTCCAGCGGGGTGCAGTCGTTGCGAGGCGCCTACGTCATCGCCTTCTCCTGCTGGCGCACCTGCATCAGCAGACGGGCCACGGTGAGGAGGCCATCAGACGCATGCAGGTCGTTGGCGTCCTGGCCTTCGGTCGGGCTCATGCAGTACGGCAGCCCGGTGGCCTGAGCTGCGCGCTCGCCGGCGCCGCTCTTGTCGTGGTCGGCGAACACGTAGCGCTGCCCCTTGTTCATGAGCCCCGCGACGTGCGCCATGTTGGAGTCGCTGAAGCACACCATCACGGCGGCGCTCAGGCGCATCTGGCGCGCTGCGGCCTCGATGGACAGGCCGGTGGCGTACCCCTCGCAGAAGATCGTTTCGCGGGCGGTCCTCGGCCCCAGGCGCAGCACGGCGCCCTTGGCGCGCATGCCGGGGGTCATCTTCTTTTCCCACCTCATCGCCTCGCCGTTCCAGCGGATGACCTGCACGCCCTGCAGGTCGCCGGTGAACGGGTTGCGCATCGGCACGATCAGCTCGCCCGTGGGCAGCACCAGCCCCTGCGCGTCCGGCAGCTTCTTGCGGATCAGGTAGTCGTGCCGGCCGGGCACCGCCTGGCGCAGCATCTCGGCGGCGCGGTGCGCGGCGCGCTGGTACTCGCGTTCCTGGGTGGCGCGTGCGGCGTCGCGCTTGCAGCGCCATGCCTCTTTCTCTTCTTCGGTCCAGGGCCGCGCGTTCGGGTCGTTCCACCACTGCACGCGGGCATCGCCATCCCAGGCGAACACCCAGCCGCGTTCACCGTCCCAGAAGTACGCACCATTGCCGCTCTTCGGGTGCTCGATGGTGGCGCACCGCTTGATGTGCTCGGACGCGAAGAACTTCGCCTCGTTGATCAGCACGCCGTGGGCGCGCGCGAAGTCGACGAAGCCGCTCATGCCACGGCCCTCCGGGTCTTGGCAAATGCGATGTTGCGCGAGCGGATCTTGCCGAGCACGGCGCGGCTGATGTCGGCGAAAGGCGTGCTGTCGATGTGCCAGCCGTCGGGCGGCCACGATCCGGCGATGTCCTTGTACAGGTGCGCAGCGCGTCCCTGGCGCTTATCGGGGTTGCCATGGGAGCGGGCATAGGCGCAAACCTGCTGCCAGAGGTGCGCGGGGCTATCGGCCGCCTTCGTCTTGCCGATGACGATCTCCCTCATCTCGCCGCCGGCCTCGTGCTCCACCAAGGCGAGATTGCGCGCCTCGTGGCCGCAGGCCATGCAGCGCTGCCGGAAGGGCTTGAAGCCGCAAGCCGGGCAGCCCTTCGCATCGTCGCCCTCGGCATCCCTGCGGATGGACTTGTCCATCTTCTCGGCGGTGCTCAGGTCGCCGGCGCCGTGGAAAAACAGCTGTTCAAAATCCTGCGCGAAGCGGAGGATGTTGCCGCTGTGGTCCAGCAGGATGCAATCGGCCTTGCCTGGCGCGGAGCGCAGGCCGCGGCCCCACATCTGCACGCAGGTGCTCAGGCTCTTGCGCAGCGGGCGGCAATCCACCACGCAGCCGACATCGGGAACGTCGAAGCCCTTGGCCAGGGCTTCCACCGACACCAGCACGCGCAGGGTGGAATCCGCCTTGCGATACTCGCGCAGCAGGGCCTCGCGCTCGGTCTTGCTGGTGCGCGAAGTGAACACCGCCGCCATGACGCCGGCCTCGTTGAATTGGCGGCACAGTTCTTCGCAGTGCGCGATCGTGGAGCCGAAGACGATGGTTTTGCGGTTCTCACCGAAGCGCAGCCACTCGGTCACCACGTCGCCGATGATGGCCATGCCGCGCTCGGCGGCCGCCGTATCAGTCCATTCGCCGCCGGACGTGGCGGCTCCAGCCATGTCCGGCCGCGTGCAGGACAGCACGCGCATGGGCACCAGCACGCCGGAGCGGGTGAGTTCGTCCATGGTGGCCGCGTTCACCAGGTTGGAGAACAGCTTGCCCAGACCGGGCGAGAACGGTGTGGCCGACAGACCGATCACCGCCGCCCTCGTGGTCGGGATGTGACGCACCCAGGCGCCGAGCTGGGTGTGGGCCTCGTCGACCACGATCACGTCGGCTTCCGGCCACTGGCGGCGCTCAAGCGTCTGCGCGCTGGCGATCTGGAATTTCTTGCTGTAATCGGTGCGCCAGTGGTCAGCCTGGATCACGCCATGGTCGGACAGGCCGTAGCGGTCAGCGGTGGCGCTGGTCTGGTCGATGAGCGTCACGCGGTCGCACACGAAGATCGCCCGCCGCCCCTTGGCCTGCGCCTCGTTGATGATGCGCAGGCCAAGGTAGGTCTTGCCCGCGCCCGTGGGGGCGCAGAGCATTTGGCAGCAGTGGCCGTCGCGGATGCCCTGACGCAGGGCCTCGTGCGCCGCGGCCTGGAAGTCGCGCGGCGGAGGGAACTGAGCCGGCGTCATGACGTGCGTCCCTCCAATTTGCGCTGCAGGGACTTCACCTTGCGGATCAATTCGCCCTTCTCGGCCATCAGGCCGGCAAGGCGGGACTCCAGTTCGCCAACGCGCCGCTGGGCACATCCTTCAGTGCTTGCTGCGCTGCCGCCAGGCGGTCGTCGGCGTCGAACACCTGGCGCATGGCGGCGTTCTCGGTCATCACGTCTTCCAGGTCGCCGGCCATCTCGGCCAGACGGGCGCTGAGTTCGTCCACCTTCGCCTGCGGGTCGTCGGCCGCAGGGGCGGTACTGGATCTCTTCGGCGCCGGCTGCTGTGCCGGCTTGGGGGCTTTCGGTGCCGGTGCGCGGATCGCGGCCGCCTGCTGTTCAGCCGGCAACTTGGCGATGGCGGCGGCCTTCGGTAGACCGATGTCGCCGCGCTTGACGGCTTCCACTACGGCGGGCGCCGCGCTGGTCTGCACGGCCTTGGCCTGGCCGATGGTGTTCGGGTGGACGCCAGCGATTTCCGCCAACTCGGCATTGGTCTTGGAAACCTCACATTCAGTGTGAGGTTTCTCGGCGGGGCGGCCACCGGCAGCAGGTCGCCATGCGTACACGGCCGTCACGGCCATCGCCAGTTGCGCCTGCGTGACGTGGCGGCGGGCCTTGTTCTGCGCCAGCACGAAGTCGCGCGGGTCGATGCCCTCAGCGAGTTCAACGGCAGGGCATTCGTAACCTAGTTCGACGGCCACGCAGTAGCGATGCCATCCATCGATGATCATGCCCTCGAAGATCGCGATGGGGTTCAAAACGCCGTCGTTCGTCACGCTGTCGCGCAGCGCGTCGAAGTCCTCGGTGTTCATTGCCGGGAATGCTGCGGACAGCGGGTGCTGCTGCAGGCCGGCCGGCGCAGCGAAGGCGGCCAGCATCAGGCCGCCGCCAGTTCCGCCATGTGCTTGCGCAGATCGCCGACACGCCAGCGCGTGGTGCCGCGCGTCAACTTCACCGGGGCCGGCAGGCGGCCAATGCGCGCCCAGCGCCAGGCGGTCGGGATCGACGTGCCGTGCAGTTGTG